>NZ_QGNK01000012.1:0-182111 GCF_003336925.1 Rhodococcus sp. Eu-32 | reverse complement strand
CCCCGGAATCGATCATGGCGTAGAAGCTATCGCGCACTTCTTCCGATTTGCCCCGCGTTCTACCCACGACACACCACCTACTTCTTCCTGGTCAGGAGCGGTGGTGCATCGACCGCTTGAGACTGCCGTGAGTGAGCGAGGGGCGCCCTCGCTTATATCCGACGGGCTGACCTGAGCGAGGGACGCCTTCGGTCACTCAGAGTGAGCGAAGGACGCCCTCGCTGCTGATCCGGCGGGCCCAAGTGACCGAAGGTGACATTCGGTCACCAGAACGGGCGCGCCCCGGACCGCCGCGCCCCCGACCGCCGCGCCCCCGACCGCCGCGCCCCCAACCGCCTCCGGTCAGTCCTTCGACTCGTGGTCCGCCGGGATGACGGGGACGGACAGGGCAGGGAAGACCGAGGACACCAGGAACGCCACGGGAAAGCTGACGGCCGCGAGGGCGCCGAATGCCGGGGGTACGAGGGACGCGGCGATGTACTGACCTGTGTTCTGCATTCCCAGCGCACGACCGCTCCAGTACGGTCCCGCGAACTCAGCGACCGCGGTGAAGGCCAACCCGTTGGGTGCGACGGTGACGACCGATGCGACGACCATGACGACGATGGACACGGGGGAGTCCATCCAGTTGGTGATCGCGAGTACGAGCATGGTGACCGTCGTCGATACGGCGACCCAGCGGAGCGGACGCATTCGGCTGCCGACGCGGTCGGACAGTGCGCCGACGCCCATGCGGCCGAGGGCTCCCAGGATCTGGGTTGCGGTGACGAGTACACCGGCCGATGCGGCGGACCATCCGCGGTCGGACATCAACCACACGAGTGCGTACGTCCACACGACGTACTGCGGCACGACGAGCAGGATCGACGTCGAATGGATACGCCACAGCTGGCTGCTCGTGCGGTACGGGTTGACCAGCAGTCCTTGCTTCTCCGCCGCAGCGCGGTCCGGACGCGGGGGATCGACGACGCCCAGGCACAGAATCGCGCCGAGTCCACAGATGACCGCTGGGACGAGCAGAGCGGATCCGACGCCGTGGTCGCGCGCGATGGACGGGATGGTCATCGCGGCGACAGCGACACCCAATGGAACCGACATCTGACGGATTCCCATGGCGAGCCCACGCTGCTTCGGCGGGAACCAGCCGACGACGACGCGTCCGCTCGCACTGTTGGCACTGGCTGCAGCCATTCCACCGACCAGAAGGCACAGTCCGAGTATCGGTAGCGAAGTGGTGAAGTACGCGGCGACACTCGCGAGTGCGGTGAGCCCCAATCCAATTGCCAGAACGAGCCTTTCGCCGACGCGATCGACGAGCACGCCCCATGCGATGAGCGTCAGCATGATGCCGACCGTCGGCATCGCGACGAGAATTCCGGCGGTCGCGAAACTGAGGCCGAGATCGTCGTGCAGTGCGGGGATCAGGAAGGCGGCGCCGTTGATGAACACGGCTCCTGCGGTCTGGGCAAGCATTCCGAGCCCGAGCATGAACCACTTTCGACGACTCGTCGTCCGGCTCTCACTGTCGGTTCTCGTCACGTTCCTCACTGCTCCATCTCACTATGTGGACACTGAATCTCTCAGTGTGAACTCTGCGATCGACTGTACTCCGCGACAGTGGTGGGCAATTCGACGGCCCGGCCACGAGGAAAACGTGGGTCGATAGACTTTCGGTATGCGACTGGGTCGAATTGCAAGTCCTGACGGTGTGGCTTTCGTGAGTATCGAAGGGAAGGGTGACGCGCAGACTGCCAAGGAAATCGCCGAACATCCTTTCGGCACACCGACCTTCACCGGGCGCTCGTGGCCGCTCGCCGATGTTCGCTTGCTGGCGCCGATTCTCGCCAGCAAGGTGATCGCGATCGGCAAGAACTACGCGGCGCACGCCGCGGAGATGGGTGGCGAAGCGCCGGAATCTCCCGTCATCTTCATCAAGCCCAACACGTCGATCGTCGGACCGGGCGCTCCGATCGTGCTTCCCCCGACGTCGAACGAAGTTCATTACGAAGGCGAACTCGCGGTCGTCATCGGCCGCCCCTGCAAGGACGTTCCCGCGTCCAAGGCTCTCGACGTCGTGCTCGGATACACCGTCGCCAACGATGTATCCGCCCGCGATCACCAGCGTGCCGACGGTCAGTGGACCAGGGCGAAGGGGCATGACACGTTCTGCCCGCTCGGTCCGTGGATCGAGACGTCGCTCGATGCATCGGACGTCGAGATCAAGACCGAGGTCGACGGCCAGGTCAAGCAGCACAGCCGCACGTCGCTGCTGTTGCACGACATCCCGAAAATCATCGAATGGGTCTCCGCCGTCATGACTCTGCTGCCCGGTGACGTCATCCTGACCGGAACGCCGGAGGGCGTCGGGCCGATCGCCGACGGCCAGTCGGTGTCGATCACCGTCGAGGGCATCGGAACGTTGACGAACCCTGTCGTCGCCAAGAACTAGACACCCACACTCAAGCCCTCGAACGTGAGCGAGACATGACCTCCACCGAAGTACGAGTCCGATTCTGCCCTTCGCCGACGGGCACACCCCATGTCGGCCTCATCCGCACCGCGCTGTTCAACTGGGCGTTCGCGCGCCACCACGGTGGCTCGTTCGTCTTCCGCATCGAGGACACCGACGCGGCCCGCGACTCCGAGGAGTCCTACGCCGCCCTTCTCGACGCCTTGCGCTGGCTCGGTCTGACGTGGGACGAGGGCCCCGAGGTCGGTGGACCGTACGAACCGTATCGGCAATCGCTTCGACGCGACCAGCACCTCGAGGTCGTCGCGAAGCTTCTGGAGGCAGGGGAGGCGTACGAGAGCTTCTCGACGCCCGAGGAAGTCGAGGCCAGGCACAAGGCGGCAGGTCGTGATCCGAAGCTCGGGTACGACAATTTCGATCGTGACCTCACGCCGGAACAGAAGCAGTCGTTCGTCGACGAGGGCCGCAAATCCGTTGTGCGCCTTCGTATGCCGGATCACGATCTGACGTGGAACGACTTGGTGCGCGGCGAGACGACGTTCAAGGCGGGAACGGTTCCGGACTTCGCGCTCACCCGTGGCAACGGAATCCCGTTGTACACGTTGGTCAATCCTGTCGACGACGCACTCATGAACATCACCCATGTTCTCCGTGGTGAGGACCTCCTGTCGTCGACGCCGCGTCAGCTCGCGCTGTACGAAGCGTTGGTCCGTATCGGAGTCGCGCAGCGGACACCGGAATTCGGTCACCTTCCCTTCGTGATGGGGCAGGGAAACAAGAAGCTGTCCAAGCGCGATCCCGAGTCGAATCTGTTCATTCACCGCGACCGCGGGTTCGTTCCCGAAGGGCTGCTCAACTATCTGGCATTGCTCGGGTGGGGGATTTCGGACGATCACGACGTGTTCTCGTTGGAGGAGATGGTCGAGGCGTTCGAGATCGGCAAGGTCAACTCGAACCCGGCGCGCTTCGACCAGAAGAAGGCCGACGCCATCAACGCCGAGCAGATCCGACTGCTGGAGCCGGCGGATTTCGCGACGCGTCTGCGTGCCTTCCTCACCGAGCACGGCCATCTGCCTGCCGAGATCGACGAGGCGCAGTTCGCGATCGCCGCGGATCTGGTGCAGACACGCATCGTCGTGCTGTCCGACGCGTGGGGGCTGCTGAAGTTCCTGTACGTGTCCGACGACGAATTCGAGATCGGTCCGGCGGCCGCGTCGAAGAATCTCGGTGCCGACGCGGGCCCGGTGCTCGACGCGACCATCGCCGCGTTGACGGCACTGCCCGAATGGAAGACAGCCGAGCTCGAGGAATCGCTGAAGTCCGCGCTGATCGACGGTCTGGGGCTCAAGCCCCGCAAGGCATTCGCTCCCGTGCGCGTTGCGATCACCGGGTCGCACATCAGCCCGCCGCTGTACGAATCCATGGAACTGCTCGGCCGCGACAAGTCGCTCGCTCGACTCGGCGCGGCGCGCGCCCTGGTGGGTTGATCCACCCGATGGCGAGCCGGTGAGCGCTTCCGGCCGGGTGGACCGGTTCCAACGCAGACATCCGGTGGTCGGGTTTCCGCTCGCCGTCGTCTACAAGTTCGTCGACGATCAGGGTGGCTACCTCGCCGCCCTGATCGCCTACTACGCGTTCGTATCTCTTTTTCCGCTGTTGCTGTTGGGCTCGACCATTCTGGGGATCGTGCTCGCGGGCAATCCCGATCTGCAGCAACAGATTCTGGACTCGGCGCTGAATCAGATTCCGATCGTCGGGCAGGACGTCGGCGAACCCACTCGCATCGGTGGCGGCACACTGGGTCTCGTCGTCGGCGTCGTCGGATCGTTGTACGGCGGTCTCGGTGTCGCGGTGGCGTTCCAGAATGCGATGAACACCGCGTGGGCCGTCCCGAAGAATCTGCGCCCGGACCCGATCCGGGCACGCCTACGCGGTCTGGGGCTGCTCAGTACCGTCGGAGTCGCGGTACTCGGCATCACCGCGGTCAATGTGATCAGCTCCGCGGGCTACTTCGGGGAGATCACGGGCACCGTCGTGCTGGCTGCTGTCGTTCTGTTGAACATCGTGGTGTTCGGTGTCGCGTTCCGGCTCGCCACGGCGAGGCCACTGTCGGTGGGGGACGTGTTGCCGGGTGCTGTAGCGGCAGGGGTGATCTGGCAGCTCCTGCAGACGTTCGGCGGGGTCTACATCAAACATGTCGTGAGCCGAGCCTCGATCATCAACGGTGTGTTCGCGGTCGTGCTCGGACTGCTCGCCTTCATGTACGTCGCAGCGGTTCTCGTCGTCGTCGCGGTCGAGATCAACGTCGTACGCGTCGACAAGCTCTATCCGCGTTCGCTGTTGACCCCGTTCACCGACGATGTCGACCTGACCGAAGGGGACCGTCTCACCTACACCGGGCAGGCGGAGGCGCAACGCAGCAAGGGGTTCGAGGAGATCGACGTCAGTTTCGACGGCCCGGGACCGAACGGTCATTCGGGATCGGCGTAGTGCGGCCGGACCGCGATGTCCATCGGGAAGCGTACGACGGTGTCGCCGAACAGCAGTCGCGTCGCCGCCAGCGCGGAGTCGACGACGAGTCCGCGCGCGGTGTCGGGGTCGGACGTATGGACCATGACTTCGTCGTGTTGAAAGAACACCAGTTCGCCCGATCCTGGATGTGCCGACAGGCGTCGCCGTAGTTCGGCCAGGAGACAAAGCGCCCATTCCGACGCCGTCGCCTGCACGACGAAGTTCCGTGTGAAGCGGCCGCGGGCATGGGTGTCGCCCTGGGACCACCACTCCGGCGTCGGCGGCGGGCAGGCTCGTCCGAGCCACGAACGGACCGTCTCACCCCGTTCGCCGGCGCGCGCGGCGCGTTCCACGTAGTCGACGGCGTCCGGGAAGCGGCGACGCAGCAGCGTGAGGAGGGCCCGCGCGTCACCCGACGTCGCGCCGTAGAGGACTCCGAGGATCGCGACCTTGGCCTTGGCTCGGTCCCCGCCGAATGCGGCGCCGGCGACCAGTGCGTAAAGATCGTCGCTGCCCGCTGCATCCATCATCTGTCGATCACCCGACATCGCGGCGAGAATGCGCGGCTCCAACTGACCGGCGTCGGCGATCACGAAGGTGTGTCCTGTATCCGCGATCACACTGTGCCGCAGGGCTTTCGGAATCTGCAGTGCACCGCCGCCACGGCTCGCCCAACGCCCGGACACGACCCCACCGGGAACGTACACGGGACGGAACCGGTCGTTCCTCACCCAGGTGTCGAGCCACGACCATCCGTTGGTGCTGAACAATTTCGCGAGATCGCGGTAGCGAAGAATCAGCGGGATCGCAGGATGGTCGATCCGTCGCAGAACATGGGCGCGTGTGGAGTCGAGCACGATGTCCTCCCGGGCGAATGCGGCCACCACCTCGGCGGGCGATGCCGGATTGACTCGGCGACCGAAGACCTCGCCGACGGCGATTTCCAGTTCGATCATCGACCGCGGCAGCGATCCGTCGGGTGGACGGGGACCCAGGACTGTCTCGAGGTACTGCCGATGACGCGTCGACGAGAACGGCAGCCCGTCGTAGCTCATCTCTGCGGCGGTGAGTGCTCCCGCCGATTCGGCGGCGACGAGCAGTCGAAGCGTCGCCGAATTCTGCATCGCGATGGCGTGCGTCCGATACGACTCGACCAATGAGCCAGGCGACGGAGGGTCGTACGTCTCGAAGAGGCCCGGCCGATCGTCGCGGTCGACGGCGGCCACCATCACCTCGCCGCGCCGCGTCGCCAGAATCGACTCGGTGAGCTCGAGGTCGTGGCAGCGCTGGACGCGAACGCCTGCGTCGAGCAGCGGGGGATAGACGCGCGCTGCAGAGTCCCAGATCCAGCGTGGGTGAGAGTCGGCCTCGATCCTGCAGACGGTGTCCGCAAGATCGGAACATGTGATTCCGTCGCGGACCGTTCCGTCGTCATCGATCGGAACCAGGACGCCACCCGCGCCCGACGGTGCGACGACCATCTTCACGGCGGATCCTCGCGAACGTTCACCCCATGCAGTCTTCAGTAGTGTCATTTACGGGCCATCGACGGGGCCGCGGAGTCAGGTCAGTGCCTCTGACCAGGCGATTTGGAGAATCATGGGTGGGCCCTGCTAATCTCTATCACGGCTCGAAACGAGGTGCGGAGCGCAGCGGAAACGCTCGCCGAGCAGTTCGAGAAGGTCATTGGGGTATGGTGTAATTGGCAACACAGCGGTTTCTGGTACCGCCATTCTAGGTTCGAGTCCTGGTACCCCAGCAAGCGCGAAGCGGCGATTTGGTCGCAGAGCGCGAGCCGGTTAAGCTTCCTGAGCACTCAGCGAGTGGTTGGCGGAGTGCAACCGGAAGCAACACTGCAAGTGCTGTAAAGATCCTGGCCCCGTCGTCTAGCGGCCTAGGACGCCGCCCTCTCAAGGCGGTAGCGCGGGTTCGAATCCCGTCGGGGCTACAACGAAAACCCTCCCACCGATCGCGGTGGGAGGGTCTTTTCGTTCGTCGGGACGGTCATACACTCTTGCGCCGGAACATCTTCTGGTGATCGGCCGGCCCGTGCGCGTTGTGCACCTTGGGTCCGCCGTCCAGGTGGTCGGTCGCGGTCACCGACTTGTGGTTCTTCTTGTCCAGCACTTCGCGGAACTTCTTCTTCAGATTCTCGTTGTCGGACTGGGTCATGATCACTCCTCGGGCGTCGACTGCCCACGAAGGTACTCCTCCCGGCAGGTCGGACTCACCCCATTTTCGAAAGGTACTGAGCCGTGGTGCCGCCGAGCGGAAGCGTCGGGAGCCCCAGTTTGCGGTGATCCCAGGAACGAATCCGGTCGACGACGACGCGAACGACGATTCTCTTGTTCATCATCTGCTCGACCATCGGGCGAACCTCGTCCGAATAGGGACCGGTGTAGCGCTCCCAGACGCTGATGCCGACGTTCAGGGTGGCGTCCGGATCGTCGACGACCTCGGCGTGGCCGTCGATCGACACACCGCGCAGTGTGTCGTACGTATGACCGTCCTCGACGAGAACCGTGATGCGCGGATCGCGGCGTAGGTTGACGGCCTTCTGGGACTTCGCTTTGGTCTCGAACCAGATTTCGCCGTCGAGCAGCGCGTACCACATCGCGACGAGATGCGGTGTGCCGTCACGACCGATCGTCGCGAGGGTTGCGACGCGGCTGCGTTCGAGAAATTCGCCGATCTCGGCGTCGGTCATCGTGATCTGTGCCCGTTGATTGGTTCCCACGAGCATCTTCCTATCAGAGGAGACCGATCGGTGTTCGCATTCGACGAACGACAGCTCACAATCGCTTGTGAATGGCCTCCGCCGCCGCGAGGAGGTCGGCGGCCCAGCGGGCGCCGGGGCGCCGTCCGATTCGATCGATCGGCCCGGAAACCGACACTGCCGCAACGACATTGCCGACGGCGTCGCGAATCGGCGCGGCCACCGACGCGACGCCGGGCTCACGCTCGCCTGCACTCTGTGCCCACCCGCGTCGACGCACCTCGGCCAACGCGCGCTCGCCGAATTCGGCCTCGGGCAATATCGCTCGTTGAGCGTGCGGATCGGCCCACGCCAGAAGGACCTTGGCGCCGGAGCCTGCAGTCATCGGAAGGCGCGCTCCGACGAGGACCGTGTCGCGCAGTCCCGTCGGGGGTTCCATGGAGGCGACGCAGACGCGAACCGATCCTTCGTGCCGGTAGATCTGCACGCTCTCGCCGGTGATCTCACGCAAGCGGGGAAGGACCGAGGCGGCCGCGTCGAGAAGCGTGTCCGACGCGGTGGCGGCGAGTTCCGCCAGACCGGGTCCAGGACGCCACAGGCCGTTGGAGTCTCGGGTGAGAAGGCGGTGGATCTCGAGTCCGACGGCCAGACGGTGGGCCGTCGCGCGGGGGAGTCCGGTTCGTGCGCAGAGATCGCTCAGCGTGCAGGGCTCCTCGGCTACCGCGTACAGAACGCCCATAGCTTTGTCCAGAACTCCGATGCCGCTATGCTGTCTCATAGGTCGATACTAGCGTCTCGCATAGTGGGAATGCACATTGTGAGACCGCACAGTGTGCGCGCACGATGCGAGGAGGCGCGCAGTGGGTGTGCTGTGCAGTGTCGACGAACGACGCGACGTGGGCCGGCCCGTAGCCCACCGGCGCGACAGGCAGAAGTGACTCGAGCGAAGTAGAGATTGGTGGTAACCATGTCCGGAACAGCACGCACGCTGGCGGAGAAGGTGTGGGATCAGCACGTCGTCGTACGCGGCGAAGGTGAAGGTGCTTCGCGTGAGCCCGATTTGATCTACATCGATCTGCATCTCGTGCACGAGGTCACCAGTCCTCAGGCGTTCGACGGCCTCCGTCTCGCCGGACGACCGCTCCGACGGCCGGACCTCACGATCGCCACCGAAGACCACAACGTCCCGACCGCCGACATCTTCGCGCCCATCGCGGATGTCGTGTCGCGGACGCAGGTCGACACGCTGCGCAAGAACTGCGAGGAATTCGGAGTTCGGCTGCACCCCATGGGCAATCTGGATCAGGGCATCGTCCACATCATCGGCCCGCAGCTGGGCCTGACGCAGCCGGGAATGACCGTCGTCTGCGGAGACAGTCACACTTCGACGCACGGTGCTTTCGGCGCCATCGCAATGGGAATCGGCACGAGCGAAGTCGAACACGTCATGGCGACGCAGACGCTGTCGCTGCGTCCGTTCAAGACGATGGCGATCACCGTCGACGGGCAGCTCGCGCCCGGCGTCACGAGCAAGGACCTGATCCTCGCCGTGATCGCGAAGATCGGCACCGGTGGCGGTCAGGGTTACGTTCTCGAGTACCGCGGCGAGGCCATCCGCGCGATGTCGATGGAAGCTCGAATGACCATCTGCAACATGTCGATCGAGGCGGGGGCTCGCGCCGGCATGATCGCGCCCGACGAGATCACCTACGAATACATCAAGGGGCGGCCGCACGCACCGCAGGGTGCGGACTGGGACGAGGCCGTCGCGGCGTGGGACCAGCTGAAGACCGATCCGGATGCCGTCTTCGACAACGAGGTTCACATCGACGCGTCGTCGCTCACGCCGTTCGTGACGTGGGGTACCAACCCGGGGCAGGGCGCGCCACTCGGTGATCGCGTTCCCGATCCGGACGATTTCGCCGACGAGAGCGCCAAATTGGCTGCCGAGAAGGCGCTGCAGTACATGGGTCTCGAGGCAGGAACTCCGTTGCGGGAGGTCTCGGTCGACACCGTGTTCGTCGGATCCTGCACCAACGGTCGCATCGAGGATCTGCGTGCCGTCGCAGAGGTTCTCGACGGCCGCACGGTCGCCGACGGTGTGCGCATGCTGATCGTGCCCGGATCGATGCGCGTGCGCGCACAGGCCGAGGAGGAAGGTCTCGGTGAGATCTTCACCGCCGCAGGCGCCGAATGGCGCCAGGCCGGATGCTCGATGTGTCTCGGAATGAACCCGGATCAGCTCGCGTCCGGCGAGCGTTCGGCGTCCACCTCCAACCGAAACTTCGAAGGGCGTCAAGGGAAAGGGAGCCGTACTCACCTGGTCTCGCCGCTCGTCGCGGCTGCCACTGCGGTACGAGGCACGCTGTCGTCGCCCGCCGATCTCGTCTGACCCGGCCTTTCATTCGCACGAATTATTCGTTGACCGTAGGAGATTTTTCGATGGAACCCTTTACCAGCCATAAAGGAATCGGCGTACCGCTGCGTCGGTCGAACGTCGACACCGACCAGATCATTCCGGCCGAGTACCTGAAGCGAGTCACGCGTACGGGTTTCGAGGACGGTCTGTTCGCCGCGTGGCGAAACGATCCTGATTTCATTCTCAACAACAGTCCGTACGACCGCGGTTCGGTTCTGGTGGCGGGACCGGACTTCGGAACGGGGTCCTCGAGGGAGCATGCGGTGTGGGCTCTCTCCGACTTCGGATTTCGGGTCGTCATCGCGTCGCGTTTCGCCGACATCTTCCGCGGGAACGCCGGAAAGGCGGGTTTGCTGGCCGCACAGGTCGAGCAGAGCGACGTCGAATTGATCTGGAAGGCACTCGAAGAGCAGCCAGGACTCGAGATCACCGTCGATCTGGAAGAGAAGACCGTCACAGCGGGAACCTTGGTGGTGCGCTTCGATATTGACGACTACACGAGGTGGCGCCTGCTGGAGGGCCTGGACGACATCGGATTGACGTTACGCCAGGTAGACGCCATTGCCGAGTACGAAAAGGCAAGGCCTTCATGGAAACCTACGACGCTTCCCGAGCGCATCGAGGCCCCGTCCGAAGGGTAGGAAATTCGGCCTCCGAGACCTACTGTGGCGGTAAATCTTTCCGTTGCGCCTGATGAAAATTGGCGTGGCGCATAGACTCTTGACGTCTTGGGGTTTACCGTTGTAGTAGTCGGTCCGACGATGGGCCACAATATTGCGGAGGAAATCCATGAACAAGGCAGAGCTGATCGATGCCCTGACCGAGAAGTTGGGGTCTGACAGGCGGAGCGCGACCGAGGCTGTCGAGAACATCGTCGACACCATCGTGCGTGCAGTTCACCGTGGCGAGAGCGTCACCATCACCGGATTCGGTGTGTTCGAGCAGCGTCGCCGTGCGGCTCGTGTCGCGCGCAACCCTCGTACCGGCGAGACCGTTCGCGTGAAGCCGACCAACGTTCCTGCTTTCCGTCCGGGTGCTCAGTTCAAGGCCGTCATCGCTGGCGGACAGAAGCTTCCGGCGTCCGGCCCCGCCGTCAAGCGTGGATCGGCTGCTGCGCCGGCGAAGAAGACTGCAGCAGCGAAGAAGACCGCAGCCAAGAAGGCAGCAGTCAAGACGACCGCTCGCAAGACCACCACCGCCGCCGCCAAGAAGGCAGCACCGGCCAAGACGACGGCCCGCAAGACCACCACCGCCGCCGCCAAGAAGGCAGCACCGGCCAAGACGACGGCCCGCAAGACCACCACCGCCGCCGCCAAGAAGGCAGCTCCCGCGAAGACGGCTGCCAAGAAGACCACGGCTGCAGCGAAGAAGGCTCCGGCCAAGACCGCAGCCAAGAAGACCACGGCTGCAGCGAAGAAGGCTCCGGCCAAGACCGCAGCCAAGAAGACCGCCGCCAAGAAGGCCCCGGCTAAGCGCACCGCACGCAAGTAAGCGTCGAACGGTACGGCAGTACCGAAAACAACGACAGGGCCCCGACATTCGATGTCGGGGCCCTGTCGTCGTCCTGTATGTCGTTGTCGTGGACCGTTTCTGTGTCGGCCGTTGTGTCGTGTCGTACCGCGTATCAGTCCTCGGCAGGCACGGTCGGCAGCGGGCTCGCCAGGTGATCGGCCGCGATCAGTTTGTCGCCGTACAGCGTCAGCACCCAGACGCTGCCTTTTC
The DNA here is from genome assembly GCF_003336925.1 of Rhodococcus sp. Eu-32. NCBI lineage: Bacteria > Bacillati > Actinomycetota > Actinomycetes > Mycobacteriales > Nocardiaceae > Rhodococcus > Rhodococcus sp. Eu-32. The sequence goes on along the minus strand of NZ_QGNK01000012.1, from coordinate 170,273 downwards.
GATTGCGGTTCGGCGGTAGCGTGACGCCGTCCTTCTCCGCCCACCACGACAGCAGATCCGGAATGACCTTGCCCTGACTGCACAGTGCGGTCACGTGATCGGCCGACGCGATCTCGCGGGCACGCCGGCGAGCGGTCGGCGGGTCCTCCCAGTACCCCTCTTCGGACAGCAAGGGTTCCAACGTGATCTGTTCCCCCAGCGCGTCCGCAAGAGGCTGTACGGTTTGCACACACCGTCGCCGATTCGCTGCGTGCACGGTCTCCGCTCCGAACGCTCGCAGCTGTCCGACGAGCGCCGCTGCCTGGGTTTGTCCGAGCTTGTCCAAGGGGCGCAACGCGTCGTCGCCTTTGTAGCGCGATCGTTGCCCGGCGCGACCGTGCCGAACCAGCAACAGGGTCCGGGTGTCCGCCGGTTGCTTCAGGAATTTGTTCAGCACCTTGCGATCCATCGGATACGACAATTCACGCGCGGCGTGCTCGGGGCTGACCCATCTCAGCTCGTCCACTTCGGAGTTCGCTTCGAATTTGCCGTCGCGTGCCTCCGCGGCCCAGTAGTCGACCTTCTTCGTCTTCTGGTGCCCCGGAACGGGATACGTGACCTTGGTCAGATACCGGCCCAATCGAGCGTCGAACCCCGTCTCCTCGGCGATTTCCCGCACTGCGGCCACGACGGCGTTCTCGCCCGGGTCGATCTTTCCCTTCGGAAAGGACCAGTCGTCGTACTTCGGGCGATGAACGAGAGCGACACGAATGTCGCCTCCGTCGCCGGGGCATCGTCGCCACAGGACGGCACCCGCGGCGAAGATGTTGGCGCGCAGCGATTTGTCGCCGCGGCTCATCAGGAGGCCCGACTCCGACGGCTGCGCATCAGCTCGACCTGGTGCTCGCGCACGGTCTCACCCTGTGCGGGCGACGCGGCCCAGCTGCCGTCGGGCTGCAGAACCCAGCAGCGCGTGGTGGGGTCGAGAGCGGACTCGAAGATGTCGTCGAGTTGAGCGGTCAACCGTGGATCCTTCACCTGCGCCATGACTTCCACGCGGCGGTCCAGATTGCGATGCATCATGTCCGCGCTGCCGATCCAGAATTCTTCCGAACCGCGGAACTCGAGTACCCGTGAGTGTTCGAGGAAACGCCCGAGAATGGAACGCACCTCGATGTTCTCGCTCAGGCCGGGTACTCCTGGCTTCAGCGCGCAGATGCCGCGCACGACGACCTGAATCGGGACTCCGGCAGCGGACGCACGGTACAGGGCGTCGATGACCTGTTCGTCCACGAGCGCGTTGGCCTTCAACCGGACACCGGCGTTGCGGCCGGCCTGCTTGTGCTCGACCTCGCGTTCGATGCGCTCGATGATTCCGCGTCGAACCCCGTACGGAGCCACCAGGAGGTTCCGGTAGTGGGACTTGCGGGAGTATCCGGTCAGCGAATTGAACAGGTCGGTGAGGTCGGCGCCGATCTCGGGCGACGACGTCAACAAGCCCACGTCCTCGTAGATGCGGGCAGTCTTCGGGTTGTAGTTGCCGGTTCCGATGTGGCAGTACCGACGAATGACCGATCCTTCGCGTCGAACGACGAGGCACGTCTTGCAGTGCGTCTTCAAGCCGACGAGACCGTATACGACGTGTACCCCGGCTTTTTCGAGCTTGCGTGCCCATTCGATGTTGGCCTGCTCGTCGAACCGCGCCTTGATCTCGACCAGTGCGACGACCTGCTTGCCCGCGCCTGCCGCGTCGACGAGTGCGTTGACGATCGGTGAGTCACCGGAGGTGCGGTAGAGAGTCTGCTTGATGGCGAGCACGTGCGGATCGGCAGCCGCCTGCTCGATGAAGCGCTGCACACTCGTCGAGAACGAATCGTACGGATGCTGCACCAGCACATCGCCGTCGCGCAGCGTCGAGAACACGCTTTTCGGTGTTTCGCGCTCGCCGAACGCCGGATGCGTCGCGGGCACGAACGGTGCGTCCTTCAGGGTGGGACGGTCGACGCCGTACACCTGCCACAGGCAGGACAGGTCGAGGAGGCCCGGCACCTGGATGACGTCACCGGGGTCGACGTCGAGTTCGCGCAACAGCAGACCCAGCATGTGCTCGGTCATGTCGTCGGCGATCTCGAGGCGGACCGGAGAACCGAATCGGCGACGCGCCAGCTCGCGTTCGAGTGCCTGCAGCAGATCCTCGTCTCGATCTTCCTCGACCTCGAAATCCGCGTTGCGCGTGATGCGGAACGCATGGCTCTCCACGACTTCCATTCCGGGGAACAGGACGTCGAGGTGCGCCGAGATGACTTCTTCCATCGCGAGGAACGCATCGACGGCCTGGCCGTCGCCGCCGCGTCGCACACGCACGAAACGGTCGACGTTGTCCGGAACCTTGACGCGCGCGAAGTGCTCGCCTGCGGTGGCGTAATCCTTCACCGTGACAGCGAGATTGAGGCTGAGGCCGCTGATGTACGGGAACGGGTGGGCGGGGTCGACGGCGAGAGGTGTCAGTACCGGGAAGATCTGTTCCTGGAAGTACGCGGACAGGCGTTCGCGTTCGGCGTCGTCGAGGTCTCGCCACCGGACGATCTCGATGCCCTCGGATGCCAACTCGGGCAGGATCGAGTCGAGCAGCACCCGCGCGTGGCGACGCGCAAGTTCCTGTGTCCGTTCGCCGATCAGCGCGAGCTGTTCGCGGGGAGTGAGACCGTCGGCGGATCGGACCGACAGCCCCGTCTCGTCACGACGTTTCAGACCCGCGACGCGGACCATGTAGAACTCGTCGAGATTCGAGGCGAAGATGGCGAGGAACTTCGCACGCTCGAGGAGCGGAAGCGACGAATCCTCCGCGAGAGCGAGAACGCGTGAATTGAAGTCCAGCCAGCTCAATTCGCGGTTCAGATAACGATTTTCGGGCAGAGCGTCCTTGTTCTGGACGACCTCGGGAGTGGTGGCGGCGGGTAGGGCGGACGGACTGCTCGGTGTCACGTTCGCTAGGGGAGCGCTCCATTCCGCAGCCTCGACACCGCCCGAAGGGCCAGTGGATTCCGATTCGCCGGTCTGTACTTCGCTGTCGCTCACGAGAACGATCATCCCCCATTCCGTCGATGGTTGAAACTCGGATCGGCCATTTCGATCGCGATGCCGTGGCCGCATCACCAACCGAGCGTACGGAGAACTTCCGCGGTGGCGGGTCCGACACCCAACGAGAGTGCTTGTCGCACGTCGTCGATCGTGTCCACGTCGAGACGGAGGCCGGGCCAGGTGCCGTCGAGATCGTCGGCGCCCGACTGTCGGTGACGCTGGGCCGACGCCGGTCCGAACAGGGGAGTGAAGTCGCTCGCACCTGCCTTCAGGATCAGTGCAGCCGTTCCCGTTCCGTGGTGATCGCTGACGACGGACCTCGACGCCGGACGTGCGGTCTCGTAGGCCTCGGCGAGTTCCTCCGAACGCAATGCGGGCAGATCGGCCTGCAGGACGATGATGTCGTGTTCTCCGCCGGCACGAGCGGAGGTCATCGCAGCCGAGAACGCCGAGTTCAGTCGGTCGGCGGACGTGCCGTCCTCGCCTGCCGGATCCTCGACGACGAGAGCCCCCAACTCGTCCGCCACGTCGGCGACGGTCGGATCCGGCGTGACGACGGTGATCGACCCGACTGCCTCCACCGCACGGGCCGCCTGCACGGTGTCACGCAGCATCGCCACGACGAGCCGCGCCCGATCGACGTCCGAGAACGAACCGGCCAACCTCGTCTTGGCGGTGGTCAGATCCTTCACTGCGATGACCACGTGGGCGGTACTCATGGGTACCGATCCTGCCAGCGTGCGCGTCGCGCGCCGAGTTCGACCTCGGTGACGGGGCTCGGGCGGCTACTGTGATGCGGCGGCATGCTGGCGGGGTGGCCGACGCGGATTCCGGCGAGACTTTTCGAGAAGGTGGTTTTCGATGACCAGAGCAGCAGTACTCGGTTCCGGATCGTGGGGAACGGCATTCGCGAAAGTGCTTGCCGATGCCGGGACGGACGTCACGATGTGGGCCCGACGTGAGGAGTTGGCGTCGGCGATCGCCGACAAGCACGAGAACACCGACTATCTCCCCGGAATCACGTTGCCGTCGTCGATCTCGGCCACGAGCGACCCGGCGACGGCGCTCGACGGGGCCGACATCGTCGTGCTCGCGGTGCCCTCGCAGTCGTTGCGCGCCAACCTGGCCACGTGGACCGACTTCATTCCGGCGGATGCGACGCTGCTCAGTCTGGCCAAGGGAATCGAGACCGGAACGTTGCTGCGTATGAGCCAGGTGGTCGGTCAGGTGACGGGGGCGGATCCGAGTCGGATCGCGTCGTTGTCCGGCCCGAATCTCGCGCGGCCGATCGCGGAGGGTCAGCCGGCTGCGACGGTCATCGCGTGCCCGGATTCCAGGCGCGCGCTCGAGATTCAGAAGTCCTGTGCGACAGGGTATTTCCGTCCCTACACCAATTCCGACGTCATCGGCTGCGAAATCGGCGGTGCGTGCAAGAACGTCATCGCCCTCGCCTGCGGAATGGCGAGTGGCGTCGGCTACGGGGAGAACACGCTCGCGTCGATCATGACGCGCGGCCTCGCCGAGATCATTCGGCTCGGCACCGCGCTCGGCGCGAAGCCGGCGACGCTGGCCGGTCTCGCGGGCGTCGGCGATCTCGTCGCGACATGCTCGTCGACGCTGTCGCGCAACCGCACGTTCGGTGAGCGCCTCGGGTCGGGCGGGTCGATGGAGAGTGCGCAGAAAGCTGCACACGGTCAGGTCGCCGAGGGCGTCAAGTCCTGCACGTCGGTACGTGCGCTGGCCGAGAGCTACGACGTCGAGATGCCGCTCACCGAAGCAGTTCACCGCGTGTGCCACGAAGGATTGTCGGTTCCCGACGCCGTCGGGCATCTGCTCGGCCGTCGTATCAAGCCCGAGTGAAGGTGGGCCACGTCCACTGTGGCCGATGAGGTGGCGGTACGGTTTGGAACCGTGAGCACACCCCGTACCAAGGTCGCCGTCCTCTTCGGCGGCCGGAGCAACGAGCACGCCGTGTCCTGCGTATCCGCAGGCAGCGTGCTGAAGCATCTCGATCCGGAGCGGTACGAGGTCGTCCCGATCGGCATCACCACCGACGGCGCCTGGGTGCTCGGCGCCTCGGACCTCGAAGCACTGGCCATCCACGGCCGTGAACTTCCGTCCGTGGACAAGGACGGCGTCGCGCTGGCACTGACGGCCGATCCGACCCGTCGAGGCGCGCTCGTCGGACTCGGGGAGGGCGACGCGGGCAAGGTGCTCGACGCCGTCGACGTCGTCTTCCCGATCCTGCACGGACCGTACGGCGAGGATGGAACGGTTCAGGGGTTGCTCGAGCTCGCCGGCATTCCGTATGTCGGCCCGGGCGTCCTCGCCAGCGCTGCGGGAATGGACAAGGAGTTCACGAAGAAGCTGTTGGCGGCGGAGGGACTGCCCGTCGGCAGGCAGGTGGTGCTCCGGCACGACACCGAATCGTTGACCCCGGCGCAACAGGATTCGATCGGACTGCCCGCATTCGTCAAACCCGCGCGTGGCGGATCGTCCATCGGCATCTCACGGATCGTCGCGTGGAGCCAGCTTCCGGCGGCCATCGCCGAGGCTCGTCGCCACGATCCGAAAGTGGTTGTGGAAGCGGCCATTCACGGGCGTGAGGTCGAGTGCGGTGTTCTCGAATTCCCGGACGGTGCCGTGCGCGCGAGCGCGGTCGCCGAGATCAAGTTGCCCGGCGCCGACGCGAACGACCACTCGTTCTACGACTTCGACAGCAAGTACCTCGACGACGTCACCGAATTCGACCTGCCCGCCGATCTTTCCGAGGACGTCGCCGACCGAATCCGGTCGATCGCGGTCGACGCGTTCCGTGCTCTCGATTGCCAGGGACTCGCGCGTGTCGACTTCTTCGTCACCGACGACGGCCCCGTCATCAACGAGATCAACACGATGCCCGGATTCACCTCGATCTCGATGTACCCGAAGATGTGGGGCGAAAGCGGCGTCGAGTACGGGACTCTGCTCGATACGTTGATCGAGACGGCCGTCGCCCGGGGTGTCGGACTGCGCTAGTTCGGGGGCTGACGCAGAGGCGCAGGATCGAGCGGTGTCTGCGGCAATGCGGCGGTGATTGCGTTCGACGCGTCCTGCAGCGGTGTCGGTCCCGACCCACCGGGAACGGTCAGTGCGACGTAGACGGCGCGGTCGACGGCGAACCACGTGCTGGCGTCGATGCCGGAGTCGGCACCGGACACCTCGAACCATTGCACATCGTTGACGACCTGCAGGGGCGCTGCGACGTCGAACCCGTCAGGTCGGTCGAGGCCACAACGCAGGACGACAGGTTCGGACTCGTCGTCGCCTGGTGCCCACGCGCGAGCGCCCGCCGGGGCAGGGTCGAGCAGTTCGGCCGAGCGGTAGTCACCGAGTTGCTCTGGCAGAGCGCCCAGCAGCGAGGTGCATTCCGGACTCTCGGCTTCGGGCGCGTTCACCGGTCCGAGCGCTTCGGGTGGGCGCGTGGACTTGCCCGACACCATGACTGCCGCAACGATGACACCGATCAGCAGCGCGACCGGAAGCGCCACCGCCGTCGCGATCACCGCAGGGTGACGCCGTTCGGGTTGCTCCTGATGTGTCGGCTCCGTCGGTGGCAGGGGCGTGGATTCGGGTTCGCTCATGGTCCTTCGATCTTTTTCGCAGTGTGAGGTCAATGCTGGTCGACGACCTGGCAGGTCAGCGTGCGAGTGATCGAGTCGACCTTCTGGATGTGTCCGACGATGTCGCGAACCTGTGCGTCGCCTTCACCCTCGGCGCGCACGACGACGTCGTAGGGTCCGGTCACTGCTTCTGCCGACACCACGCCGGACACCTCGCGCAACGCGGACGCCACGAGGCCCGCGCGCCCCACCTCGGTCTGAACGAGGACGAATATCTGCACCATTGCTGGTCCCTTCTGGCGATCCTCGGCCGCGACACCGGCGGTAGTGTCGAGCGAGGGGAACGTGATCGTGGTGAGCAGTTCACCGCCTGCGCACCTGCCGCTAAAAGTACCGCAGCGCCGAATCGGGTCCTCGCGCGCACGACCACCATCGACACGAGGGAGTTTTCGTCATCGACAACGGAGAGACGACCGTCGGCAGCGTCGGCGAGTTCGGTGTCATCGACAGGATCACCCGGGGGCGGCATCATCCGGCCGACACGGTCCTCGGCCCGGGAGACGACGCTGCGATCGTCGCCGCGCCCTCCCGATCGGTCGTGGCTACGACGGATATGTTGGTGCAGGGCAGGCATTTTCGCCTGGACTGGTCGAGTCCGGTCGACATCGGACGCAAGGCGATTGCGCAGAACGCTGCGGACGTCGTGGCGATGGGTGCACGGTGCACCGGCTTTCTCGTCGCCCTCGGCTGCCCGTCGGACACGCCGATCTCGATCACCGACGGACTCACCGACGGGCTGTGGCTCGAAGCCGAGCGTGCGGGAGCGGGCATCGTCGGCGGTGACCTCGTGCAGTCGGAGAGCCTCGTGATTTCGATCACCGCCCTGGGGGATCTGGACGGGCGACCCGCCGTACTCCGTTCCGGGGCGCAGCCGGGAGACGTCGTCGCCGTCGCCGGTCGGCTGGGACGGTCGGCCGCTGGGCTCGCCGTCCTGCTGGCGGGAATCGACGGTCACGTCGGACTCGTCGATGCGCATCGGGTTCCCAGCCCGGACTATTCCCGAGGGGCGGCTGCCGCGCGTGCGGGTGCGACGTCACTCACCGACGTCTCCGACGGGTTGCTCGCCGACCTCGGGCACATCGCGGACGCGTCGTCCGTGTCGATCGACGTCGTCACGGAGCTGCTGCACCCTGACGACGACATGCGTTCTGCGGCAACCGAACTCGGTGTGTCCGCGTTCGACTGGATGCTCGGCGGAGGTGAGGATCATGCGTTCGCCGGAACCTTCCCCGCGAACGTGACGCTGCCCGACGGGTGGGTCGTGATCGGGACCGTGCACGACGGGTCGGGCGTCACCGTCGACGGGAGAGGCCACGACGGGAGCCACGGCTGGTCGAGCTTCTCGGTGTGAGGACAGTTCTGGGCTATGTTGCACGATATGACGAAGAAGCCGCTCGCGGAGGTAGTCGAAAAGGGTTGGGCTACAGCGCTCTCCCCGGTCGAGGATCGAATCACGCACATGGGGAACTTCCTGCGTGAGGAGGTCGCGAACGGTCGGCAGTATCTCCCGTCGGGGAACAACGTGTTGCGCGCGTTCACCCGACCGTTCGACGACGTCCGTGTCCTGATCGTCGGGCAGGACCCGTATCCGACGCCGGGACATGCGGTGGGGCTGAGCTTCTCGGTCGCCCCGGATGTGCGCCCGGTGCCGCGTTCGCTCGCGAACATCTTCAAGGAGTACACCGAGGATCTCGGCTTCCCGACGCCTACCTCCGGCGATCTGACGCCGTGGGCGGATCAGGGTGTGCTGCTGTTGAATCGAGTCCTCACGGTCGAACCGGGTGTCGCCGCGTCGCACCGACGGAAAGGGTGGGAAGCGGTGACGGAACAGGCCATTCGAGCGCTCGTCGCCCGCTCCGAATCCGGTGAATCGGCGGGCTTGGTCGCCATTCTGTGGGGACGCGACGCGGCGACGCTGAAGCCGATGCTCGGAAGCACCCCGTACATCGAATCGGCCCATCCCTCACCGCTGTCCGCGTCGCGCGGATTCTTCGGTTCTCGGCCGTTCAGCAGAACGAACGACATCCTCGCCGACGGCGGCCACCGGCCGATCGACTGGCGGCTGCCCTAGCGGAGGAGAGGATCAGGAGAAGTCGGGGCGACGCTTCTCGACGAACGCGTCGACGCCCTCGCGTCCGGTAGGACTGTCGGCGGCGGCCGAGATCGACTCCGTCTCCGCAGCCAATTGCTGTGCGAGAGTGTTGTTCTCGGACTGCAACAGCAGCGCTTTCACGCCCTGGAACGCCGCGGTCGGGCCCGCGGCGAACGTGCGCGCCAGACGTTCGGCCTCGCTCACGATGATGTCGTCACCCACCAGACGGCTGAGGATACCGAGGCGAACGGCTTCCTCGCCGTTGATGATCGAGTCGTTCAGCAGAATGTCCCGCGCGCGAGTGGAGCCGACGATGCGGGGCAGAGTCCACGTCAGTCCGCCGTCCGGAGTGAATCCGATTCCGGGGTAGGCGGGACGAAGTTTGGTCGCGCGTCCGCCGATCGCGACGTCGGCGTGGCACACGATGCTCATGCCCGCGCCCGCCGCCCAACCCTGGACGCCTGCGACGATGGGCGCCGTGGCTGCGGCGAGCTCGGAGACGAAAGCGTGGAACGCGTCGGCGACCTCGCGCACGTACGCGCCGCGATCGGGTGCGTCGGCGAAGGCGCGGACGTTGCCGCCTGCACAGAAGTTCGGACCGGATCCGACGAGCAGAACACATCCCGCGCGAAGTTCGCCTGCGTTCAGCAACCGAAGTGCCGCAGCGCCTTCCGTCATCGCGTCACCGTTCAGCGACGTTCCCGCGGCCTCGGTGGCCACGGTGATTCTCAGTACACCGTCCTCGAGATGGACGTAGTTCGCGCTTTCGATGTTGGTCACCGTCGCACTGTAACGTGCCTCACCCGAGGGGACGCGAACCCCCTCCGGCAGATACGACGATGCCCCCCGAAAACAACTGTGCCCCGACGCTGAACAGCGTCGGGGCACAGTCGATGATGCAGTCGATGAGGGCTCGATCAGCCCCGAACCACCTTGCCGGCCTTGAGGCAGGAGGTGCACACGTTCATGCGCTTGCTGTTGCCGGGGGCAACCTGAGCGTGAACGGTCTGGATGTTCGGGTTCCAGCGACGGTTGGTCCGTCGGTGCGAGTGCGAGACCGACTTACCGAAGCCGGGCCCCTTGGCGCATACGTCGCAGACGGCAGCCATAGTCGCGAACTCCTTGATAGATGTTGTTCATTACATGAGGGCATTTGCTCCGACACGTACGACGCGCACAGCACACCGTGCCGCATCAGGCAACCCTGCAAGAATAGCCGTGCCCCCGGAATTAACCAAACCGCCACCTGAGGGCGTACGTCACAGCCGCTGGGAACGGTAGCCGCGCGTCACCGAGTCTAGGCTTGTCCGGTGTCGGTCCGCCGACGCACGGGGAGTTCTCGATCGATCTGCAGCGTCGAACAGGGGGTGTACGTGGCGGAGAGCGAGCTCGAGGCGACGTCGACAGAACTCGGCGTCGACGAGTTGCGTACGTGGGCGTACCGATGTGTCGACGATCTGACCGCGCGATGCGACGAGATCAACGAGCTGAACGTCTTTCCCATCCCCGATTCCGACACCGGAACGAATCTGGTGTTCACCGTCCGCGCTGCCGTCGAGAGCATGCGTGCGGCCGGACCCGACGCGGATCTGCGGGCGACGGCGTCGGCCCTCGCGGCGGGAGCAGTGGCAGGCGCGCGAGGAAACTCGGGCGTCATCGTGTCGCAGGTTCTGCGAGCGGTCGCCGAAGTGGCGTCTCGTGGCTGTCTCGACGGTGCGGGGTTGACCGATGCTCTCGTGCGCGCAGCCGAACTCGTCGTCGAGGTCGTCAGCGTTCCGGTGCAGGGCACCATCGTCAGCGTGCTCGCGCGGGTGGCCGAGGACGTGGCGTCGCTCGATCGGCAGGCCGACGTGGCGGTCGTGGCTCGCCGGGCTGCCGAATCGGCGTCCAGTGGGCTGGATCGCACGCGCAAGCAGTTGCCCGCGCTCGACGCAGCAGGTGTCGTCGACGCCGGAGCACTCGGTCTCCGCGTGATGCTCGATGCACTCGCCACCACGCTGACCGGTGCCGTCCCGTCGCGGCAGCGCTATCACCGACGGGTCGATCCGCAGACGCGACGAAGCGCCCCACCCCGGTTGCTGCCGCGGGCGACGGCTGTCGGCGACGTCACGCACGGCGAAGCGACGGTCGGATACGAAGTTCTGTACGGGATTCGCGACATCGACGACGACGGTGCGCGACAGCTTCGACTCGGCCTCGCAGAAATCGGGGATTCCGTCGTCGTGGCGGGCGACGGCGACGGCGGGTGGTCCGCGCACGTCCATACCGCCAATGCGGGGCTGGCCGTGGATGTCGGTCTGAAGATCGGGAACGTGCACGGGGTGAGGATCGAAGTGCTGGAGTCCGCCGAGGCGGGTTCGGGTGGGCACTGTCACCCGGGTGACTCCACTGCCGACGTTCGCGGTGGGCGCGACATTCTCGCGGTCGTGGCGGGCGACGGTGCCGAAGGGCTCTACTCGGGCGAGGGTGCGAGCGTCCTCCGATCCGACAGACAACGCCTCGGGCCTGCCGAACTGTGCGCCGCGATCGTCGAGTCGAACCACCCCGAAGTTCTCGTCCTGCCCAACGGAGCTCTGTCCGCCCAGGAATTGGTGCACGTCAGCATCGCGTCGCGCAACGCGGGCAAGGACGTGCTGATGCTGCCGTCCGGTTCGATGGTGCAAGGACTCGCTGCGCTCGCGGTCCACGACGCGTCGCGTGCAGCGGTGGACGACGCCTTCGCGATGTCCGAAGCGGCGGCCGGTACCCGGTGGGCGTCGCTGCGTCACGCCGAGGAACGCTCGCTCACGTGGGTCGGAACCTGCGAGCCCGGTGACGGTCTCGGACTCGTCGGGCACGAAGTCGTCGTCATCGGCCCCGACGGGGTCACCGCCGGCCGCGACCTGCTCGATCAACTTCTGTCGGTGGGTGGTGAGATGGTGACGATGCTGATGGGGCGGGCCGCGTCGGACGAGTTGGGTGAGCAGCTGACCGAACACGTACGCACCCGCTATCCAGGTGTGGAAGTCGTGGTCTACCACGGCGGACAGATGGACGAACTGGCGCAGCTCGGCATCGAGTGACTGACGAGAAGGGACGGACGACAAGCAATCATGGCCGTACTCTCGGATCGGCTCGACTCCGTGCTGGGCGCCACTGTGGCCACGCCGCTGCACGAGTTCTTCGACATCTCCACCGTCGAGGACCTGCTGCGTCATTACCCACACCGGTACATGACCCACGGCGGGGAACTCAGCGAGAAGGAACCGCCGGAAGGCGAACACATCACCATCGTCGCCACCATCTCGTCGGCGACGATGCGGCAGATGAAGGTACGCAAGGGCCAGTTTCTCGCGGTGTCGCTCGCGGCCGACGGCCAGCAGATCGACGCCAGCTTCTTCAACCCGCACAAACTCAAGCACGTCCTGGTGCCGGGACGCCGTGGCATGTTCTCCGGGAAGGTCAAGTACTTCGGCCGTCGCTGGAATCTCGCACACCCCAGTTACGTGCTGCTCGGTGGTGACGACGAGGACGGCGCGATCGTGCCGGCCGGCCGCATCGTCGGAGGCGGGGCGCTCGCCGGCTTGGCTCGCGGGTCGGTCGACTCCTCGGGCAGCGTGGACATGGCCATGTTCGAGCGCAGGTACGTGCCGATCTATCCGGCCACCAAGGACGTCGAGAGCTGGACGTTCATGCGCTGCGTTCGTCAGGTTCTCGACCGACTCGACCCGACGCCGGATCCTGTTCCGGCCGACATCCTGGCCGATCGCGATCTCGTCGACCTGGACACCGCACTTCGATGGATTCACTTTCCGGACTCCGCGGAGCAGAAGGAACAAGCCCGTGAGCGTCTGAAGTTCGACGAGGCGCTCGCGGTGCAATTGGTGCTGGCATCGAGGCGTCGGGACGTCCAGGCGCGGTCGGCTCCGCCGTGCCCGCCGCGGACCGACGGCATCGCGGCCGAATTCGAACGCCGACTTCCGTTCTCGCTGACCGAAGGTCAGCTCACCGTCGCGGGGGAGATCTCCGACGACCTGTCCCAGGGCCACCCGATGTCCCGGCTGCTGCAGGGCGAAGTCGGCTCGGGTAAGACCGTCGTCGCGCTGCGGGCGATGTTGCAGGTCGTCGACGCAGGCCACCAATGTGCGTTGTTGGCACCGACGGAAGTGCTTGCCGCCCAGCACGCTCGTTCCATCACGTCGATGCTCGGTTCGCTCGCGACCGCGGGCGAACTGGGATCGCACGATCTCGCGACGAAGGTCGCGTTGCTCACCGGGTCGATGAGTACGGCGGCCAAGAGGTCGGCGTTGCTGGACGTGGTCACCGGGGATGCAGGCATCGTCATCGGCACGCATGCACTCATCCAGGACCGCGTCGAATTCATGGACCTGGGCATGGTCGTCGTCGACGAGCAACACCGATTTGGCGTCGAACAGCGAGATGCGCTGCGGGGTAAAGCCCGTGAGGGCACGAGCCCACACCTGCTCGTGATGACGGCGACGCCGATTCCGCGAACCATCGCGATGTCGTCCCTCGGTGATCTCGAAACGTCCACGCTGACGCAACTTCCGCGTGGTCGATCGCCGATCGTCAGCAACGTCGTGTCGTCGAAGGACAAGCCGGCGTGGGTCGGTCGCGCGTGGGAACGCATCGTCGAAGAGGTCGAGCAGGGTAGGCAGGCGTACGTCGTGTGTTCGCGGATCGGCGGCGACGAGGACGAGAAGCCGGCCAAGAAGGCGTCCGACGAGGGAACGAATCTGCCCAAGCCGAAGGCCGCGCTCGACATGTTCGACATGCTGCGTGACGGTCCGCTGGCGCAGCTACGAGTGGGACTCCTGCACGGACGTATGCCGTCCGACGAGAAGGACGTCGCGATGTCCGAGTTCAATGCGGGCGAGATCGACGTTCTCGTCTGCACGACCGTCGTCGAAGTCGGCGTGGACGTGCCCAACGCGACGGTGATGGTGATCGTCGACGCCGACAGGTTCGGGATCAGTCAGTTGCATCAATTGCGCGGCCGTATCGGCCGAGGTGGCCACCAGGGTTTGTGCATCATGATCACCCAACTCGGCGGCGGCGGTCCGACGGCAGAGCGCTTGAAGTCGGTGGCGGCCACGAACGACGGATTCGAGCTGGCCAAACTCGACCTCGCGATGCGGCGTGAAGGCGACGTCCTCGGAGCAGCGCAGTCCGGCACGGTCAGCAGCCTTCGTCTGCTCTCGCTCTTCGACGACGAGGACGTCATCGCCGACGCGCACGACTGCGCCCGCGCGTTGTTCGACGCAGACCCGCAGTTGGAGAACAGCCCGGGCATCGCCACGATGATGAAATCGGCGTGGCGGTCGGACCGAATAGACTTTCTCGACAAGTCCTGACCGGGGTCTGCCGACCTCTGCACCGTTCAAGCAACGCATTTTGGTCAATTTGTCCCACATCTCGAGACTGAGGTCACATCGACAGCGCTCGGCGGCGGTAGGTTGAGCCAATGTTCTCCAAAGTGTTGGTTGCAAATCGCGGCGAGATCGCCATCCGAGCGTTCCGCGCGTCGTACGAGTTGGGTGCCGCGACAGTGGCTGTCTTCCCCTTCGAGGATCGCAACTCGGTCCATCGAACGAAGGCCGACGAGGCGTACGAGATCGGCGAGAAGGGTCACCCCGTTCGCGCCTACCTGTCCGTGTCCGAGATCGTCGCCGCCGCGAAGCGGGCAGGCGCCGACGCGGTGTACCCGGGCTACGGGTTCCTCTCGGAGAACCCGGACCTCGCTGCCGCGTGCGCCGAGGCAGGCATCACGTTCGTCGGGCCGTCGTCCGACGTGCTCGAGCTGACGGGCAACAAGGCCAGGGCGATCGCCGCGGCCAAGCGTGCAGGCTTGCCCGTGTTGGCGTCGTCGGAGCCGTCGAGCGACGTCGACGAGTTGGTGGCCGCATCCGAATCGATGACCTTCCCCGTGTTCGTCAAAGCCGTGGCCGGTGGCGGTGGCCGCGGTATGCGACGCGTGGCCGAACCCGCGCAGCTGCGTGAGTCCATCGAGGCCGCGGCGCGTGAGGCGGAGTCGGCGTTCGGCGATCCGACGGTGTTCCTCGAACAGGCCGTCATCGACCCGCGTCACATCGAGGTCCAGATCCTCGCCGACGGCGAGGGCAACGTCGTCCATCTCTTCGAGCGCGACTGCAGCCTGCAGCGTCGACACCAGAAGGTCATCGAGCTCGCACCCGCACCCAACCTTCCCGCCGAGGTGCGCGAGAAGATCTGCGCCGACGCCGTCGCGTTCGCGAAAGAGATCGGCTACTCGTGTGCAGGCACCGTCGAGTTCCTGCTCGACACTCGGGGCAACCACGTCTTCATCGAGATGAACCCTCGCATCCAGGTCGAGCACACCGTGACCGAGGAAGTGACCGACGTCGACCTCGTGCAGGCACAGCTGCGGATCGCGTCGGGGGAGACCCTTGCCGACCTCGGCCTGAGCCAGGACAAGATCGTGCTGCGCGGTGCCGCACTGCAGTGCCGCATCACCACCGAGGACCCGGCAAACGGGTTCCGTCCCGACACCGGTCGCATCACCGCCTACCGCACCCCGGGCGGCGCAGGTGTCCGTCTCGACGGCGGTACGACGCTCGGCGCCGAGGTCGGTGCGTACTTCGACTCGATGCTCGTCAAATTGACTTGTCGCGGACGGGATTTCGAGACCGCTGTGGCGCGTGCGCGCCGTGCGGTGGCCGAGTTCCGCATCCGCGGTGTCGCGACGAACATCCCGTTCCTGCAGGCCGTTCTGGTCGATCCCGACTTCACCGCGGGACGCGTCACGACGTCGTTCATCGAGGAACGCCCGGAGCTGTTGACCTCGCGCACCTCGGGTGACCGCGGCACGAAGATCCTCAACTACCTCGCCGACGTGACGGTCAACAAGCCGCACGGCGAGCGCCCGTCGACGGTGTACCCGCAGGACAAGCTTCCCGAGGTGGACTTCTCGAAGCCCATTCCCGACGGCAGTCGTCAGCGTCTGCTCGCGCTCGGGCCCGAGGGCTTCGCGCGCGATCTGCGCAGTCGCAAGGCGCTCGGCGTCACCGACACGACGTTCCGCGACGCGCACCAGTCGCTGCTCGCGACGCGTGTACGAACGTCCGGGCTGCTGATGGTGGCACCCTACGTCGCGCGTACGACGCCGGAACTGTTGTCGATCGAGGCATGGGGCGGTGCGACGTACGATGTGGCGCTGCGGTTCCTGCACGAGGACCCGTGGGAGCGCCTCGCGGCGTTGCGTGAAGCGGTGCCGAACATCGCGCTGCAGATGCTGCTTCGCGGACGCAACACCGTCGGCTACACCCCGTACCCGGAGAAGGTGACCCGCAGCTTCGTCGCGGAGGCCACCGACACCGGTATCGACATCTTCCGCATCTTCGACGCGCTCAACAACGTCGACCAGATGCGTCCGGCTATCGACGCGGTGCGTGAAACCGGTACGGCCATCGCGGAAGTCGCGCTCAGCTACACCGGCGACCTGTCCAACCCGAACGAATCGCTCTACACGCTCGACTACTACCTGAAGCTGGCCGAGCAGATCGTCGACGCCGGTGCGCACATCCTCGCGATCAAGGACATGGCAGGCCTGTTGCGTGCCCCTGCCGCGAAAACCCTTGTCACAGCACTGCGCTCGAACTTCGATCTTCCGGTCCACGTGCACACGCACGACACGCCGGGCGGACAGTTGGCGACGTATCTCGCTGCGTGGGAGGCGGGTGCGGACGCCGTCGACGGTGCAAGCGCCGCGATGGCCGGAACCACCTCGCAGCCCGCACTGTCGGCGATCGTCGCCGCGGCAGCACATTCCGAGCGCGACACCGGTCTCGACCTGGACGCGGTATGCGACCTCGAACCGTACTGGGAGGCGCTACGCAAGGTGTACGCGCCGTTCGAGTCCGGGCTTCCGGCACCGACGGGCCGCGTCTACACGCACGAAATTCCGGGCGGCCAGCTGTCGAACCTGCGGCAGCAGGCGATCGCCCTCGGCCTCGGCGACAGGTTCGAGACCGTCGAAGCGAACTACGCTGCGGCCGACCGGATGCTGGGCCGTCTGGTCAAGGTGACACCGTCGTCCAAGGTCGTCGGCGATCTCGCGCTGGCTCTGGTCGGCGCGGGCGCGTCGGCCGAGGAGTTCGCCGAGAACCCACGGGCATACGACGTTCCGGACTCGGTCGTCGGATTCCTGCGCGGAGAACTGGGCACACCCGCGGGCGGATGGCCGGAACCGTTGCGCACGAAGGCATTGGAAGGTCGCACCGAGCCCAAGCCCGAGACGCCGATCTCGGAGGAGGACGAGAAATCGCTCGACGGAACCTCTGCCCAGCGTCGAGATGCACTGAATCGCTTGCTGTTTCCCGGACCGACGGCCGAACTGGCAGCGCACCGCGAGAAGTACGGCGACACGTCGCGGCTGTCGGCGAACCAGTTCTTCTACGGCCTGCGTCAGGGCGAGGAGCACCGGGTCAAGCTGGAGAAGGGCGTCGAACTGCTCATCGGACTCGAAGCGATCTCCGACGCCGACGAGCGCGGCATGCGCACGGTCATGTGCATCCTCAACGGCCAGTTGCGGCCGGTGTCGGTGCGGGATCGCTCGATCGCGTCCGATGCCCCGACGGTCGAGAAAGCGGATCGGTCCGATCCCGGACACGTGCCTGCCCCGTTCGCAGGCGTCGTCACGCTGTCGGTGGCCGAAGGCGACAAGATCGCCGCGGGAGACGTCGTCGGCACGATCGAGGCAATGAAGATGGAAGCCGCGATCACCGCCCCCAAGGGTGGCACGGTCACCCGTCTCGCGATCGGCAACGTGCAGCAGGTCGAAGGCGGCGATCTGCTGCTGGTGATCAAAACCGGATCGGGCGCGGAGGCGCCGAGCGCGTGATGCGTAACCTTCTGTAGATGACCAGGATCGTCGCAGGCATTGCAGGAGGACGGCGGTTGAAGGTGCCGCCTCGCGGTACACGTCCCACGTCGGAACGTGTCCGCGAGGCGCTCTTCAGCTCTCTCGATTCCAGGCTCGACCTCGACGGTGCCGTCGTGCTCGATCTGTTCGCGGGATCGGGAGCCCTTGGCCTCGAGGCGCTTTCGCGTGGGGCGTCGTCGGTTCTGCTGGTCGAGTCGGATGCTCGCGCGGCGTCGGTGGTACGCGACAACGTCTCCGGCGTCGGCCTGGCGGGTGCGACGGTACGCTGCGCGCCCGTGTCGGCGGTGCTGGCCGCGCCGGCCGACACGCAGTACGACCTCGTGATGGCAGATCCGCCGTACGCCGTCACCGATGCCGCGGTCGAGAAGATGCTGCAGGACCTGCTCGCCGGGAACTGGCTCGCGCCGGAAGCCGTTGTGGTGCTCGAACGTTCGTCGAGATCGCCCGAGACCGCATGGCCGGACGGGCTCGTTCCGGAGAAGGTCAAGAAGTACGGCGAGACGCGTATCGAGATCGCGAGCGTGGCAGCGTCGCCCGGCTCCTGACGCGTCCTCGGTGATAGCGTCTTCGTCCATGACTGGAGCTGTGTGCCCTGGATCCTTCGACCCCGTGACCAAAGGTCACCTCGACGTCATCACCCGGGCTGCAGCGCAGTTCGACGAGATCATCGTCACGGTGATGATCAACAAGAGCAAGCGCGGACTGTTCACGGTCGACGAGCGCATCGAACTGTTGAAGGAAGCCACCGGCCATCTCGGAAACGTGCGGGTGTCGTCGTGGCACGGCCTGCTGGTGGACTACGCACGCCAGGAAGGCTTCACCGCCATCGTCAAGGGACTGCGCGGCGCCAACGACTTCGACTACGAACTGCAGATGGCGCAGATGAACCAGAAGCTGTCCGGCGTCGACACTCTCTTCATTCCGGCGAACCCCACGTACAGCTTCCTGTCGAGTTCTCTCGTGAAGGAAGTGGCGATGTTCGGCGGCGACGTCGAGGACATGGTTCCTGCCCACGTTCACGGACCGCTCCTCGAGCGCATCGCCGAACGCAAGGCGGAGTAGCGCGCGACACGCTTGTTCCGACACACCGCGGGCGCGTCGCGCACGGGCGGGGATCTGCAGGCAAACTGGACTGTGCTCGATCTTTCTTCGGTTCGACGATTGGGGTTACCGGTGTATCGCGTATTCGAGGCGCTCGACGAACTCGTCGCCATTGTCGAGGAGGCGCGCGGTGTCCCGATGACAGCCGGTTGCGTCGTCCCCCGTGGCGACGTGCTGGAACTGCTCGACGACGTCCGTGATTCCATCCCCGGCGAGCTCGACGACGCCCAGGACGTGCTCGACCACCGCGACAAGCTCGTCGGCGACGCTCGCGCCACGGCCGACAAGACCGTCACGTCGGCCAATCAGGAGGCGCAGGACACCGTCGAGAATGCTCGGGATTCGGCAGACCGCATTCTGGCCGACGCCAAAGCCCAGGCGGACCGCATGGTCGCCGAAGCGAAGGCACACGCCGAACAGCTGGTCGACGACGCAACCGACACTGCCGAACGGACCGTGGAGGACGGCCGTCGGGAGTACGAGGCCCTGACGACGCGGGCGCGCACCGAGGCCGATCGCATGATCGAGTCCGGGCAGGCGGCATACGACCGAAGCGTGGCGGACGGCGTCGCGGAACAGGCTCGTCTCGTCGCGCAGACCGAGGTCGTTCAGGCCGCGCACGCGGAATCGGCGCGGGTCATCGACGAGGCGCACGCGGAGTCGGATCGGATGCGCAGTGAATGCGACGTGTACGTCGACACGAAGCTCGCCGAGTTCGAGGAGTTCCTGACCGGCACTATTCGCTCGGTCGGACGCGGTCGTCAACAGCTCCGCACCGGGTCCGGCGTCCCCGATTACGGAACCGACCCGGCCGACGATTTCCGTCGGTCACGCCGTTCGTAGTCGTCCTCGCTCGGGATCCGGGGCCGCAGTTTGCCCCGACATGCATGCATGCGTATCGTTGTGTGGTTGCCTGATGCACGGTTCGACGACTCGTCGTGCCTGCGATCGGGCAGACATCCGTCATCGAGCAGGAAGATTCACTGTGTCAACCGGTCGTAGTACCCCCCGTCCCGACGCGGACGCGGGTTTCGTGCTGGACGTCGACAATCTGGGTCGCAGGCCCGGGTCGATGAAACAGATCCAGCGGACGGTCGCCGCGCCGTCGCGCATCGGGCTCGACTCGATCGCGATCAGCGAAGGATCGCCCGTCGAGCTCGACCTTCGGTTGGAAGCAGTGTCCGAGGGCGTTCTCGTCACCGGCACCGTGCGTGCCGACACGACAGGGGAGTGCTCTCGCTGCCTCGAACCGGTGACAGGTGACGTCGACGTCTACCTCACCGAGCTGTTCGCCTACCCGGACAGCGTGACGGAAGAAACGACCGACGAGGACGAGATTCATCGCGTCGTCGACGATCGGATCGACCTCGAACCAGTCATCGTGGACTCGGTCGGGCTGGAGCTTCCGCTCTATCCGCTGTGTCGCGAAGACTGCGAGGGATTGTGCCCCGAATGTGGCGTTCGCCTGGCGATTGCTGAATCCGGCCACAGTCATGACATACTGGATCCTCGCTGGGCTGGTCTTGCAGCCAAATTTGGCGTGGGCTCAGAACCGAGCACAGAACTTGTGAACAACGAAGCCGAGGAGAAGTAGAAGTGGCTGTCCCGAAGCGCAAAATGTCGCGTTCCAACACGAGGTCGCGTCGTGCACAGTGGAAGACCACTGCGCCCACCCTCGTCACCTGCCCCAACCGCGGTTGCGGCGAGAAGACCCTGCCCCACATCGCGTGCCCCTCGTGCGGCACCTACAAGGGTCGCCAGGTAGCAGCAGCGGTCTGATCCCAGGATCGGACGAATTGTGACGAACAAGGGCAGTTCTACCTACAGGAACAGCTCGACAGCCGGCAGCGGCGGGGACGACCGAGAGTCGCTCCTCGCCGCTCTTGGCGTTGTACTGGACGAATCACTGCTGACGTTGGCGTTGACGCACCGCTCGTACGCGTACGAGCAGGGCGGGCTGCCGACGAACGAGCGCCTCGAGTTCCTCGGAGACTCGGTGCTCGGACTCGCGATCACCGAACGGCTGTATGCGGTGCACCCGGACAAGTCCGAGGGCGAGCTCGCCAAGATCCGCGCCAGCGTCGTGAACATGCACGCTCTGGCCGAAGTGGCACGCGGCCTCGGCGAGGGCGGACTCGGTCGTCATCTGCTGCTCGGTAAAGGCGAAGAGCAGACCGGCGGGCGTGACAAGCCGAGCATCCTCGCCGACGGTATGGAATCGCTCCTCGGTGCGATCCATCTGCAGCACGGAATCGACGTCGCGCGTGAGGTCGTGTCCCGACTGTTCGCGGACCTGCTCGATCGTGCACCCCGACTCGGCGCAGGGCTCGACTGGAAGACCAGCCTTCAGGAGCTGACGGCGGGCAAGACGCTCGGCGTCCCCGTGTACGAGATCTCGTCGACGGGTCCCGATCACGACAAGGAGTTCACCGCGACGGTTCTCGTCGGCGGTCACGCGTTCGGTGTCGGTATCGGGCGGTCGAAGAAGGAAGCGGAGCAGAAGGCCGCAAGCACCGCGTGGAATGCGTTGTCGGACAGCGAAGAAGAATCCGACGGCGGCACCGACGTGGCGTCGGGCAGCGTGGATGCCTGAGCTTCCCGAAGTCGAGGTCGTGCGCCTCGGTTTGGAGGCACACGTCGTCGGGTCGCGCATCGACTCGGTCGACGTCCTGCATCCGCGTGCGGTGCGTCGTCACTTCGCGGGCCAGCGAGATCTGGTGGCGCAGTTGCGTGGTCGTCGAATCGCGTCGGCGGAGCGGCGCGGAAAATATCTGTGGTTGCCACTCGACCCCGGCGACATGGCGATCGTCGTGCATCTGGGCATGAGTGGGCAGATGCTCGTCCAGCCGCCGACCGTTCCCGACGAGAAGCACCTGCGAATCAGGGCGCACCTCGACTCCGGCGCCGATCTACGATTCGTCGACCAGCGCACGTTCGGGGGATGGGCCGTCGCCCCACTGGAAGTGGTCGACGGCACCGAAGTTCCGGAACCGGTGGCACACATCGCACGTGACCCCGTCGACCCGCTCTTCGACGCCGAAAAGGTCGTGGAAGTGTTGCGCGGCAAGCACACCGAGATCAAACGGGCACTGCTCGACCAGACCGTCGTGTCCGGTGTCGGCAACATCTACGCCGACGAAGCATTGTGGCGGGCCAAGATTCACGGCAACCGCATCGCCGATACCCTGACGCGACCTGCGCTTCGGCGGCTTCTGACGTCGGCACATGCGGTGATGGGCGAGGCGCTCGCGCAAGGCGGTACGTCGTTCGACGCGCTCTACGTCAACGTCAACGGCGAATCCGGTTATTTCGATCGATCGCTCGACGCATACGGACAAGAGGGTCGTCCGTGTTCGCGTTGTGGTGCGCCGATCAGACGTGAGAAGTTCATGAACCGGTCGTCGTACAGCTGCCCGAAATGTCAGCCGCGGCCTCGAAACACGCGCTGACCGCAGGCGTCGGCGGGCCTGTCTAGAATCTGCTGTCATGGCTGACGAGAGCACACCGACAGAGCTGTGGGTCGAACGCACGGGCACCCGCCGGTACACCGGCAAGAGTTCGCGAGGGGCCGAGGTGTCGATCGGTTCCGAGTCGGTGGACGGAGTCTTCACTCCCGGTGAACTGCTCAAGATCGCGCTGGCGGCGTGCACCGGCATGAGCTCGGACCTGCCTCTGTCACGCAGACTCGGTGACAACTACGACGCCACCGTCCGAGTCTCGGGCGCCGCGGACCGCGAGAACGAGCTGTACCCGAACCTCCACGAGATTCTCGAGCTCGACCTCAGCGAGCTCGACCCCGAGGCGCAGCAGCGGTTGCTGACCGTCGTCGAACGGGCGATCGACAAGGTCTGCACCGTCGGCCGCACGCTGAAGGCGGGCACGAAGGTATCCCTCGACGTCGTCACGGACGCCTGACATGAGATGGGGGGCGGCTCTGGGGGTACTGGCGGCAACGTGTGGGGCAGTGGTGGCCGTGGCTCCCACGGCAGCGGCAGCGCCCGCGTGTGCACCGTGGACCGTCAGCACGGTCGCGTCGGGGCTCGGCCTGCTCGAGAACGTGACGTTCGACGACCGAGGAACGATGCTGCTGTCCCGGACGTCGCTCACCGGTCCCGGCGCCATCGCCGGTCTGATGCCGGACGGGACTCGGTCGGTCGTCGTTCCGGACGTGACTGCACCCGGTGGGCTCGTCGTACGCGACGACACTCTGTATTTCACGACCGGCAACGGCTTCTCGTCGGGACTTCTCGACGTTCACGACGGCACGGTCGAGGCCGTCGACCTCGACACCGGTGCGCGCACGGTGGTGGCGCGCGACGTCGTCATGCCCAACGGCCTGGCCGTGCTCGACGACGGTGACCTCCTGGTCACACGCAATCTCGGCACGCCGAGCGGCGTCACACGGGTCGACGCGGGCGATCCCAACTCGGCTCGATACGTGCGTACGGACGTCGGGAGCGCCAACGGGCTGGCCGTCTCCGACGGAACGGTGTACGTCTCGAACACGTTCGAGCCCGAACTGGCCATCACGGTTCTCGACGCGTCGAACCTCGGTGGGGATGCTCGTCGCATTCGGGTCGACGGATTCGGACCTGTCACCGCGTCGGACGACCTGACCGTCGGGCCGGACGGGCAGATCTACCTCGCCCAGAACCTCGCCGGTCGAGTACTGCGCATCGACCCCGAGTCCGGTGCGTCGTGCGTCATCGGAACCGGTCTGCCGTCGACCTCGGCGGTCGAGTTCGGTGGTGTCGGATGGGACCCGGATTCGCTGTACGCCACGAGTTTCGACGGCTCGGTCCGCCGGCTGGCCCCCGCATGAGCGACGAACGACTGACCGCGTGGGTCCACGGAACCGTGCAGGGTGTGGGTTTTCGATGGTGGACGCGGTCTCGGGCGCTCGAACTCGGTCTCGTCGGGCACGCCACCAACCATGCCGACGGCCGTGTTCTCGTCGTCGCCGAGGGCTCGCGCGAGCGGCTGGAACGACTTCTCGACTTGTTGCGCGGCGGGACGACTCCCGGCGTCGTGTCGCTCGTCGTGGAATCCTGGGATCCAGCACGCGGCGGACTCTCCGGGTTCGTCGAGCGTTGAGGCCCGACGTCGGCGACTGGAGTGTCGGCCGAACAGGTCGGACCTACCCGGTAATCTGACTCGTCATGCATCTCAAGAGTCTGACGCTGAAGGGCTTCAAGTCCTTCGCCTCGGCGACGACTCTTCGTTTCGAACCGGGAATCACCTGCGTCGTCGGACCCAACGGGTCGGGTAAGTCCAACGTCGTCGACGCGCTCACCTGGGTCATGGGGGAGCAGGGCGCGAAAGCGCTGCGCGGCGGGAAGATGGAAGACGTCATCTTCGCCGGCACGTCCGGCCGGGCGCCGCTCGGCCGGGCGGAAGTGACGCTGACCATCGACAACGCCGACGGTGCACTGCCCATCGATTACACCGAGGTCTCGATCACCCGGCGCATGTTCCGCGACGGTGCGGGCGAGTACGAGATCAACGGCAACTCGTGTCGGTTGATGGACGTGCAGGAACTGCTCAGCGACTCCGGTATCGGACGCGAGATGCACGTCATCGTCGGACAGGGACGCCTCGCCGCCATTCTCGAATCGCGGCCCGAAGACCGACGCGCCTTCATCGAGGAAGCCGCGGGTGTTCTCAAACACCGCAAGCGCAAGGAAAAGGCCGTCCGCAAACTCGACGCGATGCAGGCCAACCTCGCGCGTCTGACCGACCTCACCGCCGAGCTCCGACGTCAGCTCAAGCCGCTCGGCAGGCAGGCCGAAGTCGCGCGGCGTGCACAGACCGTGCAGGCCGATCTTCGCGATGCGAAGCTGCGCCTGGCCGCCGACGATCTCGTGACGCGTCGTGAGGCATTCGCCAGCCAGGAACAGGACGAAGCCGCGCAGCGCGAGCAGTACGCCGTCGTTCAGGACACCCTCGAAGCCGGAAACGTCGCGCTCGGCGAGCTCGAGCAGTCGGTCGCCCGTCTGACACCCAGTGCCGAGGCGGCGAGCCAGACCTGGTTCCAGCTGTCCGCGCTCGCCGAACGCGTGAATGCCACCATCAGGATCGCGAAGGAACGCGCACGTCACCTCGACAGTGCGCCGTCGACGGGCCGCGGTCAGGATCCCGACGAGCTCGAGCAGCAGGCCGAACGCGTCGCCGAGGAAGAGATGGAGCTCGTCGAGGCCGTCGAGATCGCCCGCGAGACGCTCGAAGCAGCGCGCGAGCAGCTGATGGAACGTGAGTCGGCCGCAGCCGAGGCCGAACGCGCCCACATGGCCGCCGTGCGCGCCGTCGCCGATCGCCGTGAGGGATTCGCCCGGCTGTCCGGGCAGGTCGACACGTATCGAACGAAGGTCGAGTCCATCGATGCCGAGGTAGCTCGGTTGTCGGTCGCCATCGACGAAGCCCGTGAGCGCGGCGACGTCGCGCAATCGGAGTTCGACAGCGTCCAGGACCAGATCTCGGGGCTCGACGCAAGCGAACTCAGCCTCGACACGCACTACGAGCGTGCGGTCGCCGCACTGCGCAGCGCCGATGCTCGCGTCACCGAGTTGCAGAACGAGGATCGAACCGCGGGCAAGAAGGTCGCGTCGTTCCAGGCGCGCATCGAAGCACTGACGATGGGCCTCGAACGCAAGGACGGCGCGGGGTGGCTCATCGAGAACGGCCAGTCCGGCCTGTCGGGCCTGCTGGCCGAGCGGATCACGATCGAGCCCGGATTCGACGTCGCCATCGCGGTGGCCATGGGTCCGGTCGCCGACGCGGCACATGCCGACTCGTTCGCGAGCGCGCGCGAGGCCGTACGGGCGCTCCGCGAAGCCGATGGAGGCCGGGCAGCGATCGTGTTCGACGGCGCCGCCGTCGATGCGCAGCATCGGTCGGTCACCCTGCCCGACGGGGCACGGTGGGCTCTCGACGTCGTGTCGTACCCGGATTCCTTGGCCGAGTCGATGCTCGCCCTGCTCGGTGACGTCGCAGTCGTCCCGTCGCTCGACGACGCAGCGTCGCTGGTGGCGTCGGCGCGTGGGGTGCGTGCGGTGACGACGGCGGGCGATCTCGTCGACGCGGGCCTGGTCACCGGTGGTTCGGATCGTCGGCCCAGCACGCTGGAGGTACAGGCCGCGATCGATACGTCCATGGTCGAACTCGCTGCGGCCGAACGCCGATTGGCCGAGCTGGAAGCTGCGTTGTCGGGCGCGCTCGCCGAGCAGTCCGACCGCAAGGAATCGGCCGAGCAGGCATTGGCCGCGCTCAACGAGTCGGATGCGGCCATGGCCGCGGTCTACGAACAGCTGGGCCGCCTCGGCCAATTGGCGCGATCCGCCCACGCGGAGTCGACGCGTCTGTCCGAGCAGCGAGCGGCCGCCGAGACCGGTCGAGAGGAAGCTCTGGGGGCGCTGGCGGAACTCGAAGAACGGCTTCGGCTCGCCGAGGACGAACAATCCGGGTTGGAGGGCACCGGCGACTCCACCGAGTCCACCATCGCCCGCGAGACAGCTGCAGCCGCGTTGGCGGAAGTCCGTGCCGTCGAGGTCGAAGCACGCCTGAACGTGCGCACCGCCGAGGAACGTGCGCAGTCGCTGCGTGGACGCGCCGACTCGTTGCGCCGAGCGGCTCGCGCCGAGCGCGAGGCCCGTGCCCGTGCCGAACGCGAGATGGCATCGCGACGGCATGCAGCTGCCGTCGCCGAGGCCGTGGCGTCCGCGGGAGAGCGCGTTGCCGAACGGTTGGCGATGGTCGTCGACGAGGCCGCGTCCCGTCGCGACGAGCTCGCCGAACGCAAAGCGACGACGACGGCCGAGCTCGAACGCGTCAAAGAACAGGTTCGTGCGTTGCAGGCGCAGCTCGCGTCGATCACCGACGCCGTGCACCGCGACGAGGTAGCCCGCGCCCAGGCGGCGCTGCGCATCGAACAGCTGGAAGCGAGCATTCTCGAGCAGCACGGCATCGGCCTCGACGATTTGATCGCCGAGTACGGGCCGGACATCGCGTTGCCGCCGACCGACCTGGAGATGGCCGAGTACGAAGCAGCGAAGGAACGCGGCGAACAGGTCGTCGCCCCCGCGCCGATGCCGTTCGATCGTGTGACGCAGGAGAAGCGCGCCAAGAAGGCCGAACGCGATCTCGCGACACTCGGCAAGGTCAACCCGCTCGCGCTCGAAGAGTTCGCTGCGCTCGAGGAGCGCTACAACTTCCTCTCGACGCAGCTCGAAGACGTCAAATCGGCGCGCAAGGATCTGCTCGAGGTCGTCGCCGACGTCGACGACCGCATCCTTCAGCTGTTCACCGATGCCTGGCTCGACGTCGAGCGCGAATTCACGCAGGTGTTCGCGAAACTGTTCCCCGGCGGAGAGGGTCGACTGATTCTCACCGAACCCGGCGACATGCTGACCACCGGTATCGAGGTGGAAGCGCGACCGCCCGGCAAGAAGGTCAAGCGGTTGTCGCTGCTGTCCGGCGGCGAGAAATCACTGACCGCGGTCGCGATGCTCGTGGCCATCTTCCGTGCGCGACCGTCCCCGTTCTACGTCATGGACGAGGTCGAGGCCGCGCTCGACGACACCAACCTACGGCGGCTGATCGGGCTGTTCGAGCAGCTACGGGAGAAGTCGCAGCTCATCGTCATCACTCACCAGAAGCCGACGATGGAGGTCGCCGACGCGTTGTACGGCGTCTCGATGCGCGGCGACGGCATCACGACGGTCATCTCGCAACGGTTGAACCGGGATCGCGTCGAAACCATCGGCAGCGCAACGATCGACGAGGATTCCGTGGTGGATCCCGCACCGGCGCCGCCGGCATGACACGGCTGACGCGGGCGCTGTAGCGCATCGTGACAGGATGGTCCCCGTGAGTACCGAAGCGTGGATCGTCGTCGCGGCCGTTCTGGCCATTCTTGTCGTCGTGCTCGTCGCGGGATTCGTTCTGTCCCGTCGCCGCCGCGTGTCCTTCCAGTCCAAGGACACCAAGGCCGTCGAGGAAACTCCGAAGGACAGATCGGGTGGTTACAAGGCGGGTGGTGGCTTCTCGTTCAGCCAGGGCACCGCCACCGCCGAGCCGGAGCTCGCCCCGAAACCCAAGCCGCGCCCCGAGCCGACTCCGCGGCCGGAACCGACGCCCACACCCGAGCCCGCTCCGACGCCAGAGCCTGCGCCTGCTCCCGAACCCGCGCCGACTCCTACACCCGAGCCTGCTCCCGAGCCTGCGCCTACACCGGAGCCCGCGCCTGCTCCCGAACCCGCGCCTACACCGGAGCCCGCTCCCGAGCCTGCACCGACTCCCGAGCCTGCACCCACACCCGAGCCCGCGCCGGAACCTGCTCCTGTCCCGACGCCCGAGCCCGAGCGTCCTGTCATCGAGGAGATCGCACCCACCGAGGGCCGGATCGACCGACTGCGTGGCCGGTTGTCCCGGTCGCAGTCCGCGGTCGGGAAGAGCTTGCTGGGACTGCTCGGTGGTGGCGATCTCGACGAGGATTCGTGGGAGGAAGTGGAGGACACGCTGCTGATCGCCGACATCGGGTCGTCGACCACGGCGGAGATCATGTCGACGCTGCGTGAACAGATGGCGGCGCGCAGCATTCGCACCGAAGCGGATGCGCGAGCACTGCTGCGCGAGGTCCTCGTCGCTCAACTGCACCCCGAGTTCGATCGGTCGATCAAGGCGCTGCCGCACGAAGGTACGCCTGCGGTGCTGCTCGTCGTCGGTGTCAACGGCACCGGCAAGACGACGACCACCGGCAAGCTCGCCCGCGTACTCGTCGCCGACGGCCGCCGGGTTCTGCTCGGCGCGGCCGACACGTTCCGCGCCGCAGCAGCGGACCAGTTGCAGACGTGGGCCGAGCGCGTCGGTGCGGACGTCGTGCGCGGCAAGGAAGGCGCCGATCCGGCCGCCGTCGGATTCGACGCGGTGTCCAAGGGCATCGAGCAGGGTGTCGACGTCGTCGTCGTGGACACGGCCGGGCGTCTGCACACCAAGTCGGGCCTGATGGACGAGCTCGGAAAGGTCAAGCGCGTCATCGAGAAGCGAGCGCGCGTCGACGACGTGCTGTTGGTTCTCGACGCGACGGTCGGACAGAACGGTCTGATGCAGGCACGTGTGTTCGCCGAGGTCGTGGACATCAGCGGCGTCGTACTGACCAAGCTCGACGGCACCGCGAAGGGCGGCATCGTGTTCCAGGTCCAACGCGAACTCGGTGTTCCGGTGAAGCTCGTCGGGCTCGGAGAGGGCGCTGACGACCTGGCGCCGTTCGAGCCGGGGGCGTTCGTCGACGCACTGCTCGGCTGACATCAGGTGCGGCCGTCCGCCGCACGAAGCCACACGAAACACGCCCCGCCGAACCGTCGGCGGGGCGTGTTTTTCGTTGTGGACGGGTTCGTTCGAGGGTGGCCGGTTTCGACCGCTTTTCGCCGGTTTCGTGCTCGAAGCAAAACCGGCGAAAGGACGAAACGCCTGGACGAAACGTACTAGCAACACATTCCGTCTGTCCGTTCACATGCGCGAAACACCGGAGTGTCACCGATGAAACCTAGTGAAACCACTCTTTGTCCAGACCACGCGCCAACCGGTGCGTCAGATAAGGAGGGTGTACGTGAGTCCCGAGGATTTGTTGGCCAACTCCGGCAATGCCGCCTGGATGCTGGTGGCCGCATCGCTGGTGCTGCTGATGACGCCAGGCCTGGCGTTCTTCTACGGCGGCATGTCGCAGCAGAAGTCCGTGCTGAACATGATGATGATGTCGTTCGGCTCGATGTTCGTCGTCGCCATCATCTACGTTCTGTGGGGTTGGTCCATGTCCTATGGCACCGAGAACATCGGCGGGATCTTCGCGAACCCGTTCGAGTTCTTCGGACTGAAGGATTCGATCACCGACGCGGACGGCAACTTCATCGCCGGTGCCTGGGGCTACGCCAACGTGATCGACATCGCGTTCCAGGTGACCTTCGCGATCATCACCGTCGCCCTCATCAGCGGTTCCATCGCAGGCCGCGTCAAGTACGGAACGTGGCTCGCGTTCGCAGGTATCTGGGTCACGCTGGCCTACTTCCCGCTGGCACACATGGTGTGGGGCGGTGGACTCCTCTCGGGCTCCGAGGACGGACTCGCGGCCAAGCTGTTCGGCACGACCGACGACGGTGAGGGCGGCCTGGTCGCCTCCGTCGCACCGATCGACTTCGCCGGTGGCACCGTCGTTCACATCAACGCCGGTATGGCCGGCCTCGTGTTGGCGCTGATCGTCGGTAAGCGCGCCGGATTCGGCCGCGTCGCATTCCGCCCGCACAACCTGCCGTTCGTCATGCTCGGCGCTGCACTTCTGTGGTTCGGTTGGTTCGGCTTCAACGGTGGATCTGCATTCGCCGCCGACGGTGTCGCCGGTCTCGCCTGGGTCAACACCACCACGGCCACCGCTGCTGCCATCGCAGGATGGCTCGTCGTCGAGCGCATTCGCGACGGCAAGGCCACCAGCCTCGGCGCTGCGTCGGGCATCGTCGCCGGTCTCGTCGCCATCACGCCTGCCGCCGGTGCTCTCACGCCGATCGGCTCGATCTTCCTCGGCGCCATTGCCGGTGTTCTCTCCGCTCTCGCAGTCGGCCTTAAGTTCAAGTTCGGCTACGACGACTCGCTCGACGTCGTCGGTGTCCACCTCGTCGCAGGTCTGTGGGGAACCGTCGCCATCGGCTTCTTCGGATCCGAGACCGGCCTGTTCTACGGCGGTGACTACAAGCAACTCGTCGTCCAGATCGTCATCGCTCTCGTCGCACTGATCTTCACCGGCATCATCACGACCGTCATCGCATTCGCGCTGAAGCCGCTCGGTTGGCGTGTGTCGAAGGAAGACGAAGCCAAGGGAATCGACGAAGCCGAACACGCCGAGACGGCGTACGACTTCGCCTGACAAGGTAGAGATAGGAGCGAATCGAAGCTCCGCACGCAACCGGGCACTCCAGAGCTTGTGAAGGGAAGCAGAAAATGAAGCTGATCACGGCAATCGTCAAGCCGTTCACGTTGGAGGACGTCAAGACGGGTCTCGAACAGGCCGGTGTGCTTGGCATGACGGTCAGTGAAGTCCAGGGATACGGACGTCAGAAGGGCCACACCGAGGTCTACCGAGGCGCCGAGTACTCGGTCGACTTCGTGCCGAAGGTGCGCGTCGAGGTCGTCGTCGACGACGCCGCGGTGGAGAAGGTCGTGGAGGTCATCGTCGAAGCCGCTCGCACCGGCAAGATCGGCGACGGCAAGGTGTGGGTCTCGCCGGTCGACTCGGTCATCCGGGTACGTACCGGGGAACGTGGTGCCGATGCGCTCTGACCCCACTGGGTCGCGGGCAGGCGGCCCCGGCTCTGCAGCGAAAGCTGCAGGGTCGGGGCCTTCGGCCTCTGGGCCGTCCGCTACCAAGAGTTCCGATGCGGCGGCAGACCTGGCGCGCGCCAGGAAACAATTGCTCGACGGCGGAACACGCGGACGCCGTCTCGACGCGCCCGCGCTGAGGCAGGCGCTCGTGGACCTTCACGAGTTCTGGCTCACCACGAAGGGTGCCGAACTCGGGATCAAACCCGATTCGGGGTTCGCGATCGTTGCAGTCGGAGGCCTCGCGCGCCGCGAATTGCTTCCGTACTCCGATCTCGATCTCGTACTGCTCCACGACGACATGGACCCCGAGTTGGTGTCGGAGGTGGCCGACAAGCTGTGGTATCCGCTGTGGGACGCCCACATCAAACTCGACCACAGTGTGCGCACGGTGCCGCAGGCTCTGCAGGTGGCGTCGACGGATCTGACTGCGGCGCTCGGCATGCTCGAAGCCCGTCACATCGCGGGAGACGTCGAGCTCAGCAATCTGCTGATCGGCGGAGTGCGGCGCGAGTGGCGTACCGGCATCCGGTCGCGGTTCGACGAACTGATCACCCAGACGCAGTCGCGGTGGTCGCGGAGCGGCGAAATCGCACATCGCGCCGAACCGGACCTCAAGAGCGGTCGTGGTGGACTGCGGGACGTCCAGCTTCTCGATGCCCTGTCCATCGCCCAGCTGACCGACGGCATGCCGGGGCTCGGTCCGCAGTCTCCGGGAGGAGGACTCGCCTTCGCCCACACGCGCATGCTCGACGTCCGAACCGAACTGCATCGTGTTGCCGGCCGCGCCCGCGACCAACTGCGTGCGCAGGATGCCGACGAGATCGGTGCAGCACTGCGCATCGGAGACCGGTTCGACCTCGCCCGCGTTCTCAGCGACTCGGCACGCACCATCAGCTACTCGGTGGACGTCGGGCTACGCACCGCCGGGAATTCGCTTCCACGACGCGGGCTGTCGCGTCTGCGCCGAGTACCCGTACGTCGGCCGCTCGACGAAGGCGTCGTCGAGCATGCAGGAGAGGTCGTGCTCGCCCGAGATGCCCGTCCGAGCAAGGATCCGGGGCTCATCACCCGCGTGGCGGCCGCGTCGGCGCAGTACGGGATGCCGATGTCGGCGTCCACGTTGAGCAGACTCTCCGACAGCGCACCCGAACTGCGTGAACCGTGGCCCAAGGAAGCGGTGAACGATCTGTTGGTCCTGCTCGGCTCCGGTCGACGCTCGATCCCGGCGATCGAGGCACTGGACCGCACCGGCCTATGGGGGCGCTTGCTGCCCGAGTGGGGTGCCGTCCGCGACCTTCCGCCGCGCGACGCGGTGCACACCTGGACTGTCGACCGGCATCTCGTCGAGACTGCGGCCTACGCGTCGGCGCTGACGACGCGCGTCGCTCGACCCGACCTATTGATCCTCGGGGCATTGATCCACGACATCGGCAAGGGTCGCGGGGGAGACCACAGCGTCGTCGGCGCCGAGTTGGCGACGCAGATCGGTAATCGGCTCGGGCTCTGGCCGTCGGACGTGGCACTCCTGACCGCGATGGTGCGTCACCATCTGTTGTTGCCCGAGACAGCGACACGGCGCGATCTCGACGATCCCGTGACGGTGCAGACCGTCGTCGACGCCCTCGGCGCCGATCCGGTTCTTCTCGAGCTGTTGCACGCGCTCGCCGAGGCCGACTCGCTCGCGACGGGTCCGGGAGTGTGGGGTGACTGGAAGGCGTCGCTCATCCGGGAGCTCGTACGACGCTGCCGTCTGGTGATGGCGGGGGAGTCGTTGCCCACACCCGATCCGCTCGACCCGGCTCACGTCGAGTTGGCCGAGAAGGGTGGCGTACACGTCGATCTGCAGCCGACCGAGGGGTCGCACACGTTCGTCGTGACGGTCGTCGCGCCGGACACCCCCGGTTTGTTGTCGGACGCCGCGGGCGTTCTCGCGCTGCACTCACTGCGCGTGTTGTCGGCGTCCCTCGGCAGTCACGACGGTTCGGCCGTCAACTCGTTCGCCGTCACGCCGTTGTTCGGAGCTCCGCCTCAAGCGGGGCTGCTGCGTCAGGAACTCATTCGCGCACAGGCCGGTGAGCTCGATCTGGTGGCGGTGCTGAACGAGAAGGAACGGAATGCTCGCCCTCCGGTTATCGACGGGGAGGACTCGGCGGTGCCGGTGCTGTACGCCCAGGCTCCTCCGCGCGTGTTGTGGTTCGACGGGACCGAACCGGGACAGGTCGTGCTCGAACTGCGGGCCGAGGACCGCCTCGGCCTGCTCTGTCGGCTCGCGAGCGCGCTGGAGAAGCTCGGTGCCGACGTGCGGTGGGCGCGGGTGGCGACTCTCGGTACGTCCGTCGTCGACGCCTTCTGTATCGACCTGACCGGATCGGACACTCGTGCGACACGCGAGGAGATCGAAGAAGCGATTCTCGGTGTGGTTCCCGCCCCGGAACCGCCGAGACCACCGGAAAAACCCGAAGGAACCTAGGTCCGGTGTCGGCCAGGCGTCGAATTCCCATCGTTCGTAGTGAGATCTCATAAAGATTCGGTTACGGTGTTTGCGCGCGAGATCGTTTTGTTACGTTTCCCGCCAGCAGACGAAAAGCGGGTCCGAGCAGTGACTGCTCGGGGGCGCACGCCGACGACTGATGAGGTAGACACTGTGGGATCCCACCGGCGGTCGAACATTTACGTTCCGGCCGATACAGATTCGACGACACCACGTGGGCGCCACAGGGCGACGGAGGACTCCAAGGATTCGGGGTTGAGGGCGGCGACCATCGTCGCCGCCACCGGTGCGATCGTCGCGGGTGCGGCTCAGATGGGAACGGGTACCGCGTCGGCGGCACCTGCTCCCGCGCCGCAGGCCCCCGCGGCGGCAGTGCCGTTCCAGATCCCGCCGAACATGCTCCCGGCCGGGTTCGAACTCCCCGCGGGCATCCAGTTGCCGGAGAACATCCAGCTGCCGCCCGGCATCGAGATTCCCGACACCTCCGACCTTCCCGCACTCGGGCTGCCGGACGTCGGCAAAGCGGCTCAGGATCTGTTGCAGGGACTGCAGCCGCTGAAAGAGAAGGCCGTGCAACCGGTTTCGGGTGTTCTGACGTCGAGCTTCGGTTCGCGATGGGGAACGCACCACGGCGGCCTCGACGTCGCGGCCCCCATCGGAACGCCCGTTCTTGCCGCCGCCGACGGTGTCGTCACCGCGGCAGGGCCTGCATCGGGGTTCGGCTTGTGGGTCAAGGTCATGCACGCCGACGGCACCGAAACCATCTACGGCCATGTCGACAACTACTCGGTGGCCGAAGGACAGCAGGTCTCGGCGGGCCAACAGATCGCGACGGTCGGCAACCGAGGTCAGTCCACCGGCCCGCACCTGCACTTCGAGGTCCACGACCCGGGTGGGGTCAAGGTCGACCCGGCGCAGTGGTTGGCCACCCGAGGGGTGTCGGTGACCTGGAACGACGCAGCACGAAACGCGTAGGCAATCCTGCGGACCGCGCTCTGTCGGCCTCGATGACGACGGGGCGCGGTAGCGGGCGCTAGTCTGGAGCCTGCTCTACTCGTCTGTTCAGGCCCCATTCGCAATTGGCTCAGGAGTGCAATCGGTGTTCGAATCCCTATCCGACAGGTTGACCGGGACCCTCAAGGACCTGCGTGGCAAGGGTCGACTCTCGGGGGCCGACATCGATGCCACAGCCCGTGAAATCAGGCTCGCGCTGCTCGAAGCCGACGTCGCTCTGCCCGTCGTGCGTGAGTTCATCACGCGCATCAAGACGCGCGCCAAGGGCGCCGAGGTCTCGGGTGCTCTCAACCCGGCCCAGCAGGTCGTCAAGATCGTCAACGAGGAACTCGTCGGCATTCTCGGCGGCGAGACGCGCCGACTGACGTTCGCGAAGACGGCGCCGACGGTCATCATGCTGGCCGGCCTGCAGGGTTCCGGTAAGACGACGCTCGCCGGCAAACTCGCCAAATGGCTCAAGGAGCAGGGACACACACCGCTTCTGGTCGCGTGTGACCTCCAGCGCCCCGGTGCAGTCAGCCAGCTCCAGATCGTCGGTGAGCGTGCGGGCGCCACGGTGTTTGCTCCGCACCCCGGCACGTCGATCGGTGGCGGCGAGAACGAGCTCGGCATCTCGGCTGCCGACCCGATCGAGGTCGCACGTGCCGGTGTCGCCGAAGCACGCACCAAGCAGTACGACATCGTCATCGTCGACACCGCAGGCCGTCTCGGTATCGACACCGAACTGATGAATCAGGCCGCGGGCATCCGAGACGCCGTGCAGCCCGACGAGACGCTGTTCGTGCTCGACGCGATGGTCGGTCAGGACGCGGTCAGCACCGCGCAGGCGTTCCGCGACGGCGTCGGATTCACAGGCGTCGTGCTCACCAAGCTCGACGGCGACGCCCGAGGTGGTGCAGCGCTCAGCGTGCGCGAGGTTACGGGCGAGCCCATCATGTTCGCGTCGACCGGTGAAAAGCTCGAAGACTTCGACGTCTTCCACCCGGACCGTATGGCCAGTCGAATTCTCGGCATGGGTGACGTCCTCAGCCTCATCGAGCAGGCGGAGCAGCACTTCGACGCCGAGCAGGCCGAGGCGACCGCCAACAAGATCGGTTCCGGTCAGCTCACGCTCGACGACTTCCTCGAGCAGATGATGGCCGTCCGCAAGATGGGCCCGATCGGAAACCTGTTGGGCATGCTCCCGGGTGCAGGCCAGATGAAAGAACTGGCCAACATCGACGAGAAGCAGCTCGACCGTGTGCAGGCGATCATTCGTGGCATGACGCCGCAGGAACGCAACGATCCGAAGATCATCAACGCGTCGCGGCGTCTACGCATCGCGAACGGATCGGGCGTCAAGGTGTCGGACGTCAACCAGCTGGTGGACCGGTTCTTCGAAGCGCGCAAGATGATGTCGGCGATGGCAGGCCGCATGGGCATGCCCGGCGCGCGCAAGCAGGTCCGCAGCAAGAAGGGCAAGAAGGGCAAGAAGGGCGGACGCGGTCCGACTCAGCCCAAGATAAGGGGCGGTTTCCCTGGCATGCCCGGTGGAATGCCCGCGGGAATGCCGGATCTGTCGGGCATGCCCAAGGGTCTCGACCAGCTACCCCCGGGACTGGAGGGCATCGACCTGTCGCAGTTGAAACTGCCGAAGAAGTAGCGGACCGACCGTGCCCGCCTTCCGGGTTCGGGGTCGGCCGGTGCCGTCGGAGGATCCGGTCGATTTCTGGATCGTCGACGGCCGCATCTCGCTCGACCCGGTCACGCATGCGGACACGTTGTGCGACGACGGGTGGATTCTTCCCGGCCTCGTCGACGCGCACTGCCACGTGGGCATCAAGTACGGCGGCGGCCACGAGGATGTCGACGGCGCCGTCGAACAGGCGAGGGCCGAACGGGACGTCGGCGTGCTGCTGCTGCGCGATGCAGGCTCGCCCGTCGACACACGCGCCCTCGGCGATCACGACGACCTGCCCCGCATCATCCGCGCGGGTCGGCACATCGCGTCCCCCAAGCGGTACATCCAAGGCCTCGCGATCGACGTCGAGGACGAGTCGCAACTACCGGAAGTCGTTGCGCGACAAGCACGTTTCGGTGACGGCTGGGTCAAGCTCGTCGGCGACTGGATCGATCGCAGCGTCGGTGACCTGAGGCCGCTGTGGGACGAGAAGATCCTGCGAGCATCGATCGACGCAGCCCACGCCGAGGGCGCTCGCGTCACGGCGCACGTCTTCGGTGAGGACGCCCTGCCCGGGTTGATCTCGGCGGGCATCGACTGCATCGAGCACGGCACCGGCCTGACCGACGAGACCATCGAGATGATGGTCCGGCACGACACCGCGCTGGTGCCGACTCTCGTGAACATCGCGACCTTTCCCGACATCGCCGCGTCGGCGTCGAAGTACCCGATCTACGCGCGCCACATGCGCGACCTGCACGCGCGGGTCAGCTCGACCATCGGTCGAGCGCACGATGCGGGCGTGTCGATCTACGCGGGTACCGACGCGGGCGGATCCATCCGGCACGGGCGTATCGCCGACGAGGTGCAGGCGCTGACCGAAGTCGGAAAGACGCCGACCGAGGCGCTCGGCGCCGCGAGCTGGAGTGCCAGATCGTGGCTCGGATGGCCGGGTCTGGAACACGGCGCTCCCGCGGACCTTCTGGTCTACGACGTCGATCCCCGGACGTCACCGGCGGTGCTGTCACATCCCGACGTAATCGTTCTGCGCGGTGTGCCGCAGCGTCGCCGACAGGTCGATTAACTTCCGGCGGCGCTCGTCTGGCACAATGGACTGCTGTTCGCCCGTCTCCGGTTACGTACCGCACGGCGGTCACGACACCCCATCAACGCAAAACCGGGTGCGCGGTCCACGCGCACCGCTGAATTGCGGAGTGACCAACTCGAAAGGCTCTACTTTTCATGGCTGTCAAGATCAAGCTCATGCGCATCGGTAAGATCCGCACCCCGCACTACCGCGTCGTCATCGCCGACTCTCGCACCCGCCGCAGCGGCCGTGCGATCGAGACCATCGGCACGTACGAGCCCAAGCAGGAGCCGAGCGTCATCGACATCGATTCCGAGCGTGCTCAGTACTGGCTCGGCGTCGGCGCTCAGCCCACCGAGCCCGTCGAGGCTCTGCTGAAGATCACCGGTGACTGGCAGAAGTTCAAGGGCCTCCCCGGCGCCGAGGGCACCCTCCGCGTTGCCGAGCCCAAGCCGTCCAAGCTGGACCTGTTCAACGCTGCGCTCGCTCAGGCCGACGCCGAGCCGCTCGGCGACGCCACCACGGCCAAGAAGAAGAAGGCTCCGAAGGCCGACGAGGCTGCTTCGGCCGACGACGCCGCAGCCGAGACCGCAGAAGCACCGGCCGCCGAGGCTGCTGAGAAGTGAGTGCCGTGGTCGCCGACGCCGTCGAGCATCTCGTTCGTGGCATCGTCGCCAACCCTGACGACGTTCGCGTCGAATTGATCACCGGCCGTCGCGGACGCACCGTGGAAGTTCACGTGCATCCCGACGATCTCGGCAAGGTCATCGGTCGCGGAGGTCGGACGGCAACAGCTCTGCGCACGCTGGTCTCCGGTATCGGAGGCCGCGGAATTCGCGTCGACGTCGTCGACACGGATCAGTAGCGCAGCACACATGGAGCTGGTAACCGGCCGTGTGGTGAAGTCACACGGCATCCGCGGCGAGGTCGTCGTCGAGATTCGCACCGACGAACCCGACGATCGCTTCGCCGTGGGGTCGGTGATTCGCGGGCGTAAGCCACGCGATACCACCGGCGAGGTCGACTACACGGTGGAAGCCGCCCGGGAACACTCCGGGCGGCTTTTGCTGCGCCTGAAGGGAATCGATTCCCGGGACGCCGCCGACGCCCTCCGCGGCACACTGTTCATGGTCGAGTCGGACGATCTCGAATCCTCCGACGATCCGGACGAGTTCTACGATCACGAGCTCGAAGGTCTGACCGTGCAGCTCGCCGACGGTACGGTAGTCGGAACGGTTCGTGAGGTACTGCATTCCGCGGCAGGCGAATTGCTGTCCATCCGTCCCGCCGACGGAAGCCGATCCGAAGTGCTCGTGCCGTTCGTGGCCGCCATCGTCACGTCGGTGTCCCTGGCCGACGGCACGGTCGTGATCGATCCGCCCGAAGGTCTCCTGGATCCGGAGTAGACATCGTGAAACTCGACGTCGTCACGATCTTTCCCGAATACCTGGACCCGTTGCGAACTGCCTTGCTGGGCAAGGCGATCGACAAGGGCCTGGTGTCGGTGGACGTACACGATCTGCGTAGCTGGACCCACGACGTGCACAAGGCCGTCGACGATTCGCCGTACGGCGGCGGACCCGGAATGGTCATGAAGCCCACCGTGTGGGGCGACGCGCTCGACGACGTCCTCACCGAGGACTCTCTTCTCGTCGTCCCGACTCCGGCCGGTGTGCCGTTCACGCAGCGCACCGCCGAGCGATGGTCACAGGAGAAGCACATCGTCTTTGCATGCGGACGCTACGAGGGCATCGATCAGCGCGTGTTCGACGACGCGGCCACCCGTGTACGCGTCGAAGAGGTGAGTATCGGCGACTACGTCCTCATCGGGGGAGAGGCCGCCGTTCTCGTCATGAGCGAAGCCGTCGTGCGGTTGCTGCCCGGCGTGCTCGGGAATCAGCAGTCGCACCAAGAGGATTCGTTCTCCGACGGGCTCCTCGAAGGCCCCAGCTACACCCGGCCCGTCCGGTGGCGTGGGCTCGACGTCCCGGACGTCCTGTTGTCGGGCGATCACGCGAAGGTCGCCGCGTGGCGCGCGGAGCAATCACTGCAGCGGACGCGTGAACGCCGTCCCGATCTGCTCGCCGACTAGTCGACCCGGCCGTCCGGGAAGAGCATCGACACGACGCCCGTGATGGTGTCGCGCGCATGCTGGGCGCTGCTGTCATCCGTGACGTCGACGACGGCGGTGTCGGGGTAGTGCTCCCAGTCGTCGTCGTAATGGACCTCTTCGCGTGAGATCACGGCGATGACGTAGTCGTCGTTGCTCCCCACCGTGCCCGTCGACAGGTGCACCCACCGGCCGGCGATGCAGCACATCCAGCCCTGCTTGACGGCCCAGACCGGTTCGGACGGAAGGCCGTCGACGATTCCGAAGTGCTGGTGATAGCCGTCCGTCGCCACCGGAGTCGACTCGCGGAGGAGATCCTCGATCGTCGACGTCGACGTCGCGGACAGGCCGCCGGTACCGTCGACGAGTTTCGCGTAATACGTGACGATGTCGGCTGCCGTCGTCATCGTGTTCCACCACAGTCCGTCCCACGGAGGCGACGTAGCCGCGAGGCCGTAGCGTTCGGCCACCCGTACGACGATGTCGTTGCCGCCGTACTCGTCCCAGAGATAGTTGGCGGCGTCGTCGCTCGACGACTTCAACATCACCTTCAGCAAGGCCATCTCGTCTTCGGCGAGGGGAACCTGCGCGACGTCGGCCTCGTGGAGAACCTCGTCGGCGATGAAAAGCTTGGAGACCGAAGCGGTTTCGCTCTGTGTGGTGTCACCGTTCGAGAAATAGGATCCGGTTCGTCGGTCGAAAACGGCGAACGACACCTCCGCGCCTCGACCCGCCGCCGACGCGATGGCCGCCGGGATGCGCGAATCCAGATCGAGATCCTGGACCGTCTCGGTGTCCGGGAACGGTGACGACGACGTTGCGGACGACGCGCCCGACGCGGAATCGGCAGGAACGTCGCAGCCGGTGACGAGAACGGCGATCGCGGCGAACAGTGCCGTGCACGAGAGCGCCAGGACTTGCATGGGCCTGGACATCCTCGGTCTCCTGCACTGGTCACTGATGAACGTGTCCCACACTAGCTGTAGGGTCGTGCGCCGTGACGACTGCTCTGAAAACTGTGAACAAGCGCATAGCCGAGGAACTCGACGTATCCGAAGGTCAGGTCAGCGCTGCCGTGGATCTGCTGGACAGCGGATCGACCGTGCCGTTCATCGCTCGGTACCGCAAGGAAGTCACCGGCATGCTCGACGACGCGCAGCTCCGTCAGCTCGAAGAACGGCTCCGGTACCTCCGTGAGCTCGACGAGCGACGCGACGCGGTCCTCGAATCCATTCGCTCGCAGGGCAAGCTCGACGAGGCTCTCGAACAATCACTGATGCTGGCCGAGACCAAGGCCCGCGTCGAGGACATCTACCTGCCGTTCAAGCCCAAGCGTCGGACCAAGGCGCAGATCGCGCGCGAGGCGGGCCACGAACCCGTCGCCGACGCTCTCATCACCGATCCCACCACCGATCCCGCCTCGTACGACTCCGAGCA
The DNA here is from genome assembly GCF_003336925.1 of Rhodococcus sp. Eu-32. Lineage (NCBI taxonomy): Bacteria > Bacillati > Actinomycetota > Actinomycetes > Mycobacteriales > Nocardiaceae > Rhodococcus > Rhodococcus sp. Eu-32. The sequence goes on along the minus strand of NZ_QGNK01000012.1, from coordinate 129,276 downwards.
GCTCGACGGTGCGCGCGCCATCCTCGTCGAGCGCTTCGCCGAGGACGCCGACCTGGTGGGCGAACTGCGTGAATTGATGTGGACCCGTGGAAAACTGGTCTCGACGGTGCGCAAGGGCAAGGAAGAAGAAGGCGCCAAGTTCGCCGACTACTTCGAATTCTCCGAACCGTTCACGTCGTTGCCGTCGCACCGCATTCTGGCGACGCTGCGCGGCGAGAAGGAAGAAGTTCTGTCCCTGGGGTTCGAACCGGAGCAGGACGAGACGCCTCCCGGTGAGCGGACGGTGTACGAGGGACGCATCGCCACCGCGTTCGGTATCGCCGACCAGGGCAGGGCCGCGGATCGGTGGTTGCTCGACACGGTGCGATGGGCTTGGCGTACCAAACTGCTCGTGACCCTCGCCATCGACGTTCGGATGCGGCTTCGCCAGTCCGCGGAGCAGGATGCCGTCGACGTCTTCGCCACCAACCTGAAGGACCTGCTGCTCGCTGCGCCCGCGGGCAATCGCGCGACGATGGGCCTGGACCCCGGGTTCCGCACCGGGACGAAGGTCGCGGTCGTCGATTCGACCGGCAAAGTCGTCGACCACGACACGATCTACCCGCACAAGCCCCAGGGCAAATGGGATCAGGCTGTCGCCACGTTGGCCGCACTGGCCGCGAAGCATTCGGTCCAGCTCATCGCCATCGGCAACGGCACGGCGTCCCGCGAGACCGATGCGCTTGCCGCCGACCTGATCTCGAAATTCCCGGAAGCGGGTCTGACCAAGGTCGTCGTGTCCGAGGCAGGCGCTTCGGTGTACTCGGCATCGGCATACGCGTCGAGCGAACTTCCCGAGCTCGACGTCTCGATCCGAGGCGCCGTCTCCATCGCACGTCGGCTGCAGGATCCGCTCGCCGAGCTCGTGAAGATCGATCCCAAGTCCATCGGCGTCGGCCAGTACCAGCACGACATCTCCGAATCCCTGCTGGCGCGTTCGCTCGGTGCGGTCGTCGAGGACGCGGTGAACGCTGTCGGCGTCGACGTCAACACCGCGTCGGTCCCGTTGCTGTCGCGTGTGTCGGGCATCGCCGGTTCGCTTGCGGAAAGCATTGTCGCGCACCGTGATCAGAACGGTCCCTTCACCTCGCGCTCCAAGCTGAAGGACGTCGCGCGTCTCGGGCCGAAGGCATTCGAGCAGTGCGCCGGCTTCCTGCGGATCCAGGACGGCGACGATCCGCTCGACCGGTCGAGCGTGCACCCCGAGGCGTACCCGGTCGTTCGCCGCATCGTGGATTCGGCGGGCGTCGGGGTGCTCGAGGTCATCGGCAACACGTCGCTGCTGCGCGGTCTGCAGCCGCAGCAGTTCGCCGACGAGCGCTTCGGTATCCCGACGGTCACCGACATCATCGCCGAACTCGAGAAGCCGGGCCGCGACCCGCGACCGGAATTCAAGACGGCGACCTTCGCCGCCGGGATCGAGAAGGTCGCCGACCTGAAGCCGGGCATGACGCTGGAAGGCGTCGTCACCAACGTGGCGGCGTTCGGGGCCTTCGTCGACGTCGGTGTGCACCAGGACGGTCTCGTCCATGTCTCCGCGATGTCGCACAACTTCGTCAAGGATCCGCGCGAGGTGGTCAAGTCGGGTGACGTCGTCAAGGTCAAGGTCATGGAGGTCGACGTCCCGCGTCAGCGCATCGGCTTGAGTCTGCGCCTCGACGACGAGCCGGGCGCGGCCGCCAAGGACAAGCCTCGTGGCGGGTCCGGCGGGGGACAGCGCGGGGGGAACGGAGGCGGGCCGCGTAATGGCCAGCAGGATCGCAGGTCTCAGGGGGGCCGTCGCGACAATCGCGGCGGGACTCGCCAAGCGAGCGCACCGGCGAGTGGATCGATGGCCGACGCGCTACGGAAGGCCGGATTCGGGAAGTAACATCTCGTTTCACGTGTGAAGGGAGATGCGGCGGCCGTGAAGTGGTTGGATCGTGAGATCATCGCGCACGGCCGCCTGCCACTTCTGTGTTTCCTCCTCGGCTTCGTCGTGGGTTTCCTGTTGATTCGCTTGAGCGTCAGGATGATTCGCGCGCAGGTCAGGTGGTGGCCCGGAAACATCACGCCCGGCGGACAGCACATCCATCACGTCGTGTTCGGCATCGTCTTGATGCTGGTGTCCGGCGTCTCGTTGATCGCCGTCTTCGAGGACGCCACGCAGGAGACCGGGGCAGTGCTCGCCACCTTGTTCGGCGTGGGTGCCGCGCTCGTGCTCGACGAGTTCGCGCTGATCTTCTATCTGCAGGACGTCTACTGGGCAGAGCAGGGACGGACCTCGGTCGACGCCGTGTTCGTCGCTGTCGCGGGCACCGGCTTGCTACTCCTCGGATTCCACCCACTCGAACTGTTGAACGTCACCGACATTCGACGAAGCCCGGACGCATGGGTTCGCGTCGGTTACGTGGTGCTGGCCGTCGTCAATCTCGGACTCTGTGCCGTTGTCGTGCTGAAGGGGAAGATCTGGACCGGTCTGATCGGGCTGTTCTTCGTCCCGATTCTGGTGGTCGCCTCGCTGCGGCTCAGCAGGCCGTCCGCGCCGTGGGCTCGTTGGCGGTACACGAGACGTCCGAGGAAGATGGAGCGTGCGTTGCGCCGTGAACGCACGATCAGGCGACCGGCCATTCGAGCCAAGATCTATTGCCAGGACCTGATCGCGGGCAAACCGAGCGTGGAGCACGCCGTCTCTGCGACCGAGGACGAGCTGGACCGGACCGTACAGCCGGCCGCACCGCCGCGTGGGTGACCACGATTTCGTGGGCGGAGCGACGTCTGGCACAATAGTGGGGTTGCCTGTACCAGGCACAGACCTAATCGGAGTACGAACCAGCCGAGTTCCGTGTCGACAGTGTTTTCTGTCGTCGCGGTACCGCTCGGTTCCTCTACTCGTGCGAAGAACGCAAGGATGGCCCCACCGATGAACACTTTGGACTTCTTGGACAACAAGTCGCTGCGCAGCGACGTTCCTGACTTCCGCCCCGGCGACACGCTCAACGTGCACGTCAAGGTTATCGAAGGCTCGAAGGAGCGCGTGCAGATCTTCAAGGGCGTCGTCATTCGTCGCCAGGGTGGTGGCGTCCGCGAGACGTTCACCGTGCGCAAGGTCTCGTTCGGCGTCGGCGTCGAGCGTACTTTCCCGGTGCACAGCCCCAACATCGCTCAGATCGATGTTCTGACCCGCGGTGACGTTCGTCGCGCGAAGCTGTACTACCTCCGCGATCTGCGTGGCAAGGCCGCCAAGATCAAGGAAAAGCGCTGACACCAGCTCGTCGACAGACGGCTACATTCTTTCCGACGCCGCATCACCCAACTGGGTGGTGCGGCGTCGGTCGTTGTGTGACCTGTCACGACACTTGGCGAGTGGGTTCGACGCAGCTCTCGTCCACGGCAGCGCTACGGCTAATCTGGTGCGGTGGCTGATTCCTCGTACGATCCGAACGGTACTTCGGATTCCGACGCCGACGAACCCGCGACCAGGAAGCGCGAGAAGAAGCCTCGCTCGTTCTGGCGCGAGCTACCGATCCTCATCCTCGTCGCCCTCGTCCTCAGTTTCCTGCTGCAGACGTTCATCGCACGCGTCTATTTGATTCCGTCCGAATCGATGGAGCCGACGCTGCACGGGTGTCCCGGATGCACCGGTGACCGCATCGTCGTCGAGAAGATCGGCTATCGGTTCGGCGATCCGAAGCCCGGCGACGTCATCGTCTTCCGCGGTCCCGACTCGTGGAACGGCGAATACGTGTCGACGCGGTCGTCCAACCCGGTCGTGCGTGGCGCGCAGGAAGTCGGATCGTTGATCGGCATCGTCGCGCCCGACGAGAACGACTTGGTCAAGCGAGTTATCGCGACCGGAGGCCAGACCGTCGAATGCTGCGACGATCAGGGGCGGGTGCTCGTGGACGGCAAGCCGCTCGACGAGCCGTACATTCAGATGGACTTCCCCTTCACGCCCGGCGTTCTGACATGCGACACCGAGATCAAGTCGGGGCGCTGTTTCTCCGCGGTCACGGTTCCCGAAGGAAACCTGTGGGTCATGGGGGACAACCGCAGCAATTCGGCGGACTCGAGGTTCCATGTGTCCGACGAACTGAAGGGCACCGTTCCAGTCGACAACGTCATCGGTCGCGCGTTCGTCATCGCGCTGCCGCCGTCGCGCTGGGGCACACTCGATTCGCCCGACATTCAAGGACAGTGAAACCGAGCAGAACAGATGGCTAGAACGAGTACGAGCCGGTCCCGCGGTCGGCCACCGTGGCCACCGCGGCCGGTCATCCGCCGGTCCTCGGGTCTGCGGACCATGGAGTCCGCGCTGGACCGACACGGGTTGGGGCCCGTCGCCGGGGTGGACGAGGCGGGTCGAGGTGCGTGCGCGGGACCACTGACGGTTGCTGCGTGCGTGCTGGGGCCGAAACGGTACGAGTCGTTGGCGGACCTCGACGACTCGAAGAAGCTGACGGAGAAGCGTCGTGAACAGCTGTTCCCGAAGATCCAGCGGCTCGCGCTCGCGTGGAGCATCGTGTTCATCGAAGCCGAGGAGATCGACCGCATCGGTCTGCACGTCGCGAATATCGAAGGGATGAGACGTGCCGTTGCGGGCCTCGGCGTCGCGCCGGGGTACGTGTTGACCGACGGATTTCGCGTCCCTGGGCTGCCCGCGCCGTCGCTACCCGTCATCGGCGGCGACGCGACTGCCGCATGCATCGCCGCGGCCAGCGTGCTGGCCAAGGTGTCGCGGGACCGCGTCATGGTCGAGATGGATTCCTCGATTCCCGGATACGGCTTCGCGATACACAAGGGATACAGCACCAAGGCGCACGCAGCCGCCATGGTCGAGCTGGGCCCGTGCGAGGAACACCGGATGTCCTACGCCAACGTGTCTGCAGCCGCGGCCGGTCGTCCCGATTCGGTGGCCGCGGTGTTGGGGCGGATGGACTGCACGGACAGCGGTGCGCGATGATTGACGTTCATGCAAACAGACGGAGGATGAGTAGAAACCGATGAGTGCCGAGGATCTCGAAAAGTACGAAACCGAGATGGAGCTCTCGCTGTATCGCGAGTATCGGGACATTGTCGGTCAGTTCAACTATGTCGTGGAAACCGAACGGCGTTTCTACCTCGCGAACTCCGTCGAACTCATACCGCACAACGCCGACGGCGAGATCTATTTCGAGCTTCGCATGTCGGACGCATGGGTCTGGGACATGTACCGGCCCGCGCGGTTCGTCAAGCATGTCCGCGTCATCACCTTCAAGGACGTCAACATCGAGGAGCTCGACAAACCGGATCTGCGGCTTCCGGAGTAGAAGTATGTCGGTGACGCTGTGGTTGTTGCTCGTCGCGGCAGCGATCTATCTGTTCGGACGTCGGCGCTCGCGTCGAAACCTCGTGATGTGCGGCCAATTGATCGGTCTGGTCGCGGTGTGCCTCGTGGTGGGGCAAGTTGCCTGGCAAATTCTTGCGCAATGATCACTGTAGTGTGAATCGTTGCGACACACCGTATTTCGATGAGTCGACGCATTCGGGTCGGGTGAAATGGCTCATATAAACGGGGTCATTGTTGCTGAAAAGAAACTGTGGATTCAGCGATTGTTTTGTCCGATCGGAGGAATGAGTGGTAGAAACATGCATACATCATTCCTTGACGGTTAGAGGTTCGGACATGGCGCGTAAGACACTCGTCCAAATGATCGATGATGTCGATGGGTCGGTCATCAAGGAGGGGCAGGGCGAAACCGTCGAATTCGGTATCGACGGCAATCTGTATCGCATCGACCTGAATCTGAAGCACGCGAACGAATTACACGAGCAATTGGCGTTCTGGATCGAACACGCGGAGAAGGTTTCCGGCCGCCGGAGCAAGAAAGTCGCGTCGGCGCCGTCCCGCGGGAAAGTCGATTTGCAGGATGTTCGCGCGTGGGCTCGCGAGAACGGCTACGAGGTCAGTGCTCGCGGAAGAATCAGCCAGGACGTGCAGGCAGCCTACGAGGCAGCACACTGAAACCGCGATAGTTCACAAAGCTCGACTCTCGATGCCCCGGCCGATTCGGCCGGGGCATCGAATCGTTTCGGGCGGCCTTTCTCACCCCGTTCATCCACAGCTTCGCTTCGTCCACAGGGCAATTCTCGACCTGCGGTTTCTCCGATGTCACCGGCGGCACGACAGTGCATGGTCGTGCAGTGGTTCGGCAGTCGGCGGACCGACGATCAGTTGGGGGAATGGATGTCGAATGCGGAGTTGGGGGCTCGCGGCGAAGCGTTCGCCGCGCTGCACCTGGTGGAGTCCGGAATGGAATTGGTCGACCGGAATTGGCGGTGCAGACACGGCGAGTTGGACATCGTCGCTCGTGACGGCGAGACGATGGTGTTCGTCGAGGTGAAGACGCGGTCGGGCACCGGGTACGGAACTCCGGCGGAGGCCGTGACGCCCGTCAAACGCGATCGAATTCGCAAGTTGGCACTGATGTGGCTAGCGGAACACGATTATCCCTGGGTGCGAATGCGTTTCGACGTCGTAGCAATCCTGGTGACCCGAGACGGCGATCCAGTGGTGTCGCACTTGCGGGCGGTGTTCTGATGGCGCTCGGAAAAGCCTTCTCGGTCGCGGTCACCGGTGTCGACGGTCAGGTCGTCGAGATCGAGGCGGATATAGGCAGAGGATTGCCAGGAACACATCTGGTGGGATTGCCGGATACCGCCTTGCACGAATCACGCGACCGCATCAAGGCTGCGGTGTCGAATTCGGGTGGTAGTTGGCCCGATTCGCGCGTGGTGCTCGCGTTGTCGCCGGCGACTCTGCCGAAGATGGGATCGGTGTACGACCTCGCGCTCGCGTTGGCGGTACTGCACGCCGACAAGCAGATTCCCCGTGCGTCGATGCGGCGGACGGTGTTTCTGGGGGAGTTGGCTCTCGATGGTCGACTGCGGAGAATTCGCGGAGTTCTGCCCGCGGTACTGGCGGCGAAGAACGCGGGATGGTCCTCGGTGGTGGTGCCGACGGCCGCGTTGGCCGAGGCAGGTCTTGTCGACGGAATCGACGTGTTCGGAGCGCGGTCGCTGAAGGACGTGGTGGCCTGGCTGCGCGGCGAGGACGATCTCGTTCGCCCGGCGCCCGGTGTGTGGGACGACGGGGTGTCGTACCCGGACATGAGCGAGGTCGTCGGACAACCGGAGGCACGGTGGGCTCTGGAGGTCGCGGCCGCGGGTGCGCATCACGTCATGTTGACCGGGCCGCCGGGCATCGGGAAGACGATGCTGGCCCAGCGTCTCCCGGGAATACTTCCCCCGCTTACCGAGCAGGAGGCGTTGGAAGTGACGGCGATCCATTCGGTCGCCGGGACGTTGCCCGACGACCGGCCGTTGATCGGTTCGCCGCCGTTCATCGCACCGCACCATTCGACGTCGGTCAGTGCCATGGTCGGGGGCGGATCCGGAATGGCGAAACCCGGCGCCGTCAGCCGGGCGCATCGCGGTGTTCTGTTTCTCGACGAATGCGCCGAGATCGGCGTGAAGGTGCTCGAGTCGTTGCGAACACCGTTGGAGGACGGGGAGATTCGCATCGCGCGTCGCGACGGTGTGGCGCGGTACCCGGCTCGATTCCAGTTGGTTCTCGCTGCCAATCCGTGCCCGTGCGCTCCCGCACGCGACGTCGATTGCGTCTGCACACCGACGGTACGACGGAAATATCTCGGAAAACTCTCCGGGCCTCTGCTCGATCGCGTCGACCTCCGAATTGCGATGAAAGCGGTCGCCACGGGAGCTCTGACGGACGACGTGGGCGAGACCACCGAGGTGGTGAGGGCACGGGTCACCGGTGCACGTGATGCAGCAGCCGAACGCTGGCGCGACTACGGATGGCGCACCAACGCAGAGGTGCCGGGTCCTGCACTGCGCCAGAAGTTCACGCTGCCCCGGGAATCGGTGAGACCGATCGAGCGGGCGCTCCGGAACGGATCGCTGACCGCGCGAGGGGCGGACCGCGCTCTGCGGGTGTCGTGGACCCTGTGCGATCTGGCGGGCGGCAACGTGCCCGGCATCGACGAGGTCGGCGCGGCGCTCGATTTTCGAGACAGGGGAATGTCGTGACGGGACACGACGATCGCAGGCTGGCGTGGGCGTACCTGTCACGTGTCGCGCAGGGGCCGCATCGACAACTGGCCGAGTTCGCAGTCGCGGCGGGGCCGCAGGAGGCGCGAGCCGAACTGGCCCGCGGCAGATTCGGCGAGCGCCTGCAGGTTCGTGCGCACATCGACACCGCCGAAGACGACCTGAATCTGGTTGCGTCGCTCGGCGGTCGACTCGTCACACCGGACGACGACGAATGGCCCACATGGCAGTTCCTGTCGTTCGACGGTGCAGGAATGCCGACGTCGTCGGACCACTGCGCGCCGTTCGCGCTGTGGGTGCTCGGGCGAGGACCGCTCGACACGCTGGGGGAACGAGCGGTGTCCATCGTCGGTACGAGAGCGGCGAGCGCCTACGGCGAACACGTGACCGCGGAGATCTCGGGTGACCTGGCGGTCGACGGGTGGACGATCGTCTCCGGCGGGGCGTTCGGGATCGACGCGGCCGCCCACCGTGCGGCCCTCGGTGTGGGAGGTGCGACGGTGGCCGTGCTGGCGTGCGGAATCGACCGGGCATACCCGTCGGGACATGCGCGGCTGCTCGGCCGCATCAAGGAATCCGGCGCAGTGATCAGCGAATACGCGCCCGGAACGACGCCGGCGAAGCATCGGTTTCTCGCACGAAACCGGCTCGTCGCCAGTCTCGGCTCGGCGGTCGTCGTCGTCGAAGCGGGGTGGCGTAGCGGTGCACGCAACACCGCGGCGTGGGCGCGAAAGCTCGGAAGGCCGGTGTTGGCGGTGCCGGGTCCGGTGACCTCGGCGTCGTCGAAAGGCTGCCACCGCATGATCCGCGAGGGGGAGGCTCGGCTCGTCGCCGACGCGCACGACGTCGTCGCCGAAGCCGGCGTCGTCGGTGAAACCGACGAGGGTCGACCGTCGATGTTCCGCGATATCGACGCGCTGTCGGAACCGGCGCTGCTGGTCTACGAAGCGCTTCCGGCGTCGGGCACGTTGTCTCCGCGTGAACTGTCCGAGCGGTCGTCCCTGCCGATCGCGAAGGTGCGTTCGGTCCTACCTCTCCTGGAACTCGACGGCTTCGTCGCCAGCGACGACACCGGCTGGTACCGCGTGGTCGGGATGTGAACGACCCCGACGCATGTCGCTACCGGTAGCCTGATTAGGCAATGCTTACTCGAATAGCTATCTGGTAGCGCTGGAGCAGCTCGGAAAGGCTGAACACGTGGCACGACGCAAGACCACCCTGACCGTCCTCCGGACGGAGGCGCTGACCCCGCACATGCAGCGGGTCTACCTGGGCGATCCCGGATTCGACGACTTCGAGCCGGTCGACTTCACCGATTCGTACGTCAAATTGATCTTCGGAACCGAGGACGACGAGATCAAGCGCACGTACACGATTCGGTCGGTGGATACCGATGCGCGTGAGATCGCGATCGATTTCGTCGTGCACGGCGACGAGGGTGTCGCGGGTCCGTGGGCTGCCCACGCGCAACCGGGAGACACGATCAGCCTGTACGGCCCCGCGGGCGCGTACACACCACGCGCGGACGCCGACTGGCATCTGTTCGCCGGTGACGAGTCCGCGATCCCCGCGATCTCGGCGGCCGTCGAGGCGCTCCCCGAGGACGCGATCGCCAAGGTCTTCGTCGAGGTCGCGGATCGTAAGGACGAGATCTACATGGAGACGCTCGCCCTCGTCGACGTCACGTGGATCCATCGTGGTGCGGGTTCCAACGAGATCACCGACGACAAGGCAGGCGACAATGCGCCGCTGATCGAGGCGGTACGGAACACCGAATGGTTGCCCGGCCAGGCTCAGGTCTTCATCCACGGTGAGGCGCAGGCCGTCATGCACAATCTGCGCGGCTACATTCGAAAAGAGCGCGGCGTGTCGGCCGAGTGGGCGTCGATCTCCGGGTACTGGCGTCGCGGCCGCACCGAGGAGACGTTCCGCGTGTGGAAGCGCGAGCTGGCCGAGGCCGAGGCCGGCGCGTCGAGCTGATCGTCGACCCGATCGGGCGACCGGCGAGGCGACGGCTCCCCGGCGCGCCCGGTTGCTCGGTCGGCTCCGAGGGGCCACGCTGAACCGATGTCCGACGAGCTGACACCGACGTTTCGAGCGCTCCTCGACGACTACGCCGAGCACCTCCGGCTCGGACGAAGTCGGTCGGCCAACACGATTCGCGCGTATGTCGCCGACGCCGAATCGCTCCTGGCCTATCTGGTGCACGAAGAGGACTCGGACGAGGTGTCCGACCTGAGTCTCCGCGTGCTTCGCGCGTGGCTCGCACACCAGTCGCGGGCCGGTTCGGCGCGATCGTCGATGGCGCGTCGAACATCGTCCGCGAGGGCATTCACCGCGTGGCTGACGCGAACCGGTTACCTCGACACCGATCCTGCGCTTCGTCTGTCCTCCCCGTCGGCGAAACGTGCGCTGCCCGCCGTGCTGAAGAAGTCGCAGGCGTCGGACGCGTTGTCGGCTGCGGAATCGGGTGCAGCCGAACGAGATCCGATCGCCCTGCGGGACAGGCTGATCGTCGAGATGTTGTACGCCACGGGAATTCGAGTCAGCGAACTGTGCGGACTCGACGTGGACGACGTCGACACCGGGCGTCGACTGGTACGCGTTGTCGGCAAGGGGGACAAGGAGCGATCGGCGCCGTACGGGCTGCCTGCGCATCAGGCACTCGACGCGTGGATCGCGTTCGGGCGACCGGCGCTGGCCACCGATCGGTCGGGTTCGGCGCTGCTGCTGGGCAAGCGCGGCGGGCGAATCGACCCTCGCCAAGCTCGTACGGCGGTGCACGACGTCCTGGACTCGGTGCCCGGTGCGCCCGACATGGGCCCGCACGGCCTCCGGCACTCCGCGGCGACGCACCTGCTGGAAGGTGGGGCAGATCTACGCGTGGTGCAGGAATTGCTCGGTCACGCATCCCTGGCGACGACGCAGATCTACACCCACGTCTCCGTGGAACGACTACGCACCGTCCACGACCGCGCGCACCCGCGGGCGTGACGTCACCGGCGGGGCTGCCGGGATTTGGTAGCGTCGTAGCGAAACAAACCGCGTGCACAGTATTGTCGGGCGCATACGTATCGACGTCAGATTTCGACCCGCAATTCGTATACCGGGGGGCACCGTGGACCGCGAAGAACCACAAGGCACGTCAGCCGCGTGGTCGATCCGTGACCAGATCAGGCCGGGGCGGCCGTTTCGTTCCAACCCGGTGCCCATCGATCCCGCACCTGCCGGGTCCACCTCGTTCCAGGCTGGAGAACCGCCGATGAACGGTGACCGCCAGGCCCCGCCGTGGCAGACCCCACGTCCGGATCGCCGTCCGCCGCGGTACACGCCCCCGACGGAGAATTCGGCAGCGAATCCGGAACCTGCTCAGCCGTCCGGGCCGCAGGGTCAGGCGCGATCCGAAAACGCGCGATCGCACAGCCCGCAGAACTGGACTCCGCCGTGGGCCGACCCGGCCGCTGCGCCCGGTCAGCCGCACACGAACTCGTTTCCCGGCGTCCCGCACCATCAGCCGACGAGCCAGGATCTCGCTCCCGATTCGCTGCTCAAGCGACCGCGTCGGACGTCGGCGTCGGGGTGGCGTCGCGGAGTACACCGCCTCACCGGCGGTGTCATCAACCCCGGTGCATCGACGGCCGAGGAGCGTTACCGCAACCAGGTGGATCGCATTCGGCAACCGGTCATGGGGGACTACCGGATCGCGTTCCTGTCCTTGAAGGGTGGGGTCGGCAAGACCACGACGACGCTCGGTCTCGGGTCCACCTTCGCGTCGCTCAGGGGGGACTGCGTCATCGCCGTCGACGCCAATCCGGATTTCGGCACACTCGGCGAGCGGGTGCCGCGCCAGACGTCGTCGACGGTGCGGGACCTCCTGGCCGACGCGCCGAACATCAAGCGCTACTCGGACATCAGGGCGCACACGTCGCAGGCGCCGAGTCGACTCGAAGTGCTTGCGGGAGAACGGGATCCGGCTGCGTCCGAGGCGTTCGACGAGAAGGACTACCGGTCCGTGATCGAGATGCTGCAGGTGTACTACAACCTGATTCTGACGGACTGCGGCACCGGCATCATGCACTCGGCGATGAACGGCGTTCTGCAGTTGGCCAACGCGCTCGTGCTGGTCTCGTCACCCGCGGTGGACGGGGCACGCAGCGCCGCGGCAACCCTGGATTGGCTGCAGTTGCACGGCTACGGTCATCTGGTCGAGCGCACGGTCGTCGTCATCAGCTCGGTACGGCCGGGCTCGTCGGCGGTCGACATGAACCTGCTCACCCAACACTTCCTCGAGCGCTGCCGCGCAGTGCTCGTGGTTCCGTTCGACGAACATCTCGCCGAGGGTGCCGTCGTCGACTTGAATTCGATGCGTCCACAGACGCGTGCGGCGTTCGTCGAACTGGCTGCCATGGTGGCCGACGACTTCCCTGCCGCCACGGGTCGGCACTCCGGCCCGAGCTGGCGTTAGTTTCGATCCCCTGGCGCAAGGGGTTTGAGCACGATTCTCGACGCGCCGACCAGCCGCAGCGGATCCAGATACTCACGCCCTCGCCGGACACCCCAGTGCAGACAACTGTCCGCGCACCCCGGGTGTCCCGGTTCCACCGTCCCGATCGTCGTGCCGGATCGGACGCGGTCACCGGGGGAGACGACCGCGAGCACCGGTTCGTACGTCGTCCGCAGTCCGTTCGGATGGTCGATCGACACGACGGGTTTGCCCGCGACGGATCCGGCGAACACGACGGTTCCGTCGCCCGCCGCCCGAACGGTCTGCCCCGCCGCGCCGGCGAGATCGACTCCGCGGTGGCCGGGAAGCCAGTCGTGCTCGGGTGGGTCGAATGGGCCGACCACCGCGGGCCGCGGGGCGAGCGGCCAGACGAAGCGGTCGCCGGGAGACGCGTCGGCGTCCGTCGTGCAGTGCGTGATGACGGCGGCGGCCACGAAGACCGTGAGCAGGCGTTTCATACAGTCCAGGGTCACCCGAGATCGATGCCGTCCCAGCGTCGAATAGATATCTGTGGACAAACGAAAAATTCGTCCACAGATGTCGTTCGCCCTTGACCATCGGGCCTGGTTATGTAGTCGGGCGCGCGAGGTCTACACTTGTCGAGCGGCCTGTGCATGCATGGGTCGACTTCGCGCGTCCGCGTCATGTGGCAGCCACCGTTTCCGTGGCATCGTCGCACGACCCGGCTGTCGGGCGGTCCTGCTTCTCGAAGTGGGTCCGACAGTCAGCGGTCGCCAGGGCAGGGGTCGAACGACACCCTGCATCAACCGGCAATCGAAAGAGAGTTCTTCAGCCATGGCTGTAGTAACCATGAAGCAGCTGCTCGACAGCGGCACACACTTCGGACATCAGACCCGTCGCTGGAACCCGAAGATGAAGCGTTTCATCTTCACCGACCGCAACGGCATCTACATCATCGACTTGCAGCAGACGCTGACCTTCATCGACAAGGCCTACGAGTTCGTCAAGGAGACTGTCGCTCACGGCGGCACGGTCCTGTTCGTCGGCACGAAGAAGCAGGCTCAGGAGTCCATCGCAGCCGAGGCCACTCGCGTGGGAATGCCCTACGTGAACCAGCGCTGGCTCGGTGGCATGCTCACCAACTTCCAGACGGTTCACAAGCGTCTTCTCCGCCTCAAGGAGCTCGAGGCCATGGAGCAGACCGGTGGCTTCGAGGGACGCACCAAGAAGGAAATCCTCATGCTCACGCGTGAGATGACCAAGCTGGATCGCACCCTCGGTGGTATCCGCGACATGGCCAAGGTTCCGTCGGCCATCTGGATCGTCGACACCAACAAGGAGCACATCGCCGTCGGCGAGGCTCGCAAGCTGAAGATCCCGGTCATCGCGATCCTGGACACCAACTGCGACCCCGACGTCGTCGACTACCCGATCCCGGGCAACGACGATGCGATCCGTTCCGCTGCACTGCTGACCAAGGTCGTCGCTTCGGCCGTCGCCGAGGGTGTCCAGGCTCGCGCCGGACTGAACACCTCGTCCGACGCCAAGCCCGAGGTCGGCGCAGGCGAGCCGCTCGCCGAGTGGGAGCTCGAGCAGCTGGCACAGGCGTCGCCCGCAGCCGAGGCCACGCAGGAAGCTGCTGCCGAGGCGCCGGTCGCCGATGCTCCGGCCGGAGAAGCGTCCGCAACTCAGGCATGATCTTCGAAGGTCCCGAACGGCGTGACCACGCCGCTCGGGACCTTTCTTGCGGATCACCGAGATTCAAGCTCTGCCCACCCACAGCATTCGAGGAGGGTCGCCCAACATGGCGAACTACACCGCCGCTGACGTCAAGCGGCTCCGCGAGCTCACCGGCTCCGGAATGATGGACTGCAAGAACGCACTCGCGGAGACCGACGGCGACTTCGACAAGGCCGTCGAGCAGCTTCGCATCAAGGGCGCGAAGGACGTCGGCAAGCGTGCCGAGCGTTCCACCGCCGAGGGCCTCGTCGTCGCCAAGGGCGGCGTACTGGTCGAGATCAACTCGGAGACCGACTTCGTCGCGAAGAACGAAGAGTTCCAGGCGTTCGCCGACTCGGTTGCCGCTGTTGCCGAGGCCGGCAAGCCCGCCGACGTCGACGCTCTGAAGGCGCTCGATCTGAACGGCAAGACCGTCGACACCGCTCTGCAGGAGCTCTCGGCCAAGATCGGCGAGAAGCTCGAGATCCGTCGCGTCGTGTCCTTCGACGGACCGGTCGCCACCTACCTGCACAAGCGCAGCGCAGACCTGCCGCCCGCCGTCGGCGTGCTCGTCGAGTACACCGGAGAGGGCGAGGCGGCAGCCGAGGCCGCTCGCGGTGCTGCCATGCAGGTTGCCGCGCTCAAGGCCAAGTACGTCACGCGCGACGAGGTCCCCGAGGAGATCGTCGCGTCGGAGCGTCGCATCGCCGAGGAAACCGCTCGCGAAGAGGGCAAGCCCGAGCAGGCACTGCCGAAGATCATCGAAGGCCGCGTCAACGGCTTCTTCAAGGACGTCGTGCTGACCGAGCAGTCTTCGGTCCAGGACTCGAAGAAGACCGTGAAGGCGATCCTCGACGAGGCAGGCGTCACCCTGGTTCGTTTCGCTCGCTTCGAGGTCGGCTCCAACTGATCTCGGCTTCACACCAGTAACACGCGCGATGCCGCTCGCCCGGCCGAACAGCCGGGGCGAGCGGCATCGCTGTGTGGGGACATTCCCCGCGGGCGCGTCACGTCACGAGTGGCGGATGCGTCGGTCGTGTCCCGAATAAGGCAGGATAAGGGTGACGGCGTAGGTGAACGCGCCGTGTTCACCGTGCGCATTCGACAGGCGAGTACCGAGGAGAGCAATGACCGATCCCGCCACCGACCGCCCCGGATTCAAGCGTGTGATGCTCAAGCTGGGTGGTGAAATGTTCGGCGGAGGGCAAGTCGGCCTCGACCCGGACGTCGTCAACAACGTCGCGGAGCAGATCGCCGAGGTCGTCGGCACCGGCGTTCAGGTAGCCGTCGTCATCGGCGGTGGCAACTTCTTCCGCGGCGCCGAACTGCAGGTGCGAGGCATGGACCGGTCCAGGTCGGACTACATGGGCATGCTCGGAACGGTCATGAACTGCCTTGCGCTACAGGACTTCCTCGAAAAGCAGGGCGTCGCCACTCGCGTCCAGACCGCCATCACGATGGGCCAGGTCGCCGAACCGTACCTGCCGTTGCGTGCGCGCAGGCACCTCGAGAAGGGCCGAGTCGTCATTTTCGGTGCAGGCATGGGTATGCCGTACTTCTCGACCGACACCACCGCAGCGCAGCGCGCGCTCGAGATCGGCGCCGAGGTACTCCTGATGGCGAAGGCCGTCGACGGTGTGTACTCGGCCGATCCCCGTATCGATCCCGACGCGACGATGTACGACTCGATCACGCACCGGCAGGTCATCGAGAAAGGGCTGAAGGTCGCCGACGCGACTGCTTTCAGCCTCTGCATGGACAACCAGATGCCGATCATGGTGTTCAATCTGCTGACTCAGGGCAACATCGCTCGCGCGGTCGCGGGTGAGAAGATCGGAACACTGGTCCAGTCGTGACCGGGCCGACCACGGACACAGACTTGCCAGCAACACGAACGAGGACGATGGAGGACAGATCGTGATCGACGAAGCGCTCTTCGACGCCGAGGAACGAATGGAGAAGGCGGTCACCGTAGCCCGGGACGACCTGTCGACCATCCGTACCGGTCGTGCGAACCCCGGCATGTTCAACCGCATCGTCGTCGACTACTACGGCGCGCCGACACCCATCACGCAGCTCGCGAGCATCAACGTTCCCGAGGCTCGCCTCGTCGTCATCAAGCCGTACGAGCAGGCGCAGCTCGGACCGATCGAGACGGCCATCAGGAACTCCGATCTCGGCGTCAACCCGACCAACGACGGCAACCTGATCCGTATCGGTGTGCCGCAGCTGACCGAGGAGCGCCGCCGCGAGTTCGTGAAGCAGGCGAAGGGCAAGGGCGAGGACGCGAAGGTGTCCATCCGCAACGTTCGTCGCAAGACCATGGAAGAGCTCAAGCGCATCCAGAAGGACGGCGAAGCAGGCGAGGACGAGGTCGTGCGCGCCGAGAACGAGCTCGACAAGACCACGTCCAAGTACACCGCGTCGATCGACGAGCTGGTCAAGCGCAAGGAAGCCGAGTTGATGGAGGTCTGACACCTCGTTCGACCAGGGACCGGAGAGTTTTTCGATGCAAGGAGATGGCGGCGTGGTGGGATCGGAACGACCGCGAGGGCCGGCCACGCCCGACCCGGACGGCGAACCCATGGCCGGCGAGAACGGGTCGGCCACCGGCGCGGTCGCGAGTCCAGCCGGGTCCGACCGGAAATCGCCGGGGCGCGCCGGACGTAACCTTCCCGCCGCGATCGCCGTCGGCGGCGGACTCGGTATCGGCCTCATCGCTGTCATGGTCTTCGCGCCGCTGGTGTGGATCGGAGTCGTCGCCGTCGCGCTCGCGGTCGCGACCTACGAGGTATCCAAGCGGCTTCGTGAAGCAGGAGTGCTGGTTCCGCGCGTTCCGCTGATTCTCGGTGGTCAAGCAATCATCTGGTTCGCCTGGCCGTGGGGTACGACCGGCGTCCTGACTGCGACGGCAGGCACGGTGCTCGTGTGCATGGTCTGGTTGCTGTTGCAGCAGGGGCTCGGCTCTGCTCCCAAGAACTACCTTCGAGAACTCGCGGTCACCATCATGGTCGCGTGCTGGCTACCGCTGCTGGCCTCGTTCGCCGTTCTGATGGTGCTCGACGACGACGGTGCAGGCCGCGTGCTCGTGTTCCTCATCGCGGTGGTGTGCTCGGACGTCGGTGGGTACATCGCGGGTGTCCTGTTCGGCAAGCACCCGATGGCTCCTGCCATCAGTCCGAAGAAGTCCTGGGAAGGGCTGATCGGTTCGCTGCTCTTCTGCGTCATCGGCTGTCTGCTGACCGTCACGCTCATCCTCGACGCGAACTCGATGATCGGCGTTCTGCTGGGCGTCGTACTGGTGGTGACGGGCACGCTCGGTGACCTGATCGAATCGCAGGTCAAGCGTGACCTTCGGATCAAGGACATGGGCACGTTGCTGCCCGGCCACGGCGGCATCATGGACCGTCTCGACTCGTTGCTTCCGTCGGCCTTCGTCGCGTGGTTGGTCTTCACGGTCCTTCTGTGAGCGGTCCACGCATCATCCCCAGTCCGAACATCTGGCACTGGCCCAGGGTGTACGAGGCCGAGAATCGGGCGCAGGACATCGACGGCCGCATTCCCGCAGTACTGAAGCGCGTCGCGCCGTGGGAGGGCGCGACCGTCGTCGACGTCGGATGCGGCAGCGGGTTCCACCTTCCGGAGTTCGCGGCGACGGCTGCCCGGGTCGTCGGCGTCGAACCTCATGCTCCGCTGGTGAGGGCCGCTCGTGCACGTACCGCGTCGCTCGACAATGTCGAGATCGTCGACGGCAACGCGGAATCGCTTCCGCTCGACGACGCGTCGGCGGACGTCGTGCACGCGAGGACGGCCTACTTCTTCGGGGCCGGTTGCGGTCCCGGCATCACCGAGGCCATGCGTGTGCTGCGGCCCGGTGGGATCCTCGTCGTCGTCGATCTGGATGTGTCGGCGTCGCCGTACGGAGACTGGATGCGCGCGGATCTGCCGAAATACGACTGCGCTGCCGTGGAAGCGTTCTTCGACGCGGAAGGATTCTCCCTCGAACGCGTCGACACGCGGTGGCAGTTCGACAGCCGCCAGACGATGCGTGCGGTGCTGGGAATCGAGTTCACCGAACGCACCGCGACCAGGGCTGCGCGGAGCATCCCTGGCCTCGGATTCGACGTTCGATATCGCATTCATTGGCGACGAAGGCCCGCAGGCCTCGTCACCTAGGGTCGATCAGTCTGCGGAGATTCCGAAGACCTCGGCGGCCTCGCGGATCTTCATCGCTTTCGCCAGTCGCGGCAGATCGCTGCCGTCGCGAACACCGGCACCGTCGACTCCGAGATCCTCGATGACCTCGTTGGACCAACTGACATCGCCGGGGGTCGGCGCGAGTTCGCGGTTGACGGTCGGCGCCTGCTCGGAGCGCATGCAGAGCTTGCCGCTCATGCCCATCGACAGTGTCAGCGCAGAATCCCGGCTGAGGATGGCCTCGTCGGCGGCGAGCGTCGGTCCGTCGATCGGGCCAGGCAGGCGTGCCGCACGTGACGCCACGACGAGGCGCGAGCGCGGGTACGCCATCGCCAGGGGCTCGTCGCTCATGCCGGTGTCACGCCGGAAGTCGCCGCTTCCGAATGCAAGTCGGAACGTGGCGTCGGCACGTGCGATTTCGGGCGTCGCCTCGAGACCCATGGCAGACTCGATGAGCGCGAGGACACGGGTGCCCTCGGGGAGGCGAGCAGCAGTTGCCTCGACCTGGCTGCCGCTCTCGGTCTTGGCCAGCATAACGCCGGCGAGACTCTTCAGGCCGGACAGTGCGGCGAGATCATCGGCCCAGAACGACGTGGTCGCGTCGTTGATGCGAACCCAGGCAGAGTTGCCGGCTTCGAGCCACTCGACGACGGCTCGACGCGCTGCGGGCTTCGCGGCGGGTGCGACAGCGTCCTCGATGTCGAGGATGACGGCGTCGACCTCGGATTCGACTGCGGCAGAGAAGGCCTCGGGCTTGGTAGCGGGAACCAAGAGCCACGAACGGGCGCGGTCGGGCGCGACGCCGGACGTCACGGGGGTCTCCATGAAAGTGGTCACGTAAGGCTCCTTGCGGTGAAATCGGGCACGACCAACCTTATCGATTCAGTCCGCAGGTGCCAGCTTGCGTGCATAGTGTTCAGCGAGCTGTGATCATTTTCGCTTCGCCGCCCGACGAATCTGCAGGATCCGGACGCCGCCCGCGAGAGCCATGACCAACGCGCCTGCGATCGCCGCGAGAAGCATGCTGACGCCGAGCGGAAGTTCGAACGTCCAGACGAAGATGTTCACCGGCACCGAGCCGAGATTCTGCAGGATGAAGATCAGCAGAATCACCAGAACGATCGCGCCGACCACCAGTCCGGTCCAGGTAGCCGCGGCCTTGGTGTGGGCGATACCTTCCGGCGACTTCCCGACGGGTCGGCGCGTGTCGCGAACCGCCTCGGGGTCCGGTGCGCTGTGGTCGTCGGAGTCCGGGTTCGTGATCGGGGCGGGCGTGCGGTCGTCGAACGTATCGGGGACCGGGGTGGTCTCGTGAATTCGGTCGTTGCGGTCACCTGATGCTGTGGACATGATCGGATCCTTTCGCACACCGGAACTGGATGCACTCTCTTCGCTGACGGTTCGCTTACCCGTCGGTCACCTCCCGAAACCGAGCAGAATATGCGGAAACGCGCACTAGTGGGACACTGGGAGCACTATGAGTGACTCCGCCACGACAACCGACGATTCCGCAACACCGAACCCCCGCACGCAGACGAGGCCGTCGCTGCCGTTGGTGTTCGCGGATCGACGTCGAGGGATGCCGCCGCGGCATCTCGCGGACCTCGACAAGGAGGGTCTGCAGGCTGCGGTCAAGGAGCTCGGGTTGCCCGCTTTCCGTGCCGACCAGCTCGCGCGGCACTACTACGGTCGCCTCGAAGCGGACACCTCGAAGATGACCGATCTTCCGGCTGCGGTCCGCGAGAAGGTCGGTGCCGATCTGTTTCCGCCGCTGCTCACGCCGCTGAAACACCTCGCATGTGACGACGGGGACACTCGGAAGACTCTGTGGAAGGCGAACGACGGCACACTGTTGGAAAGCGTGCTGATGCGGTACCCGGACCGAGCGACGCTGTGCATCTCGAGCCAGGCGGGCTGCGGTATGGCGTGCCCGTTCTGCGCGACGGGACAGGGTGGTCTCGATCGGAACCTCACGACGGCGGAGATCGTCGACCAGGTCCGAGCGGCAGCTGCCGACCTGCGGGACGGCGTCGTGCACGGGGGAGAGGGAAGACTCTCGAACGTCGTCTTCATGGGTATGGGCGAACCGCTGGCCAATTACAAGCGTGTCGTCGCTGCCGTGCGCAAGATCACCTCGCCTGCACCGGAAGGGCTCGGTCTGTCGCAGCGATCGGTCACGGTCTCGACCGTCGGTCTCGCGCCCGCGATTCGGAAGCTGGCCGACGAAGGCCTGTCGGTCACGCTGGCCGTGTCGCTGCACACACCGGACGACGAACTGCGCGACACACTGGTGCCGGTCAACAACCGCTGGTCGGTGGCCGAGGTGCTGGCGGCTGCGCGGTACTACGCGGACCAGACGGGCCGACGGGTGTCGATCGAGTACGCGATGATCAAGAACGTCAACGACCAGCCGTGGCGGGCGGACATGCTCGGCAAGAAGCTGCACAAGGCGCTCGGGTCACGCGTGCACGTCAACCTGATTCCGTTGAATCCGACGCCCGGCAGCGAATGGGATGCGAGTCCGAAGGACGTCGAGCGCGAATTCGTGCGTCGCGTCATCGCGCACGGCGTGTCCTGCACCGTTCGTGACACGCGCGGTCAGGAGATCGCCGCGGCATGCGGGCAGCTCGCCGCCGAGAACTGAGCACATACGACGAAGCCCGGTACGAGATTCTCGTACCGGGCTTCGTGGCGTGACGGGTGTTACCGAGGCTTGCGCTTGACGATGACGTCGCGGACCACGAGACCGACCAGGACGATCGCAAAGCCGATGAGCCACAGGTCCTCGACGAAGCCGTGGTGGTTGCCATGCATCATGAACAGCAGCATCGCCGCGACGACCAGGGCTGCGACGCGCATCGCCTTGGGCGATTCACCGCTCCAACCCCACTTGGCCGACGGGACCTCGGCGATGTCCTCGTGCGTGTACTCGACCGGGTCGTACGAAGCGGGGTTCAGCTCGGTTTGTGCCACCGGTCGATCCTCTCGGGTCAAAGGCGCGCCGACATGCTCGGCGCGTGTGTGGTCACAATATTTGCATACGACCGTCCGTCGTAGCGAGGTGGGTGCGACGCCCGGCGTGCCTTTCGCCGGGCATGAGGTCGTCATTGCTGGGAGACTCCTGATTCGTGACCTCGGAACGACTCTCGCACCCACTCGTCCCGTACCCGCGAGACATGGTCGGTTACGGCGCACACCCGCCGGACCCGAAGTGGCCGGGTGGGGCGAACGTCGCCGTGCAGTTCGTCTTGAACTACGAGGAAGGCGCCGAAAGCACCGTTCTCGACGGCGACGCGACGTCCGAGACCTTTCTGTCCGAGATGATCGGCGCTCAGGCCTTTCCGAACCGCCACATGAGCATGGAGTCGTTGTACGAGTACGGATCTCGGGCCGGAGTGTGGCGGGTGCTGCGCGTGTTCGAGCGCCGGGGTCTGCCGCTGACGATCTTCGCCGTCGCGCGCGCAATGCAACGCAATCCGGACGCGGCAGCGGCGTTCGTCGAACTCGGGCACGAGATCGCATGCCACGGTCTGCGGTGGCTGAGCTATCAGCAGGTCGACGAGCAGGTCGAACGCGAGCACATGGCCGAGGCCGTCGAGATTATGACCGAACTCACGGGCAGCGCGCCCCAGGGGTGGTACACCGGACGCGACTCGCCCACCACGCGTTCGCTCGTCGTCGAGCACGGCGGTTTCGTCTACGACTCGGACTCGTACGCCGACGATCTGCCGTACTTCCTCCGCGTCGGTCGTGGTTCGAGGACCGTCGACCATCTCGTCGTGCCGTACACGCTGGATACCAACGACATGCGCTTCTCGTCGCCTGGCGGTTTCTCGACGGGGGAGGAGTTCTTCGCGCATCTACGCGACGCGTTCGACGTCCTGTATGCCGAGGGGAAGGCCGGAGCGCCGAAGATGCTGTCGATCGGGTTGCACTGCAGATTGGTGGGCAGACCCGCACGCACTGCCGCGCTCGAACGATTCCTGGACCACGTCCAGTCACACGACAAGGTGTGGGTCACCCGTCGGATCGACATCGCCCGGCACTGGCTCGAGAACCATGCCCCTACGCCGCGGCCCGCATAGCTGCCACGTATCGGTCGGTGAACCAGCGCTGCACCGCACGGCCGATCGGCCCGCCGAGCTTCGTGTACCAGGTGCCCGGTCGCGAGAAGGCTCTGATGTGGGCGTACACCTCGCCGTCGTCGTCGATCTCGACGAGGAAGCATTCCTCACCCCGCTCGGGATGACCGGGAAGGGTTCCGTAGGCGAACCCGGCACGCTGCGGTTCGTCGACGACGTACACGACGCGGCACGGAATGCGCACGGGCCCGAGATGCAGCACGACCGTCGTCCCGTCGTCCGCTGTCGGCGACGACGCCTCGGCGCGTAACCCGGCTCGGCGGTGTACCTCCCAGCTTCGGAGCGCAGCCGCGACGGAATCGAACGAAGCGCGGCCGTCGCCGATCCGTACGCGCCGTTCGACGTGGTGATAACCACTCGGCAGACGGCCCCGGGTTGCGCCGATCTCGGCGTAGGAGAGGTCCATGTCGGCCAGCGTGCCATGCGTAACCAAACCGCACAGCAGACTCTCAGGCGCGATCAGGAACAATGGACGGGTGCCAGAGCCCAGAGCGCCACACGAACCGTCGTCGGACACCCCGAAACGGGTCCTTCTCCTCGGCAGCACCGGATCGATCGGTACCCAAGCGCTCGACGTCATCGCGGCGAATCCGTCCCTCTTCGAGGTGGTGGGTCTTGCCGCAGGCGGCGGCAACATCGACCTGCTCAACCGTCAGATCAGGGAGACCGGCGTCGAGTCGGTCGCCGTCGCGCGGTCGGCAGGGGAGCTGCACTGCCCGAACGTCCTGACCGGTGACCGCGCGGTCACCGAACTCGTCGAATCGACGTCGGCGGACATCGTGCTCAACGCCCTCGTCGGGTCGCTCGGCCTCGAGCCGACACTCGCCGCGCTGAAGACCGGTGCGACACTCGCACTCGCCAACAAGGAGTCGCTGGTCGCCGGCGGCGAGCTCGTCCAGGCCGCAGCAGCGCCCGGCCAGATCGTGCCGGTCGACTCGGAGCACTCGGCGCTGGCACAGTGTCTGCGCGGCGGCCGTGCGGACGAAGTCGAGCGATTGGTCCTCACCGCGTCCGGCGGGCCGTTCCGCGGCTGGTCCGAGACCGAGCTGAAGTCGGTGACGCCCGAGCAGGCGGCCGCGCATCCCACCTGGTCGATGGGTCCGATGAACACGCTGAATTCGGCGACGTTGGTGAACAAGGGCCTCGAGCTCATCGAGACGCATCTGCTGTTCGGCGTACCCTACGACCGGATCGACGTCACGGTGCATCGACAGTCGATCGTGCACTCGATGGTCACGTTCTTCGACGGCTCGACCATTGCGCAAGCGAGCCCGCCCGACATGCGTCTGCCCATCGCATTGGCCCTCGGATGGCCCGACCGCGTGCGTGACGCGGCCCGCCCCCTCGACTTCACGACGGCGTTCACCTGGGACTTCGAGCCGCTCGACGACCGCGTGTTCCCCGCGGTCCAGCTCGCCCGCGAGGCCGGCATCCTCGGCGGATGCATGACGGCGGTCTACAACGCGTCGAACGAGGTTGCGGCCGAAGCGTTTCTGGCCGGGCGTATCGATTTTCCGCAGATCGTCCGGACCGTCGCCGAGGTCGTCCAGTCCGGTAGTTCGGAATGGACGTCGACTCCGACGAGTGTCGACGACGTACTGGCAGCCGATTCCTGGGCTCGTCGGCAGGCCCGCACACTTCTGGATCGGAAGGACTAGTCGCGATGGTGTTCGTGTTCGGCGTCATCCTCTTCGCGTTGGGGATCACGGTGTCGATCGCCCTGCACGAGGCGGGTCACATGTGGACGGCCCGGGCCACCGGCATGAAAGTGCGACGGTTCTTCGTCGGGTTCGGTCCCAAGGTCTTCTCGTTCCGACGGGGCGAGACCGAGTACGGGCTGAAAGCGATTCCGGCAGGCGGGTTCTGCGACATCGCGGGCATGACGGCCATCGACGAACTGGCGCCGGACGAAGTCGACCGCGCGATGTATCGGCAGAAGACCTGGAAGCGTCTCGTCGTCATGATGGGCGGAATCGGGATGAACTTCGTCCTGGGATTCCTGCTGATCTTCATCCTCGCCGTCGGATGGGGGCTGCCGAACCTGAACCCGCCGGGCGGTGCGATGGTCGGCAACATGCCGTGCGTCACCGCGACGCAGAACGACGACCTGACCTACCCCGACTGCACCGGCACGAGCCCGGCGTACGACGCGGGGATCCGTCAGGGCGACGTCATCACGAAGGTCGGTGACACCGAGACGGCAACCTTCGCCGACGTCGTCGCCGCGACCCAACCGTTGTCCGGAACGGTCGACTTCGTCGTCGAGCGTGACGGCCGGGAACTGACCTTCCCGGTCCAGGTGCAGCAGGTTCAACGCTGGGTGTCCGACGGAACCGAGACCGGCAGGAAGTCCGCGACCGTCGGCGCCGTCGGCGTCCAGATGGAGACGTTCGGCCCGACGAAGTACAACCCGCTCGCGGCGATTCCGGCATCGGTCGCGTTCACCGGGGACATGTTCGTCGAGACGGCGCATCGCCTGGTGCAGATGCCGAGCAAGGTTGCGGACCTGTGGACGTCCGTCACCGGCGGCGAACGCGATCCGGAGACACCGATCAGTGTCGTCGGGGCGAGCGTCATCGGTGGCCAGCTCGTCGAGCGTTCGCTGTGGCCGGTGTTCGTGCTGCTGCTCGCGAGCCTCAACTTCTTCCTGGGAATCTTCAACCTCCTGCCGTTGCTTCCGTTGGACGGCGGGCACATGGCAGTGACGATCTACGAGCGGATCCGCAACTTCTTCCGTCACCGTCGGGGTCTGCCCAACGGCGGACCCGTCGACTACATGAAGCTCATGCCCGTCACGTACGTCGTGATCGTCATCGGCGGGGCATACATGTTGCTCACGTTGACGGCGGACATAGTGAACCCCATCAAGCTGTTCTAGCTAAACTCACGGATAGAGCTAGGAAAGAAGGCATCGAAGTGACTGTTCCCGTCGGACTCGGCATGCCGGCACCGCCGGTACCCGTGCTCGCCCCTCGTCGCAAGACTCGTCAGCTGCAGGTCGGTTCGGTCGGGGTGGGCAGTGACCATCCCATCTCGGTTCAGTCGATGTGCACCACCAAGACTCACGACATCAACGCCACGTTGCAGCAGATCGCCGAGTTGACGGCGTCGGGCTGCGACATCGTTCGGGTGGCGTGCCCCACGCAGGACGACGCCGACGCGCTGGCGACCATCGCGAAGAAGAGCCAGATCCCGGTCATCGCAGATATTCACTTCCAGCCCAAGTACATCTTCGCCGCGATCGATGCCGGATGCGCTGCGGTGCGCGTCAACCCGGGCAACATCAAGGAGTTCGACGGTCGGGTCAAGGAGGTCGCGAAGGCTGCGGGCGATGCGGGCATTCCGATCCGTATCGGTGTCAACGCCGGTTCGCTCGACAAGCGCATGATGCAGAAGTACGGCAAGGCGACGCCCGAGGCGCTCGTCGAGTCCGCGCTGTGGGAAGCGGGACTGTTCGAGGAACACGGCTTCGGCGACATCAAGATCTCGGTCAAGCACAACGACCCCGTCGTCATGGTCGAGGCGTACGAACAGTTGGCGGCACAGTGCGACTATCCGTTGCACCTCGGTGTCACCGAGGCCGGTCCCGCGTTCCAGGGCACCATCAAGTCGGCCGTCGCGTTCGGCGCGTTGCTGTCACGGGGCATCGGCGACACGATTCGTGTCTCTCTGTCGGCTCCGCCGGCCGAGGAGATCAAGGTCGGCAACCAGATTCTGCAGTCGCTCAACCTGCGTCCGCGCAAGCTGGAGATCGTGTCCTGCCCGTCGTGCGGCCGCGCGCAGGTCGACGTCTACACACTGGCCGACGAGGTGACCGCGGGTCTCGAAGGCATGGAAATTCCGCTGCGCGTCGCCGTCATGGGATGCGTCGTCAACGGTCCGGGTGAGGCGCGCGACGCCGACCTCGGTGTGGCGAGCGGTAACGGCAAGGGCCAGATTTTCGTCAAGGGCAAGGTCATCAAGACCGTCCCCGAAGCTCAGATCGTCGAGACCCTGATCGAGGAAGCAATGCGCATCGCCGAGGAATTCGACGAAGACGGAAGCGCCGAGGCAGGCGCGCCGGTCGTGACAGTGAGCTGAATCGCCCACTTCTCGGCCTGCGTCTGGCACGCTGTCATCGACGGACGAGGCACGCGTTGATCTGGAGGTGACCATCGGTGCTCAAGCTCCTCGGCGCGAAGCCATTGGGCAGCAAGGACACTGCCCATGTGCTGCGTGTGCTGGACGCCGACCCGATCGCGTCCTGCATGATCGCCGCGCGCGTCCAGGAGTCCGGTCTGGATCCTCGATCGTTCCACGGTGAGCTGTGGAGCCGGGGCGGCCCCGACGAGTCGCTGTGTTTCTACGGCGCGAATCTCGTGCCCCTTCTCGGGTCGACGGACGACCTTCGATCGTTCGCGGACCGCGCATGTCGCGGTCCGCGCATGTGTTCGTCGCTCGTCGGGCGGGCGGAGCTGACGCTGCCGCTGTGGGAGATGCTCGAGGCGGATTGGGGTGCGGCTCGCGAACTTCGCAGCGATCAACCGCTGTTGGCGACGTCGCAGTACTCGTCGTACCCCGCGGATCCGCACGTGCGTCTCGTCCGCGCTGACGAACTCGACGTGTACCTCGCGGCCGCGGTTGCCATGTTCATCGAAGAGGTCGGCGTCGACCCTCGTGCCAACGACGGTGGCCGCGGTTACCGTCGTCGCATCGCCAGCTTGATCGCGGCAGGACGCGCCTGGGCGCGGTTCGAGGACGGTGCAGTCGTCTACAAGGCCGAGGTGGGGTCGCAGTCCGCGTCGGTCGGGCAGATTCAAGGCGTCTGGGTCGATCCGGTCCACCGAGGGAACGGCCTCGGATCCGCGGGCACCGCCGCAGTCGTCGACGCGGTCGTGCGGAGCGGACGCGTCGCGAGCCTGTACGTCAACAGTTACAACTACGCCGCACGACGCGCATACGAACGCATCGGTCTGACACAGGTGGCCACGTTCACGACAGTTCTCCTCGACTGACCGCGATTCGTTCGACGACGGTGGGGCACCGGCGATCTACGATGAGCGCGATGAGATTCTCCGATGTTCGGCGCGTTCGCCGGTGTGCAACAACTGTGGTGGTGGGCGTCGTCCTCGTCGGTTCGATCTCCGCCTGCACACCGGGTCCCGACGGTCCGGAACCCGCGGCTCAGGCGTTTCTCGCGGCGTTCTCCGAACGCGACATCGACACCGCGTCGGCCGACACCGACCGTCCGGACGCGGCCGCTACGGCCCTGAACGACGCGTGGAACAACCTGCAGGCCGAATCACTGGACGCGCGAACGACTTCCGTGGAGGTGAACGGCGACACGGCGACCGTCGGGTTCACCTACGACTGGCATCTGCCGAAGGACCGGGTCTGGACCTACGACGGCCAACTTCGGATGGGCCGCACCGACGGTCAGTGGGGTGTCCGGTGGTCGTCGACGAACATTCACCCCGGCCTCGGCGACACGCAGACGATGGCGCTGCGTTCGACGGCTCCTCCTCGGGCTCGTGTCAACGAACGATCCGGATCCGATGTTCTCGTTCCCGGAACTGTGCACCGCATCAAGATCGATGCGTCCGAGTCGAGCGACATCGTCTCGGCGGCCACGGGATTGGCGAGACTCCTGGCGCCGTTCGACAACACGATCTCGGCGCAGAGCATCGTCGAGTCGGCGACGTCGACCAAGGGTGACTATCCCGTCGCCTTGCTGCGTGACGAGGACTACAAGACCGTCGCCGCAGCGCTGACGGCGCTGCCGGGGGTCACCGCGTCGGACGAATCCGACCTGATCTCCACCGACCGGACGTTCGCGCCGGATCTGGTGTCGCAGGTGAAGAAGACGGTCATCGACGAGGTCGACGGCAAAGCCGGCTGGAGCGTGGTGACGGTGAATCGCAACGGCGTCGAGATCGACGTGCTCACCGATACGCCGCCCGAGCCTGCCCCGTCGTTCTCGATCAGTCTCGACCGTAACGTCCAAGTTGCCGCCCAGAACGCCGTGAATGCTCGCGTCGAGCAGGCGATGACGGTCGTCATCCAGCCGTCGACAGGCGCCGTGCTCGCCGTGGCTCAGAACAAGGAAGCCGATCGAGACGGGCCGGTGGCATCGGCAGGTCTGTATCCGCCCGGGTCGACGTTCAAGATGGTCACCGCCGGTGCGGCGATCTCGAACGGTCTGGCCGGTCCGGACACCATCGTGCCGTGCCCGGGCCGAATCACGATCGGCGAGCGGAGCGTCCCCAACTACAACGAGTTCTCGCTCGGCAACGTGTCGATGGGCACGGCGTTCACTCGGTCGTGCAACACCTCGTTCGCGAAGCTCGCCAGCGAGATGCAGCCCGACGCGTTGACGGTGGCCGCGTCGCAGTTCGGCATCGGAACCGACTACGAGGTCGTGGGACTGCCGACCGACAGCGGATCCGTCCCTCCCGCAGAGGAATTGGTGCAGCGTACCGAGGATGGGTTCGGTCAGGGCAAGGTCGTCGTCTCCACGTTCGGGATGGCCCTCGCGGCGGCGACTGTCGCTCACGGTTCGACGCCGGTGCCGAACCTGATCGTGGGTCGAGAGACCAAGGTCGAGGGCGACCATCCGCCCATCACGCCCGAGATGGTCGACGGCCTTCGCGGCATGATGCGGTCGGTGGTCACGAGCGGCACGGCCGAACGCATCGCCGACCAGGGTGAGGTGTACGGCAAGACCGGTGAGGCCGAGGTCGAAGGCGGATCACATGCCTGGTTCGTCGGCTACCGAGGTGACCTGGCCTTCGCGACGCTCGTGGTGCGCGGCGGTAGTTCGGACAATGCCGTCGCCGTGACCCGAGAGATGTTCGAGCAGCTGCCCCCCGGCTATTACGCCTGAGGTCCTACGGCAGCAGGCCATGACGTCGAGCCGCGACGACCGCTTCGTGACGCGACCGCGTGCCGAGCTTGCCCATCGCAGACCGCAGATAGGACTTCACCGTCTCGGGCCCGAGCGACAACCGTTCGGCCGCTTGCGCATTGGTGCACCCGAGCGCGATCTGCGCCAGCACGTCGATCTCCCGCGCGGACAGCGTCACCGTGCCGTCGGGTGCGTCCTGATGCAAGGCGCGAGCGATGCGCTCCGACAGCTGCGTCAGCGACGACCGCAGGGACGCGTCGTCGGCTTTCGTTGTCAGCGTACGAAGTTCGGCGTGTACATCTCGCAGGATCTCACCGGCAACCGTGGATTCGGTGTTGACGGTCCTCGCGGCGAGCATGCGTATCCGTCGATCCACCTCGTCGCGTACCTCGATCTCCCGGGAGAGCCGTCGCGACGCGTGCACCATCGACGTCGCGACGCGATCGCCGATCGGCCCGCGTTCCCTCACGGCCGCGTACATGACAGCGCGCGAGGTGCCGGCGACGACGACGGGCACCGCCAGGATGGACCGAAGGCCCTCTCCGAGCACGGGCTGGTCGAAGTCGTGGGTGATGTATTCCGAGCTTCCGTAATCGCTGACCGCGGCCGGGCGAAGCTGATCCATGACCCGGCCACCGAGCCCGAACATGCTCGGAATAGTCAGCCCGTCCAGGCCGCGGGTGCGGGTGCCGTGGAACTCGGTCAGATGCAGCGTCGTCGCGGACACCTCACCGCCGAACACCACCGGCACGCCCGAGGCCTTCACGACGTGACGAAGTTCGGCGCGGAGCGCGTCCCCATCGCGGGGGCGGAGCAGATCGGTGGTCGGCACGGGTCCACTGTAAGCGTCTGCGGTACCCGTGCGTGCAGGTTTGCCTACGCTGTTACCACGCACGCACGGATGCTGCAGGCGCACGGACTACCCTGGTCCCCATGTCTGTGACCGCCGAGAGCAAGCCCCGTCAGCCACTCGTGCCGGGTGTCGTATCGCCCATCCGTTCCGTGCCGAAAGCGATCGAACGACCGGAGTACGCATGGAAGCCGACGGCCGTCGAGGGCAACGAGCCGTGGGTCCAGACGCCCGAGGTCATCGAGAAGATGCGTGTTGCGTCGAAGATCGCGGCGCAGGCCCTGCAGGAGGCAGGTAGAGCCGTCGCACCGGGTGTGACGACGGACGAGCTCGATCGCATCGCGCACGAGTACATGATCGACCACGGTGCCTACCCGTCGACGTTGGGCTACAAGGGTTTTCCGAAGTCCTGCTGCACGTCTCTGAACGAGGTCATCTGCCACGGCATTCCGGATTCGACGGTGATTCAGGACGGTGACATCGTCAACATCGACGTCACCGCGTACATCGACGGCGTGCATGGAGATACCAATGCGACGTTCCTCGCCGGCGACGTCTCCGAGGACGTGCGACTTCTCGTCGAGCGCACACACGAGGCCACGATGCGGGCTGTGAAGGCCGTCAAGCCAGGCCGTGCGCTCAACGTCGTCGGCCGTGTCATCGAGTCGTACGCCCACCGGTTCGGCTACGGCGTCGTCGAGGACTTCACGGGGCACGGCATCGGCACGACGTTCCACAACGGTCTCGTCGTGCTGCACTACGACCAGCCGTCGGTCGAGACGATCATCGAGCCGGGCATGACTTTCACGATCGAGCCGATGATCAACCTCGGCGGCATCGAGGCCGAGATGTGGGACGACGGCTGGACCGTCGTGACTCGCGACCGGAAGTGGACGGCGCAATTCGAGCACACTCTCGTCGTCACCGAAACCGGTGCCGAAATCCTGACGTTGCCGTGAGTGGAGCCTGCGGAATGAATCGAGAAGATCTGCCGTGAGTGGAGCCCTGCTGGTTGCGGGGACGACGTCGGATGCGGGAAAGAGTGTTCTCGTCGCCGGGATCTGCCGCCTGCTGAGGCGTAAGGGTCTGTCGGTCGCCCCGTTCAAGGCGCAGAACATGTCGAACAATTCCGTGGTCACGCTCGACGGCGGTGAGATCGGTCGCGCGCAGGCGTTGCAGGCGCGCGCGTGCGGCCTCGAGCCCAGCGTTCGGTTCAATCCTGTTCTGCTGAAACCCGGAAGCGACCGTACGTCGCAATTGGTGGTTCGTGGCCGGGCGACGGCTCAGGTGTCGGCGTCGAACTACATCGAACATCGGCAGGCTCTGCGCGCGATCGTCGCCGACGAACTCGCCTCGCTGCGTGAGGAATTCGACTATGTCATCTGCGAGGGTGCGGGTTCGCCCGCCGAGATCAATCTGCGTGCAACGGATCTCGCGAACATGGGCTTGGCCACCGCGGCATCGCTTCCGGTGATCATCGTCGGCGACATCGACCGCGGTGGAGTGCTGGCGCATCTGTACGGCACGGTCGCGGTGCTGTCGCCCGAGGATCAGGCACATATCGAAGGCTTCGTCATCAACAAGTTCCGCGGCGATCAGGCGCTGCTGGCGCCGGGGCTCGACCAACTCGAACGCCTCACCGGCAAGCCGACTCTCGGTGTCATCCCGTACGCCGACGGTCTGTGGATGGACGCCGAGGATTCGTTGGGCACCGTCGCCGATGCGCCGGTGGGGAGGCCGCGGCCTCCCGTCGGTGCCACGTGGTTACGCGTCGCTGCCGTCAGATTGCCCCGTATCTCGAACACCACGGACGTGGAGGCGCTGGCGTGCGAACCCGGTGTGTCGGTGCAGTGGGTGACCGAGCCGTCCCGCGTCGTCGACGCCGATCTCGTGGTCGTCCCCGGCAGCAAGTCGACGGTCTCCGACCTGGAATGGCTGCGCCGGACCGGAATGGCCGACGCCGTCCTCGCGCACGCCGGGGCAGGCAAACCCGTCCTGGGTGTGTGCGGCGGCTATCAGATGCTCGGGAAGACCATCGTCGACGGAGTCGAATCGTCTGCGGGTCGGGTCGACGGGCTCGGATTGCTCGACCTCGCAATCGAATTCCATGCCGACAAAGTGTTGGATCGCGTGTCGGGTCGATCCTCGTTCTTCGACGCCGACGGCGCATCCGGGTACGAGATCCATCATGGACGGGTCGTGCACTCCAACGATGCCAACCTGTTGGTCCACGACGACGGTCGCCCCGAGGGCAGTGTGCGCGGTTCGGTCCTCGGTACTCATTGGCACGGTGTGCTCGAGTCGGATGTCTTTCGACGGGCTTTCCTGCGATGGGCCGCGCGTCGCGCCGGACGGACGGGCTTCGAGGTGGCGGACGACACCGTCGTCGCGGCGATGCGCGAGCAGCAGCTGGATCTGTTGGCCGATCTCGTCGCCGACGGACTCGACGTCGACGCCGTGCTCGAGGTCATCGAGCGCGGCGTCGTGCACCTCTGACGTCGTCCTACGCCGTCGCTCTGCGAATTCCGGTCCATCCTGCCCCGGTGAACGCGATGCCGAGCGTGAGGGGGATTACCGCGAGCACCACGTACCGTGGGGTGTCGACGACGAAGTCGATGACGTCGGGCCACCATCGTTGCCAGGTGATCAGAATTGCCCCTCCGCCGAACAGGACGATGCCGACGAGAAGAAGTCCGAACAGCCCGTTGACGCGGTAATGCTGATAGACGACGCCGATGAACAGACCTATGGTGGTGACGAGTAGAAGCGTCGCGAAGAGTGCCGCCCATTCGAGGGCGGCACTGTCGGTCGCATACCGGAAGATGCCGAACATGCGTAACTTGACTCCGAACCCTCCGGTTGCGGCCTCCAGCGCTGACAGCGCGAACAGCACTGTTGCCAGAGCGGCAGACTGAATGACTCCAACCAAGGCGCTGGCAGTATAGAATTCGCGGCGAGTTACGCTGAGCCCCACTGCAAACGGGAACGTCTGAGTTATCGCCTGTATGTAGAACGCCACGGCGAACCCGTAGACCGAGAACACGGCGCCGGTGAAATTGAACTGCGCGTCGGTGGTCGGGATGAGTGCGAATATCGCGTAGCAGATAGCAAACGATAAGGCCAGAATTCCCACGGGCCACCCGATGATCAAAGGCCAAGCGACGGTATGCATGCGGGCGACGTCGAGTGTGCGTTTCATGAAGCCGACTCCTTGTCCACAGCGGTCTCGCGACCGAAAGCGGTGTTCTGAACGATGAGCTGCTGCAGCGACAACGGCTCCACGTCGAGACGCTGCGAAGCGGCGTGCGCGCGCTCCTCGGCGGTAAGTGCACCGTCGACGCTGACGCGCGCAACGGACCCGAGTGCGTCGCGGTGCAGGATGTGTTTGCCGTCGACGAATCTGTCGACGGTCTTCGATGGCCCGGACACGACGTGCGCTCGTTGCCGGAGCTCGTCGGCGTCGGCGTCCATCACGACTCTGCCCTTGTCGATCAGCAGGACGTGTTCGATGAGATCGCTGACCTCGTCGATGAGGTGGGTGGACAGCACGACGGTGCGCGGGCGCTCCGCGTAGTCGGCAAGCAGCCGGTCGTAGAACATGTGCCGTGCGACCGCGTCGAGCCCGAGATACGGCTCGTCGAAGAACGTCAGGGGAGCGCGGGCAGCAAGCCCGATGACGATGCCGAGTGCCGACGTCATCCCGCGGGAGAGTTTCTTGACCTTCCGCCCGGCCGGGAGGTCGAAGTCGCGCATCAGGTCGTCGGCAAACTCGTGGTCCCAATTCGGGAGAAGCCGTGCGGCGCAGGTCAACACGTGTCGAACCTTGAAGTCGTCGGGATATTTCTGGCTTTCCTTGACGAAGCAGACTCGCGACAACGCGGACGAGTTCTCGTACGGATGTGCCCCGAACACCTCGATGTCGCCCGACGTGTGATGCGACTGTGCGGTCATCATCTGCATGATCGTCGTCTTGCCTGCGCCGTTGCGGCCCAGCAGTCCGTAGATCTTGTCGGCGCGCAGATCGAAGCTGACGTCGTCGACTGCGGTGACGGCGCCGAACCGTTTCGTCAGTTTGCGCGCCGACGCGATGACCGGTGCGTCGTCGACCAGGGTGAGGTCGCTGCGATCGATCACGGTGTTTCCTCCCATTCGTCGAGCATGGATTTCAGTTCGTCGACACTCATACCGAGCTTGTCCGCTTCGGCGACGAGTGGCGCGATGTATTGACGTGCGAACTCGTCGCGGCGTCGGAAACGCAGTGCGTCCCGTGCTCCTGCCGTCACGAACATTCCGATTCCCCGCTTCTTGTAGAGGATCCCGTCGGCGGCGAGCTTGGCGAGGCCCTTCCCTGCCGTGGCGGGGTTGATGCGGTGGAAGGCGGCCAGTTCGTTCGTGGACGGCACTTGGCCCTCTTCGACGAGCGAGCCGTCGATGATCGAGTTCTCGATCATCTCGGCGATCTGTACGAAAAGCGGGCGACCCTCGTCCATCAACCCGATCTCCCCGGAGTTCGCCGGTACAGTGGTTCACTACTCATGTAATGAACCATAGAACGTCGGATACGTGATGGCAACAGCGAACCGAATGCAAATTCACCCGCGTGCGGTGCAGTAGCGTCGTGACCCATGGATTACAAGCAAGTGACTGCCCTCGGCGGACGCTGTTCGGTGCGCGTGGCGGGCCCGGAGTCGAGGCACACCGTATTGCTGCTTCCCGCGGTGGGCGACGCCCCCGACGTGTACGACGAGGTGGCCGAGAAGCTGCACAACTCGGACCTGAAAACCGTTGCGGTGGAAGATGTCACGGGTCTCGACCACGAAACGGTTCTTGCCGTTCTCGACGAGCTGTCGCTCCCGTGGGTGCATCTCGTGGGCAGTGGGGAAGGGGCGGAACTGGCGTGGAGTCTCGCCGCGCGGACGTTCGGCCGTTTCGCGAGTCTCGTCGTGTGCGATCGGGGGCATCCCTCCGTCGCCGACGATCAGGGTGTCGTCCTCGCCGCGGACTGCCCGCCGGTCGAACTGCCGACGACGCTCGTCATCTCGAGTTCGCTGAGGCGCGGCAGTGCCGACGCCAGCGGCCGCGTCGTGTACTCGGATTTCCGTGTGGTGCAGCTGGACGGAATCGATTCGATTCCGGCCGGCGCCACCGCGGAACTCGCGACGGAGATCACGCTACGCACCAGCCCCTGGTGACGTGCCGTGCTTGGATAGTCGGCCCCTGGGCCAACTATCCACGCACGAGCCGCGCAGCGGCACTACAGGCC
This sequence comes from Rhodococcus sp. Eu-32, assembly GCF_003336925.1. Taxonomy (NCBI): domain Bacteria; kingdom Bacillati; phylum Actinomycetota; class Actinomycetes; order Mycobacteriales; family Nocardiaceae; genus Rhodococcus; species Rhodococcus sp. Eu-32. The sequence continues at coordinate 93,630 of NZ_QGNK01000012.1, read as the reverse complement.
CAGCAGAGCGTTCTCGACGACCTCCGGCAGACCCGGGTGAATCCAGTACTGACCTCGGGCCATCTCGGGCGCCGTGAGCCCGAAGCTCATCGCCTGGATCAGCGGCTGGATGACCGTCGGAGCTTGATCGCCGATGATGTGGGCACCGAGAATGCGTCCCGTCTTCTTCTCGGCGATGATCTTGACGAATCCCTCGCGGTCTTCCATCGCCCAGCCGTAGGCGACGTCTCCGTAGTTCTGGATCTTCACGGTGATCTCGAGACCGGCTTCGTGGGCTTCGAGCTCGCTCATGCCGACCGCGGCGATCTGCGGGTGCGTGAACACCGCGGCGGGGACGAAGCGATGATCGAACGCCTGGAACTTCGCAGTGTCGTCCCACGTGCGCTGCAGGAGATTGTGCTGCACGACGCGACCCTCGTGGTTGGCGACGTGCTTGAGCTGGAACGGCGACGAGACGTCGCCGATCGCGAAGACGCCCTCGGCGCTGGTGCGTCCGAACTCGTCGACGACGATGCGGCCGTCGTCGAGTTCGATGCCGCCTGCCTCGGCGCCTATGCGGTCGCCGTTGGACTCACGACCGATGGCGACGAGCAACGCGTCGCCGAGTACCTTGTCCCCGTCGCGAAGCTGGACGCCGACCTTGCCGTCTTCCGAGATCGCCGTGGACTCGCCGACATTGAGGTGGACGTCCCAGTACTTCTGTGCCAGCTCGGTGAACCGGTCGGAGATGTCCGGGTCGAGTCCGCGCAGCAGGTTGTCCTTGCGAGCGATGATCGACACCTCGGATCCCAGTGCACCGAAGACGTGCGCGAATTCTGCTGCGATGTAACCGGATCCGAGAATGACGAGATGTTTCGGCAGCGTCGGCAACCGCATGATGTCGTCGTTCGTGTGGTACGGCACGCCGCTGTCACGAACCTGCTGCGGGATGATCGGGCGCGAACCTGCTGCGACGACGATCTGGTCGGCGGTGATGATCTCGCCGGTTCCGGTGTCGATGGTGCGCGGTCCGACGAACGTCGCATGGCTGGAGTACAGCGTGACGTTCGGGCTGCCGTTCTCGCGATAGTGCTTGCCGCCCTCGGAGATCGGATCGATGCGACCGAAGACGCGATCGACGATGTCCTCCCAACGAACCTTGTCGATCGACGCGTCGATCCCGTAGCGCGCCGAGTCACGGATGGTCTGGGCGACCTCGGCCGCGTAGACGAACATCTTCGTCGGGATGCATCCGACGTTGAGGCACGTGCCGCCGAACGGCGAATGTTCCTCGAACAGGGCGATCTTCATGTCGGAGAAGCGTTCGTCGGCGATGGAATTGCCGGAGCCGGATCCGATGACGACGAGGTCGAAGTGCTTCCGGTCGCTCACGAAATGGCTCCGATCTCGGTGTGGTTCTTGCCCGACGGGTGTTCGACGCGGCTGCGGTCGAGCCAGCCCAACCATTCGTCGACTTCGGCGAATGCTCGTGCGCGTGGCTCCTCCTGCGAGAGAAACACGTCGTGGCGCGCGCCTTCGATCGGAACGACGGTCGTTCGGTCGCCCAGGCAGCCTGCCCAGCGTGCGATCTGCTTCACGTCGAGCACGGCGTCGGCGACGTCGATCCTCGAGCTGTACTTCCGTGAGAAATGCGTCACCTTCGAGCGCAGGATCAGCGACGGCACTCCGATGTCGAGTCCGCGGTGCAGTGCGGCGTGTCCGTGCCGGATCGCGCGGATCCACCCGAATCTGACGGGGAAGCCGGTCAGAGGCTTCCATTCGAGGTTGTAGGTCCACTCGCCCTCGTGTGAGCTGGCGAGTGAACGGCCGTAGGTGTCGAGCCCTTGGCCCGGCACCGGAGTCTTGGCCCTGAATCGTCCGATGACGTCGATGGCGGTCGTGCCGACGCTGCGGATCGCGGCAGGTCCCTGCAGGTCGAACCACGGGCTGTTGAGAACGACGCCCGCGATCCCCAGGCCCGCGCTTCCGCCTCGCCGACGGTTCAGCCGGTCGAGCCACAGCGGCAGGATCAATCCGCCGGTGGAATGCGCGACCAGCACGATGGACCGACCGCTCGGCTCCGCGGACACGATGCCGAGCGCGGCGTTCAGCTCGGCGTCGTAGAAGGACAGGTCGGTCACGAAGTGCGGGGTCTGCCCGTCGCGAAGCGAGCGGCCGCACTTACGCAGGTCCAGCGCGTAGAACGCGTAGCCCTGCGCGGCGAAGAACTCGGCCACGTGCTGCTGGAAGAAGTAGTCCGTGAATCCGTGAACGTAGACGACCGCCTTTTCGAACGGCGGGGAATCGGCCGGTTGATAGCGGACGAGGGTGGCCTCGACCTGGCCCTCGCCGTCCGGGTCGTCACCGAGGGGAATGGTCGTCTGCTCGTAGCCGTCGCCGAGGACATCGGGCATCCAGGTAGTCACAGATCACAACTGTAGTGGTCACGGCAGGGGCGTCACGAGGAGCACAATCGAGGTATTGCGCAAAGGGCGTCGGGACGGTGTCGTACGGACGGGTAACGTAACCGCCATTCGTACACCACTCGGTAGCCGAGAACTCACGGACAAAGGAAGTCGAAACTCCAGTGTCAAATGAACAGCGGTCGAATCAACAGCAGGTCACGAACGTGAAGACCGACGTGGTCCTGGTCGGCGCCGGAATCATGAGTGCCACTCTGGGTGCGCTGCTGCGGCAGCTGGAGCCGGAATGGTCGATCGACGTGTACGAGCGGCTCGACGCGGCGGCAGCCGAGAGCAGTGACGCATGGAACAACGCGGGCACCGGCCACTCGGCCCTGTGTGAGCTCAATTACACGCCGCAGAACAAGGACGGCTCGGTCGACATCGCCAAGGCGTTGAACGTCAACGAGCAGTTCCAGGTGTCGCGACAGTTCTGGGCCCACAGCATCGAATCCGGTGTTCTGTCCGATCCGAAGAACTTCATCAACCCGATTCCGCACGTCAGCTTCGTGCACGGCGAATCCAACGTGAAGTACCTGCGCGCTCGGTACGACGCTCTGGCGTCGAACCCGCTCTTCGAGGGCATGGAGTACATCGACAGCCCCGACGAGTTCACCCGTCGTCTGCCGTTGATGGGCAAGGGTCGTGACTTCTCCGATCCCGTCGCCCTGAACTGGAGCGATGAGGGTACCGACGTCGATTTCGGCGCTCTGACGCGTCAGCTGTTGAACTACGTGTCCGAGTCCGGCGGCACCGTCCACTTCGGTACCGACGTCAAGAACATCTCGAAGCAGTCCGACGGCACGTGGGACGTCAAGATCGCGAACCTGCGAACCGGCGCGAAGAAGACCGTCAACGCGAAGTTCGTCTTCGTCGGCGCGGGCGGCGGGGCGCTGCATCTGCTGCAGAAGTCCGGCATCGCCGAGATCAAGGGCTTCGGCGGATTCCCCGTCAGCGGCGAGTGGCTGCGGTGCACCAACCCCGACCTCATCGCCCAGCACTCGGCGAAGGTGTACGGCAAGGCGTCGGTCGGTGCACCTCCGATGTCGGTTCCGCACCTCGACACTCGCGTCATCGGCGGCAAGCCGGGTCTGCTGTTCGGACCGTACGCAGGCTGGTCGCCGAAGTTCCTCAAGCAGGGTAAGTTCACCGATCTTCCCGGCTCGGTCAAGCCCGGCAACTTGATGTCGATGCTCGGCGTCGGCGTCACCGAGCTCGGTCTGGTCAAGTACCTCGTGGGCGAGCTCGCGCAGTCGCAGGCCGACCGCGTGGAGACGCTCCGCGAGTTCGCGCCCCAGGTGATCGGCAAGGACTGGGAGCTCGTCACTGCAGGCCAGCGCGTGCAGGTCATCCGCAAGAAGGGGCGCGGCGGCGTGCTCGAGTTCGGCACCGCCGTCATCAACGCCGCGGACGGATCCATCGCCGGTCTGCTCGGTGCGTCGCCCGGTGCGTCGACCGCCGTGCCTGCGATGCTCGACGTGCTCAAGCGCTGCTTCGGCGACCGCTACACGGCGTGGCAGCCCAAGCTCACGCAGATGGTTCCGTCGCTCGGAAAGAAGCTCGCCGAGGAGCCTGCGCTGTTCCGTGAGGTCTTCGACTGGACGTCCAAGACGTTGCAGCTCGACGAGACCACCCGGCTCGCACAGCCCACCGGTGTGTGATAGCAACAGCAGATGACTACGCAAGCGGCTGCCCTCAAGCGATCCTGGGCCTTGGATCTGTCCAACAAGACCCTGTACGACTTGCTCAAGCTGCGTGTCGAGGTGTTCGTCGTCGAGCAGGCGTGCGCGTACCCGGAGCTCGACGGCAGAGATCTGCTCGCCGAGACCCGTCACTTCTGGCTCGAGCGTGACGGCGACGTCGTCTGCACGCTGCGCCTGCTCGAGGAACACGACGACGGCGAGAAGTCCTTCCGGATCGGGCGTCTGTGCACGCAGCGCTCGGCCCGAGGACAGGGGCATACGACGCGTATTCTGCGGGCCGCTCTCGCCGAGGTCGGCTCGGCTCCGTGCCGCATCAACGCGCAGAGCTACCTCGTCGACATGTACGCCAAGCACGGCTTCCTTCCCGATGGCGAGGAAGTGCTCGAAGACGGCATTCCGCACACCCCGATGCGTCGTGGTGGCGGTTCGCCGTGGAGCGAAGCCTGAAGTTTCTGGAGCGAAGCCTGAAGACTCTGGAGCGAAGCCTGGAGTCGTGCAGTAACCGATCGACACGCCGATGCGGGGAAGTCCTGTGTGATTCAGGCGCGGTCCCGCCACTGTGTACCGAGTACCCGTGGGCACTCGGAAGCCAGATCACCGCGCGGCGCGTCATGGCCCACCGATCCCGGTGGTCCGTCCCAGTCCTCGGCGAGGAGTCCGAGGGATGAAGGAGAGTGTGTCGTGCAGCCCGGATATCCGTTCAGTGCGGTGGTCGGTCAGGATCAGCTCCGGCTGTCCTTGATTCTCTGCGCCGTGCACCCCGGCATCGGCGGTGTGCTGGTGCGCGGTGAGAAGGGCACCGCGAAGTCGACGGTGGTGCGCGCACTCGCGACGCTTCTGCCCGCCGTCGAGGACGAGGGCGGTAGCCGTCCGGCCCGTCTCGTCGAACTACCGGTGGGCGCCACCGAGGATCGCGTCGTCGGCTCGCTGGATCTCGAGAAGGTGCTGCGCGACGGCGAACGCGCGTTCCAACCCGGTCTGCTGGCCGCGGCTCACCGAGGCGTTCTCTACGTCGACGAAGTGAACCTGCTGCACGACCACCTCGTCGACGTGCTGCTCGACGCGGCCGCGATGGGGCGCGTCCACATCGAGCGCGACGGTGTATCCCATTCTCACGCAGCACAATTCGTGCTCGTCGGCACGATGAACCCCGAAGAGGGCGAGTTGCGACCGCAGTTGCTGGACCGTTTCGGTCTCGCGGTCGACGTGACGGCCTCGCGAGACGTCGACACCCGCATGGACGTCATCCGACGACGTCTGGACTACGAACGGAATCCGTCCGAGTTCGCAGGTCGATACGCCGACGAGGACGCCGATCTCGCCGCTCGTATCGTCGCTGCCCGGGCGGCCATCGACGACGTCGTGTTGAGCGACACCGAACTACGACGGATCGCAGCGCTGTGTGCGTCCTTCGACGTCGACGGCATGCGCGCGGATCTGGTAGTCGCGCGCACGGCGACGGCCCACGCGGCGTGGCGAGGGTCGGCGGCCGTCGAAGAATCGGACGTCCGCGTTGCTGCGGAACTCGCGCTGCCGCACCGTCGCAGGCGAGATCCGTTCGACGAACCGGGAATCGACGAGAGCGCCCTCGACGACGCCATGCGTGACGCAGCCGAGCAGGCGGAGCAGCAGCCCGAACCCGAGCCCGATCCGGATCCCGACGGGGGAGGCGCGCCGCCGCCCCCTGCCGGCGAATCTCCCGAGTCGAACGGCTCGGACGCGCCTGAACGGCAACAGAGCGGCGACAACTCGCGTGACAAGCAGGCGGCGGCTCCCGGGTCGCAGTTCCGTGCGCGGTTGATGCAGGTCCCCGGCGTCGGGGAAGGCGCTCCGGGGCGTCGGTCGCGTTCTCGGTCCTCGCAGGGTCGTGTCGTGCGCGCAACGACGGAGCGCGACAAGGGAATTCACCTCCTGGGTACCCTGTTCGCTGCCGCCGAGCAGCAGGTCGCTCGCGGTCGGACTGCTGGACGGTTCCGGTTGGAGCCGGCCGATCTGCGGGGCGCGCTTCGCGAGGGGAGGGAAGGCAACCTCATCGTCTTCGTCGTCGACGCCTCCGGCTCGATGGCTGCGCGTGATCGGCTGTCGGCGGTGACGGGCGCGGTCCTGTCCCTGCTGCGCGACGCGTACCAGCGGCGAGACAAGGTCGCCGTCATCACGGTGCGTGGACGTGACGCCGAGGTCGTGCTGCCGCCGACGTCGAGCGTCGACGTCGCGGTCACCCGGCTGCGTCGCATGAAGACCGGCGGCAGATCGCCGCTGGCACAGGGGTTTCTGACAGCGCGCGAGGTGGTCCAGCGGGAGAAGGTACGTGACCCGCTGCGCCGCGCACTCGTGGTCGCGCTGACCGACGGTCGTGCGACCGGGGGAGTCGACCCCGTCGAGCGAGCGCGCATCGCCGCATCACGGATTGCCGCGGACGGCACCGCCTCGGTCGTCGTCGACTGCGAGACGGGCATGGTCCGGCTCGATCTCGCGCGCGAGTTCGCCGAGCATCTTGCCGGGGGATACGTACGACTCGCCGACCTGTCGGCCGAGCAGGTCGCGGCCGTCGTCCGCGCCGCGGCGTAGGGGGCGCGACATGCCACAGGGAGTACCACTGCCAGGAACCGTGCCTGCCGACGGCTTGACGACGCGGCAGCGTCGGAATCAGCCGGTCCTCGCGGTCCATACCGGGCCCGGGAAGGGCAAATCCACCGCTGCATTCGGTATGGCTCTGCGCGCGTGGAACCAGGGCTTCGATGTCGGTGTCTTCCAGTTCGTCAAGAGTGCGAAGTGGAAGGTGGGCGAGGAAGCTGCGTTCCGGACGCTGGGCGAACTGCACGAGCAGTCCGGTGTCGGCGGCGGCGTCGAATGGCACAAGATGGGCGAGGGCTGGTCGTGGACCCGCAAGAAGGGGTCGGACGTCGACCACGCGGCGGCAGCAGCCGATGGCTGGCGCGAAATCGCCCGCCGGTTGGGTGAGCAGACGCACCGCTTCTACGTCCTCGACGAATTCACGTATCCGCTGAAGTGGGGATGGGTCGACGTCGACGAGGTCGTCGAGGTGCTGACGCATCGGCCGGGCAACCAGCATGTCGTCATCACCGGCCGAGACGCCCCGCAGGCACTGATCGACGCTGCCGACCTCGTCACGGAGATGACCAAGGTCAAGCATCCGATGGACGCGGGCCGCAAGGGCCAGCGGGGGATCGAGTGGTGAGTGTCCCCGCGGTCGTGATCGCGGCCCCGGCGTCGGGAAGCGGAAAGACCACGGTCGCAACGGGATTGATGGGTGCACTGCGTGCCGCAGGCCATCGCGTCGCCCCGTTCAAGGTCGGACCCGACTACATCGACCCCGGATATCACTCGCTTGCGACGGGATTGCCCGGACGTAACCTCGACGCCGTCATGGTCGGCGCCGACCGTATCGGACCGCTGTTCCGGCACGGAAGTGCCGGGTGCGACATCGCCGTCGTCGAGGGCGTGATGGGACTGTTCGACGGCAAGATCGACCCCAGCGGCGCGGGTGATGCGTCGGCCGAGGGGTCGACGGCATCCGTGGCCTCGATGCTGGGTGCACCCGTCGTGCTCGTCGTCGACGCGCGCGGACACAGCCAGAGTCTCGCCGCAGTGCTGCACGGTTTTTCGACGTTCGACTCCTCGGTGCGCATCGGCGGAGTGATCCTGAACCGCGTCGGAAGTCCGCGTCACGAGGAAGTGCTGCGGCATGCGTGCGACCGCGTCGGCATTCCGGTACTCGGCGTGCTGCCGCGGATGTCCGAATTGGCCGTGCCCTCTCGGCATCTCGGGTTGATCACCGCCGTCGAACACGGGCAGTCCGCAGGCGCGGCGGTCGATGCCATGGCGACGCTCGTGGCCGAACACGTCGATCTCGACGCACTCCGTGCGTTGGCTGCCTCGTCGGTCTCGTCGGCCGCGTGGAACCCGGCCGACGAGGTGGGCGCGCCCGTGTCGGAAACTCCTGTCGTCGCCATCGCCGGTGGTCCGGCGTTCACGTTCGGTTACGCCGAGCATGTCGAACTGCTGCGGGCAGCCGGCGCGGACGTGACGGTGTTCGACCCGCTGACCGACGGGCTTCCCGCCGGCACGGCCGGTGTCGTCGTTCCCGGTGGCTTTCCGGAGGAGCATGCCGAGCAGCTGGCGTCGAACGAGCGTCTGTTGGCGGACATTCGCCGTACCGCGGCCGCCGGAATGCCGATTCATGCGGAATGTGCTGGGCTGCTCTATCTTTCGCGCAGTCTCGACGGTCATGCGATGGCAGGGGTGATCGACGTCGATGCCTGCTTCTCGGCATCGTTGACGCTCGGCTACCGCGACGCCGCTGCTCTGCACGACTCGGTGCTGTTTCCTGCGGGCGCACGGGTGACCGGACACGAATTCCACCGCACGATGCTCGTCGACGTCGCGGACGAGAATCCGACGGCTGCATGGGGATGGCGTAACCCGAGCCGTGCCGCCAGGAAGAACGTCGTGCGGGAGGGGTTCGTGCACGGCAACGTGCACGCGTCGTATCTGCACACTCATCCGGCGGGTATACCCGAATCGGTTGCGCGTTTCGTCGCTGCCTGCGCGCGGTTCGCGTCCCGTGACTGACCGCGTCGTCGCGGGAGTCGGGGCGTCCAGCACCGCCCCGATCGACGACATCGTCGACGCGATTCTCACCGTCGTCGGAGCGGATAGGACCTTGGTGTCCGTCGCGACGATCGACACCAAGGCGGACGTCCTGGCGCCCGTCGCTGCTGCGTTGGGTGTCTCGTCGACGTCGTGGACCGCGGAGCAGCTGAACCGGGTCTCCGTGCCGAACCCGTCGGCCCGTGTGCGGCGCGAAACCGGGACCGCCAGCGTTGCCGAGGCTGCCGCGGTTCTCGGAAGCGGCGGCGGACGCGTCGTCACCCCGAAGACGAACATCGGAGCCGTCAGCATCGCGCTTGCTTGCGCAGCGGACTAGAACACGTTCTAATGCGAGCATGCGCTTCGGCCTCGTGCTGTTCACCTCCGACCGCGGGATCACCCCTGCCGCCGCTGCAGCGGCCGGGGAGCACCTGGGGTTCGACTCGTTCTACGTACCCGAACACACGCACATCCCGGTGAGACGAGAGGCGCCTCATCCACTGACCGGTGACGCGTCGCTTCCCGACGATCGGTACGCGCGCACCCTCGACCCCTGGGTGTCGCTCGCGACGGCAGCTGCGGTGACCTCGCGGATACGGCTGGGCACAGCCGTCGCGATACCCGTCGAGCACGATCCGATCACTCTCGCGAAATCGATTGCCTCGCTGGATCATCTGAGTGGCGGACGGGTGGTGCTCGGTGTCGGATTCGGCTGGAACGTCGACGAGTTGACCGACCACGGCGTGCCGCCGAAGCGTCGACGGACGATGCTGCGCGAGTATCTTGCCGCCATGCGCACCTTGTGGTCCGACGAGCAGGCCGAGTACTCGGGCGAGTTCGCCCAGTTCGGGCCGAGTTGGGCGTGGCCGAAACCGATTCGAGGTGACGCGATTCCGACCTACGTCGGGGCAGCAGGCACGGACAAGAATTTCGCGTGGATCGTGCAGTCGGCGGACGGGTGGATCACGACGCCGGGTGAGCAGGACATCGAGTCCCGTGTCGTGCGGTTGCAGCAGATGTGGCGGGACGGCGGACGCGTCGGGGACCCGGAGATCGTGGTGCTCGATGTCAGGCCCGACGTCGACAAGCTCGCGCGATGGGGCGAGCTCGGCGTCACCGAGGTGGTCTACGGCATGCCGGACAAATCCGAAGCCGAGGTGACTGCCTACCTCGATCGGCTTGCGAACAAGCTTCCTGCCCTGCGCTGACTGGCGCAATTCGCCGCGTCGGTGCACTGTGTGAAAGATGAAATCCTCGCCCCTCGTTCTCGGCCCGCTGGTTCGCTACGTCGGTGCCGACGACGCGACCTTCTGGTTCGAATTCGACACCCCTGGTGCCGTCGAGGTGCGGACATCGGTGGGGCAGCACGTGGAGGTGCCCACCTGGGGCGTGCACGGCCACCACTATGCACTCGTCGCGCTCACCGACCTGCCCACGAACACCACGATCACCTACGAGGTGCTGTTCGACGGCAACCCGGTGTGGCCGGTCTCCGATACCGCCGCCATCCACACGTGCGACCCCGAGGGCCCGGTGACCTTCGCCCTCGGCTCGTGCCGACGCGGGGACAACTACGGCGACGAATCGCTGCAGCGTATCGGCGCCGACGCGCTCGCCGGTCTCGGCAACCGTATGCGCACCCAGGACCCGAGCGAGTGGCCGCAGGCGTTGCTGTTCCTGGGCGACCAGGTCTATGCGGACGATCCGTCACCGGAGATTCTCGAACGCCTGCACGCCCGACGCGCCGCAGGCGACGGCCCGGCCGGAGCCCGCGGTACCGAAGCCGAGAACGAGATCTGCGATTTCGAGGAGTACTCGTGGCTGTACCACGAGTCGTGGGGTGTCGAACCTGTCCGAACGCTGCTCGCGAGCGTGCCGTCGTGCATGATCCTCGACGACCACGACCTCCGCGACGACTGGAACTCGTCGGCGTCGTGGCGGGCGGACATCGAGACGAGGCCGTGGTGGCACGACCGGGTCGTGGGCGCGTTCTCGTCGTACTGGGTCTATCAGCACCTCGGCAACCTGTCGCCCGACGAGTTGTCGCGCGACGAGCTCTACGAGAAGGTTCGTTCCGCGACCTCGGACGCCGAGCGGGAGAAGTTGCTCGCGGACTTCGCGCTGCGCGTCGACGAGCATCCGGAGACCGGCAGGTGGAGCTTCTATCGCGACTTCGGCACGACGAGGTTGATCATGATCGACTCACGGTGTTCGCGGAGTCTCGACGCGGACGATCGGCGTATGGTCGACGCCGCCGAGTGGGCCTGGGTGCGTGAGCGGGCGCTGGAGAGTCCGTCGCGTCACGTGCTGTTCGGATCGTCGCTTCCGTTCTTGATGTTGCCCGCGTTGCATCACCTGGAACAGTGGAACGAGGCGGTGGCACAGGGCAGTTGGGGCCGCCGGATGTCCTGGATCGGTGAGAAGCTTCGGATCGCGCTGGATCTGGAGCATTGGGCGGCGTTCGGAAAGTCGTTCGTCGACATGGCAACGCTGACGCGGGAATTGAGTCGGACGGACGATCCACCCGCCTCCATCCTGTGGCTCTCGGGCGACGTGCATTGCTCGTACGTGGCGCGCGCCGATTTCGGGGTCGGCGGTGAGAACGTCCCGGTGACCTATCAGCTGACGATGTCGCCGTTCCGCAATCCGCTGGATCTGCCGATTCGCGCGGTGAACCGGCTGGCCATCCGAAAGCCTGTCGCACGCATGCTCGGCCGCCTCGCGCGATCCGCGAAAGTTCCACCCGTCGACGTGGCCTGGGAGGCCGAAGCCGGGCCATGGTTCGACAACGGCGTCATGTTGCTCACCACCGACGGCGAAACTGCCTCGGTGAGAGTCGAACACGCGCACGTCGACGTCGTCGGCAGGCAGACGCTCGAACAGACTGCGGAAAAGAAGTTGACCGTCTGACATAGATTGGCCGATGTGGCTCATCTCGAACTGACCGACATCGACTACTTCCTTCCCGACGGGCGGCAACTGCTCGGCGGCGTCGGATTCCGCGTCGGCGACGGTGCGAAAACCGCCCTGATCGGGCCGAACGGAACCGGCAAGACGACGTTGACGCGCATCGTCGCCGGCGACATCGAACCCGACGATGGATCGGTGACGCGGTCGGGTTCGCTCGGTGTGATGCGTCAATTCGTCGGCCAGGTCCGTGACGATTCGACGGTGCGGGACTTGCTGCTGTCGGTGGCGGCGCCTGCTGTTCGTCACGCTGCAGAGGCACTCGATGCCGCCGAGAACGCGATGATCGAGGCCGACGACGAGAAAACGCAGCTGAAATATGCTTCGGCGCTGTCGGATTGGGGCGATGTCGGCGGCTACGACATCGAACCGTTCTGGGACGAGGTCACGATGGCAGCCCTCGGCATGCCGTTCGATCGGGCGAAATGGCGTACCGCAGCGACACTCAGCGGCGGCGAGCAGAAACGGCTGGTGCTCGAAGCGTTGTTCGGCGGACCCGACCAACTTCTGCTCCTCGACGAGCCGGACAACTACCTCGACGTACCGGGAAAACGCTGGCTGGAGAAGACGATTCGCGAATCGCCCAAGTCGGTTCTGTTCATCAGTCACGACCGTGAGCTGATCGCGAACGCCGCGACGCGCATCGTCACACTCGAGCCGGGAGCGGCTGGGGCGTCGTCGTGGGTGCACGGCGGCGGGTTCGACACGTACTACCGGGCGCGCGAGGACCGGAACGCCCGACTCGACGAACTACGACGTCGATGGGACGAGGAGCGCGTCAAACTTCGTGCGCTCGTGTTGCGCCTGCGCGAGAAGGCCAAGTTCAACGACGGCGTCGCCGCGCGGTATCACGCGGCGCAGACGCGTCTCGCCCGATTCGAGGAGGCAGGCCCACCGGAGGCCGTGCCGCTGAAGCAGAAGGTGACCGTCCGTCTGCACGGCGGCCGCACCGCGAAGCGCGCGCTCGTGTGCACCGACCTCGAGATGACCGGGCTGATGAAGCCGTTCGACACCGAGATCTGGTTCGGCGATCGCGTTGCGGTGCTCGGCTCGAACGGTTCGGGCAAGTCGCACTTTCTCCGATTGCTCGCCGGCGGTGGGACCGACCCGGAACGCGAACACCTGCCCGTCCAGGAACTCGCACTCACCCCGGTGCCGCACACGGGTACCGCTGTTCTCGGCGCGAGGGTTCGGCCGGGATTGTTCGCGCAAACGCACACACGACCCGACCTCGCAGGTAAGACGCTGCTCGACATCCTGCACATGGGTAACGAGCACCGCGACGGAATGGGACGCGAGGCAGCCAGTCGCGCACTCGATCGATACGGACTGGCGTCGGCGTCCGAGCAGGTGTACGACAACCTGTCGGGCGGACAGCAGGCGCGGGTGCAAATTCTGCTCCTCGAACTGTCGGGCGCCAGCATGCTTCTGCTCGACGAGCCGACCGACAACCTCGATCTGCTGTCGGCGGACTCGCTGCAGGACGCCATCGCCGCGTTCGAGGGAACCGTGATCACCGTCACGCACGACCGCTGGTTCGCGAAGAGTTTCGACCGATTCCTGGTCTTCGGATCCGACGGACAGGTTTACGAATCCGACGAGCCGGTATGGGACGAGAAACGTGTTACACGCGCACGGTAGCGCGTAACACGAGGGCGGTAAGTTGCCTTCCGTGATCGAAAACGAAGGTGATGCGACCGACTCTCCCTATCTCGTCGGCTTGAATCTGTCGGGTCGACGCGTCGTCGTCGTCGGTGGTGGCACCGTGGCGCAGCGACGGCTGCCGCTGTTGATCAGCTCGGGTGCCCGGGTCCACATGATCACGCGCGCGGCGACGCCAGCGGTGGAAGCGATGGCGTCGTTCGGGCAGATCACGATGGAACTGCGTGAGTACGCCGACGGCGATCTGGACGGCGCCTGGTACGCGATCGCATGCACGGACGAGGCCGGCACCAACGCGGCGATCGTCGCAGAAGCAGAGCGGTCGAGAATCTTCTGCGTCCGCGCCGACATCGCGCGGGACGGCACAGCCGTCACCCCGGCATCGGCCGAGTACGACGGGCTCACCCTCGGTCTTCTGGCCGGCGGTGACCATCGCCGATCCGCGGCGGTGCGCAACGCCGTCGTCGAAGCCATGCACTCCGGGCTGATCGCCGACTCGACGGACACGCCGCATACCGGCGTCGCACTCGTCGGCGGTGGTCCGGGCGATCCGGATCTCATCACGGTTCGCGGACGCAAACTGCTCGCGTACGCGGATGTCGTCGTCACCGACCGTCTCGCGCCGCCGGAGCTGATCGCCGAGCTCGGACCGCATGTCGAGGTCATCGATGCGTCCAAGATTCCTTACGGCCGCGCGATGGCGCAGGAGGCGATCAATCAGGCGTTGATCGACCATGCGAAGGCGGGCAAGTTCGTCGTCCGGCTCAAGGGCGGCGACCCGTACGTGTTCGGGCGCGGCTACGAAGAGTTGGAGGCGCTGGCGGCCGAAGGCGTACCGGTAACGGTCGTACCGGGAATCACGAGCGCGATCTCCGTTCCGTCGGCTGCCGGGGTTCCGGTGACCCACCGGGGTGTGACGCACGAGTTCGTCGTCGTCAGCGGTCACGTCGCGCCCGATCACCCGGACTCGCTCGTCGACTGGAATGCACTGGCGAAGCTGAAGGGCACGATCGTCCTGCTGATGGCCGTCGAACGCATCGAGAAGTTCGCGACGGTTCTGATCGACGGCGGCAGGCCCGCGTCGACGCCGGTGCTCGTGGTTCAAGAGGGAACGATGCGAACGCAGCGCGAAGTGCGCGCCGATCTGGCGACCGTCGCCGAGAAGGTCAAGGCCGAGGGCATCAGGCCTCCGGCGATCGTCATCATCGGGACCGTTGCTGGTTTTTCGGCGGACTCTCGGTAACGTGAACTCTCGTGCCCGACCACTCGCAGCCCGCAGCGGCCTCCACGCAGATCGTCTATCCGGTGACCACCAGGGCCTTCGGCCTGGCGATCATCGTGCTGAGTGGTCTCCAGCTGATGGTGGTTCTCGACGGAACCGTCGCGAACCTGGCCCTGGCCCCGTTGCAGGCCGACCTCGGGCTGAGTGACGCCGGCCGAAACTGGGTTCTGACGTCCTACGCACTTGCGTTCGGCGGGCTGATGCTGCTCGGTGGGCGGCTCGGTGATGCGTACGGTCGAAAGAAGATGTTCCTCGGCGGCGTCGTGTTGTTCACGGTGGCATCGTTGCTGTGCGGGCTCGCGGTCAACGAGGCGACACTGGTTGCCGCTCGCGCACTGCAGGGCGTCGGTGCGGCGGTCGCGTCGCCGACGGCGTTCGCCCTCGTTGCGACCACGTTCGCGCCGGGCCCGGTCCGCAATCAGGCCGTGGCGATCTACGCGGCGATGACGGGTGTCGGATCGATCGCCGGGCTAATCATCGGTGGTGCGCTGACTCAGGTGTCGTGGCGATGGATCTTCCTGATCAACGTCCCGATCGGCATCGGCATCGTCATCCTCGCGGTGGTGTCGCTTCGCGAGACCAGCGGAATGCGGCTGGCCTTGGATTTCCCGGGAGCGATACTCGGCACGCTCGGATGTACCGGAGTGGTGTTGGCGCTGAGCGAGGGCACCGAACTCGGCTGGACCAGTCCGCTGGTGATCGGCTCGTTCGTCGCGGGTGTCGTGCTGCTCGGGCTGTTCCTCGTCGTCGAGCGCCGTGCCGACAATCCGCTGCTACCGTTCTCGCTCTTCTCCAGCAAAGACCGTGTCGCAACGTTCGTCGCCATCTTCTTCGCGGGTGGCGTCATGTTCTCGCTTGCAGCGTTCGTCGCGTTGTTCGTGCAGGACGTGCTGGGCTACAGCCCGCTGGCGGCCGGTCTTGCGTTCGTTCCGTTCGCGTTCGGACTCGGTGCCGCTGCGTTCATCACCTCGCAGCTCGCCGTCCGAATCCAGCCCCGCTTTCTCGTCATGGCCGGTGCCGCGATCATGGTCGGCTGGCTGCTGTTCTCGGTGCTGACGATGGACGGCGATTCGTCGTACTTCCCCGGCATCTTCTTCCCGGTCATCGGCATCGGGTTCGGCGTCGGTATGGCGTCCATTCCGCTTCCGCTGTGTGCCATCGCCGGTGTCCAGCCGACCGAGATCGGACCGCTGACGGCGATCGCGCTCGTCGCGCAGACGTTGGGCGGCCCTGTCGCCCTGGCCGTCATCGGCGCACTGGTGACGTCGCGGACCTTGTCTCTCGGCGGCACGACCGGACCTGCGAACCTGATGAACGCAGCGCAGCTCGACGCGCTCAGTTCCGGCTACATGTTCGCGTTGTTCTGCTGCGCGATCGCGGCCGTCGTCGCGGGCATCGCGGCGTACTTCATCCGATTCAGCCCACAGCAGGTCGCGCAGGCGCAGGCCGCGCAGGAGGATGCGCAGAAGGGCTGACGGTCACACTCCGAGCACGAGCTTCGCGATCGCGAAATACACGATCAGCCCCGAAGCATCGCAGAACGTCGAGATGAACGGCGTCGAGAACACGGCAGGATCGACGCCGATCTTCTTCGCGATCAGCGGCATCGCCCCGCCGACCGTCGCGGCGAGCGTGCAGATGGCCAGGAGTGTCGAGCCGATGACGAGGCCGAGATGGAAGTCGTATACGAGCCCGGCGATCACGAATCCCAGCGAGCCGAGCATCGCGCCCATCGTCGCGCCCACGCGCACTTCGCGGAACAACACCGCCGCGATGTCACGGGGTCGGACGTCGCCGACCGCGAGTGCACGCGTCACCGTCGTCGCGGCCTGCGACCCGGTGTTGCCGCCCGTGCCGGTCAGCAACGGAATGAACAGAGCCAGGGTGACGACGGCAGCGAGCGCATGCTCGAAGATCTCGAGAACCTGAACCGTCAGGATCGCGGACAACGCCAGCACGAGCAGCCACACGACTCGGGAGCGCACGATCGACAGGACGGGCGTCGACAGATAGGGCCGTCGAAGGGGCTCGGTACCGCCTGCCCTCGCGGCATCCTCGTCCTCGGCTTCCTCGAGAATCCGCGACGCCTGTTCGATCGTCACGATCCCGATCAGGCGGTGCTCGGAATCGACGACGACCACCGCCGGACTGCGATTGCCGAGACACATGCGTGCGGCGTCCTCGGCGGAGATCTCGGCGGTGACGACGGGTCCCGCACTAGCGAGATCGCCGATCGTCGTGTCCGGTGCAGCGGTGGCGACGTCGGCCAGAGTGGCGACACCGACGAGGCGTCGACGGTCGTCGGTGACGGGCAGCATGTAGACCGACTCGGCATCGGCGCCGGTGGTTCGCACCTGGTGCAGCGCCTGGGCTGCCGTGGTCGACGGGTGCACGCGGATGTACTCCGGGCTCATTCGTCGGCCGACCGAACCCTTCGCGTAGCCGAGCATCGGTGCCGTCAGGTCACGTTCGGTCGCCGACAGTCCCTGCATCAACCGGTGTGCGACGTTCGACGGTAGTTCGTCGACGAGTTCGACGCGATCGTCCGGGTCGAGTTCCTCGAAGAGCGTGATGACGTCGTCGTCGCGCAGAGCGCCGAGCAGTTCGCCGCGCAGTGAGGCGTCGAACTGCTCGAACACGTCGAGGGCTTGGTCCTTCGGCAGAAGTCGGTACAGCACAGCTCTTTCCGCCGAATCCGCGCGTTCGAGGACCCGAGCCGCATCGGCCGGGGACAAGTCGGCGACGAGCTCGGACATCGCAGCCAGATCCTTGCGCTGCAGCAGCTCGGTCGCCCGGGCGATCGTGTCATCGAAAGTGTTCTGCACTGAACCCATTGTGCCCGGCGGGGTCGACGCGTGTTCGCGCACGTGTTCACCAGCTGCGCACCGGACTCCGTCGGCAGATGAATATTTCGTCGGCAAACCCGATTTTAGCTACCGCAACTCCGCCTTGTCCGCCGCTGCCTGCCCCGATTCCCAGCCCTCCGCGTCGAGCCGCGGTCCGCGCATCGCCTTCACCCTCGGGAAGAGTCGGTCGAATGCCTCTTCGACGGCGACGGTCTTGGCGGCGAGCATGGGAAGGAGGTCGCGGGAGTCTCCCGATGCTTCGTCCAGGGCGTGCGCGTCGGCGTCGGCGAGGCGTTCACCGATCCGCACCGCATACGCGAACAGGAACGCCTTGCCGAACGCGGCCGACGCGGAACCCTTGCGCCGCTTGGCTTTCGGAGAGTGCGACAATGCGCGTGTCGCCTGGATGAGGAGCGAGGTGAACAACACGACGGTCTGCTCGACGTCGATCGGTGACCCGACGAGCGTCGCTACGGCGAACTCGGGATCCCAGATCGACTTCACCCGGTTGACCTCGCCGACCACGTGCAGCAATTGAGCTTTCGCCGGCGCGTGCGGATTGTCGATGTGTACGCGGCGGCTGTCGACGTCGACGTTTCCCTCGCTCAGAAGAAGCGAGTCGATCGAGTACCGGGTCATCAATTCCTGCGCCTTGGCCGTCAGGATTTCGGCTTCCTCGTCGAAGTCGGTGGCGTCGGCCTTGGCGAGCAGGCCACGAATACGGCCCAGTACCTTCGAGTTCGGAGAATCCGCACCGGCCGTTGCCGTGACGCGTGGGGTTGCCCGCTTCCTCGGCCACTGCGATGGCAGCGGGCCGATCTGCGGCCACCGCGGCAGGGTCTGCCACTGGCCGAGCAGCGCGAGCACCGCGATCCACTGATCGCTTGCCGCGATGTAGTCGGACTTGCCGCTCGAACGAAGCAGCGCTGCAAGAAAACTGGGCGACGCCTCCACGCGCGACGCAGCCTTCGGATACAGCGCGCAGATCTCCGACAACTGGTCGACCCAGAACTCGGGCGCGCGGTCGTTCGCGTTCGTCAGATCCGACTGATGGAGAATCACCGCAGCCGCGAGCGACGACACGGCGACGGTCTGTTGGCGTCGCACGATGTGCAGCAGATCGAACGGCTGCCACCCGGCCTCGTACATCGTCTGAATCATGTTGGTCAACGCGAGCGACCCCAGCGCCATCGCATCGAAGTCTTCCAGCCCGATCAGACGGTCCGTGATGTCGTCGACGACGCGTAAGTCCTTGTCGCGCCCGAACGACGCGTCGGCGCCCGCCCTGAGCAGCTTCGGCACGGGATTCATTCGGTAACCACGATCAGTTCGGTCGACGACGCGACCTCGACGCGCAGCCCTGCCTTCGACGCGACTCTGGCGAGTCCCTTCACGTCCTTGGGTTCGGCTGTCGTCAGCGTCAACGCGCGAGCCAGCAGTCCCTTGTGATGCTTGTTGAAATGGCTGACGACCGACCGGGATCCGTCGGGCTTCTCGGTCAGCACGGTCGCTGTGATCGCACCGGGTATCGGTCCGAGCTGTTGATACGTACCGGATCGCAGATCGACGACGACGCCGTCGGCCGCGGAGACCACCGCGTCGGTCAGCTCCGGCTTCCAATGCGAACGCAGTGTTCCGAACCCGGGGATCTTCGAACCACCGGACAGACGGTACGTCGGGATCGGGTCGTACGCGCGGACGACACCGAACAGTGCCGAGCCGATCCACAACCGGGCGGCCGCACGGGCGCGACCGGCCTTGGTGAACGATTTCGCGTCGAGCGCGTCGTAGAGAACACCGGTGTAGCGGCTCAGCGCCGGGGCTGTCGGCGACGTGAACAACGACGCATTGCGTTCGATCTCGTCGTCCTGCGTCGGCCCGAGACCGAGTGCCGCGCGCGAGCCGGGGACATCGTCGGCGAGTTCGACGAGGGCGTCGGCCAGCTTCTGCCGAAGTGGGTTGAGCTCGGGCAGCGACAGGCGGGTCAAGTCCAGCGGGGAGTCCTCGCCACCGTCGGACTTCGTTTCGGACGGGGGCAGCAGAACGATCACGGGCACCAACGTTACCCACCGCCGGCAAGAGGTGGGCGGCTGCCGGTCTGCGCCGGGCCACCGACTATTCTCGTACCCCGTGATCACCCGCCTCTCTCAGCTGTTTCTCCGCACTCTCCGCGACGACCCCGCGGACGCCGAAGTCGACAGCCACAAGCTGTTGGTTCGCGCCGGATACGTCCGGCGCATCGCGCCCGGCGTCTACTCCTGGTTGCCGTTGGGGCTCAAGGTGTTGCGGCAGATCGAGAAGGTCGTTCGGGAAGAGATGAATGCGATCGGCGCGCAGGAGATCTCGCTGCCCGCACTGCTACCGCGTGAGCCCTACGAAGCGACGAACCGCTGGACCGAATACGGCGACGCGCTGTTCCGGCTGCAGGACCGCAAGGGCAACGACATGCTGCTCGGTCCGACGCACGAGGAGCTGTTCGCGCTGACGGTCAAGGGTGAGTACAACTCGTACAAGGATTTGCCGGTCACGCTGTACCAGATTCAGACCAAGTACCGCGACGAAGAGCGTCCGCGTGCAGGCATCCTGCGCGGCCGCGAGTTCGTGATGAAGGACTCGTACTCGTTCGATCTCGACGAGGACGGTCTGAAGGCGTCGTACAACGCACATCGCGAGGCGTACCAGCGCATCTTCGAACGTCTCGGTGTCAAGTACGTCATCGTGACGGCGACGTCGGGAGCCATGGGCGGAAGCGCGTCGGAAGAGTTCCTGGCCGAGAGCGAGATCGGCGAGGACACCTACGTGCGCTGCGTCGAATCGGGCTATGCGGCCAACGTCGAAGCCGTCACGACGCCTGCGCCGGACCCGCTGCCGATCGAGGGTCAGCCCGCCGCGGTGGACCACGAGACGGGCGACACACCGACCATCGCGACGCTCGTCGACTGGGCCAACTCGGCCGACCTCGGCCGCACGATCACCGGCGCCGACACCCTCAAGAACATCCTGCTGAAGGTACGGAACGCGGAAGGGGAGTGGGAACTTCTCGCGATCGGCCTGCCCGGCGACCGCGAGGTCGACGAGAAGCGGCTCGAGGCAGCGCTCGAACCTGCGGAGTTCGAACTGCTCACCGACGCGGACTTCGCGGCCAATCCGTTCCTGGTCAAGGGCTACATCGGTCCGCGTGCACTGCAGGCGAACGGTGTTCGCTACCTCGTCGATCCCCGGGTCGTCGACGGCACGTCGTGGATCACCGGCGCCGACATCGAGGGCAAGCACGTCGTGAACCTCGTCGCCGGCCGTGATTTCACACCCGACGGCACCATCGAGGCAGCCGAGGTGCGAGACGGCGACCCGTCGCCCGACGGCCAGGGCACGCTGGTCTCGGCGCGCGGAATCGAGATCGGCCACATCTTTCAACTCGGCTACAAGTACACCGACGCGTTCTCCGTCGACGTTCTCGGCGAGACCGGCAAGCCGGTTCGACTGGTCCAGGGTTCGTACGGTGTCGGAGTGTCCCGGCTGGTCGCCGTCGTCGCCGAGCAGATGCACGACGACAAGGGCCTGCGCTGGCCTGCCGAGATCTCGCCGTACGACGTGCACCTCGTCATCGCCAACAAGGACGACGCCGCCCGCGAAGGCGCCGAGTCCATCGCGTCGGCGCTCGACGTGCAGGGGCTCGAGGTCCTGTTCGACGACCGCAAGGCATCGCCTGGCGTGAAGTTCAAGGATTCCGAGCTGCTCGGCATGCCGCTCGTGGTCGTGGTCGGTCGCGGATGGGCCGACGGCAAGGTCGAGATCCGCGATCGATTCTCCGGTGAGAGCCGAGAGGTCGACAAGGATGCCGCCGTCGCGGAGATCGTGAAGGCAGTCCGCCCTACCGCCTGATTTCCACTCGGGCTCGGTTACCCCTTGATAGCTTCGGGGGTAACCGAGTGTGAGAGGTGATTCGCCGTGGCCGGTTTCTCGCTGTTCGATCCGACGACATTCGACGGTGCTCAGTTCGACGACGAGACGGCGCGGCAACTCCGTGCCGTGATCGACTGGTTCGAGAACCGAGGCAAAGCCAGGTTGCTCGACGACGACCTGAATGCGGTCTGGACGGCTGACTTCCTCGACTTCGTCGCCGAGGAGAAAATCTTCGCGACGTTCTGCACCCCGCAGGCCTATGCGAACGGGGACCCGAACAAACGTTGGGATGCGTTTCGCAACGCTCAGTTGAGCGAGATCCTCGGGTTCTACGGGCTGTCCTACTGGTACGCCTGGCAGGTCACCGTTCTCGGCCTCGGGCCGATCTGGATGAGCGACAACGACGCGGCCAAGCGTCGTGCCGCCGAGCAGTTGGACGCAGGTGGCGTCATGGCGTTCGGCCTGTCCGAGCGCGCGCACGGCGCCGACGTCTACTCCACCGACATGCTCCTCACGCCCACGGACGACGGTTTCATGGCGTCGGGGGAGAAGTACTACATCGGTAACGGCAACGTCGCAGGCATGGTCTCGGTCTTCGGTCGGCGCACCGACACCGTGTCTTCTGGTGACTCCGCGGGCTCCGCTCCTGCCCAATCCGGTCACTCCGCGGGCTCCGCTCCTGCCCAATCCGGTCACTCCGCAGGCTCCGCTCCTGCCGGCCCAGATGCCTATGTCTTTTTTGTCGCAGACTCGTCCCACCCGAATTTCGTGTTGCGCGGCAACGTGGTTCACGGTCAGATGTACGTCAGCACGTTCGCGCTCGAGAACTACCCGGTGCGTGAGGAGGACATCCTCCACACTGGGGCCGACGCGTTCTCCGCGGCGCTGAACACTGTCAACGTCGGCAAGTTCAATCTGTGCACCGGATCGATCGGCATCACCGAGCATGCCTTCTACGAAGCGATCACACATGCGCACAATCGAATTCTCTACGGCAACCGCGTCACCGAGTTTGCGCACGTGCGAGCGAGTTTCGTCGACTCCTACGCGAGGCTGGCGGCGATGAAACTGTTCAGTGCACGCGCGGTCGACTACTTCCGGTCTGCGACGCTGGACGACCGTCGCTATCTGCTGTTCAATCCGATGACGAAAGCCAAGGTCACGTCCGAAGGCGAGACGGTCGTGCGGTTGCTGCACGACGTCGTCGCCGCCAAGGGCTACGAGAAGGACACGTACTTCCGGGAGGCGGCGCAACTGATCGGCACGCTTCCAAAACTCGAGGGGACAGTGCACGTCAACGTCGCGCTGATGCTCAAGTTCATGCCGTCCTACATGTTCGCGCCCACCGAGTACCCGGAAGTCGGTGTGCGCGACGACGCCTCCGACGACACCTTCTTCTTCGCGCAAGGTCCGGCCCGTGGCGCGAGCAAGGTGCGATTTCACGACTGGAAACCCGTGTACGAGAAGCACTCTCACGTGCCGAATGTCGCCCGCTTCCACGAACAAGCCCTGGCGTTCGAGCAGTTCCTGGCCGAGGCGGCACCCGACGAGACCCAGCAGACGGATCTCGACTTCCTGCTGAATGTCGGCCACTTGTTCTCGCTGATCGTGTACGGGCATCTCGTTCTCGAACTGGCGGAACGTATTTCGACGCCCTTGCTGGATCAGATCTTCGACTTCCAGGTTCGCGACTTCTCCGGCTATGCCGTCGCGCTGCACGGAAAGCCGTCGTCGACGGAGGCTCAGCAACGTTGGGCGCTCGGTGCGATCCGCAAGCCCGTCGCCGACAAGGCACGTTTCGACGCGGTGTGGAACGAAGTCGTTGCCTACGACGGTGCCTACGAGATGAAAGCCTGAGGTTATCGACGACTCTCGACCCGGGAAAACGTACAAACTGCGGCTACCTTGATCCTAGAACGGTGCTGGGTCATCGGCGTCTACCCTTTCTTCGCCGGTGATGTCGACGTTCCAGGGGTCGGTGGGTTGATCGTGGGTGGTTGTCTCGCTGGCCTTCTCGGCCTGGCTGGTCTTTTCTGTCGCGTTGGTCTTGTCGGGCTCGACGGGCGGTGGGGCTGTCGATTCCGGTTCGGCGGGTTCTTCTTTGCATGTGGGTCTGCGTTTGCGGGGTATGTGTGGTGTGAGTGTGTGGCCGGTGAGATCGGTTGCGCCGACGCTGCTTCCGGGGAGGGTGACGGCGGTGCTGCCGGAGTTCGATGTCCAGTGTTCGATGGCTCCGGCGAGCATGGTGGTGTGCCAGGCGCCCATGGTTTTGAGGGAGTGGTGGTAGCGGCACAGGCAGTGCAGGTTGGTCAGGATCGTCCAGCCGCCGCGGGCGGGGTCGTGGTGGAGGTAGGGGATGATGTGGTCGAGTTCGCAGCTGGCTGCGGGTACGTCGCAGCCGGGGAATCGGCAGGTGCGGTCGCGGTGGCGGACCAGGTCGGCGAGCTGTGCGCGGGGCTTGTACTGCAGTGCCCCGGCGGGTGATTCGATGAATCCTCCGTGACCGTCGGGGTAGAGCGCTTGCGCGACTGCGGGATTGGCGGCGATCGCTTTCTCAAGAGCGGCGATGAGCGTGTAGGAGCCGCGGTAGGGGCCGGTGTCGGCGGGGACGGTCTGTGCGCGAGCGGCGCCTACAGCCGGTTTCGGCAGGCGTAGTCCGCGTCGGCGTCGCCCGCGTCCGAGTGGGTGGAATGTCAGATGATCGACGGGTGTCGAACGGCCGGTAGCTGCGGGGTTATTCTCGGGTTCGGTCGCGGCGTCCCCGGCATCACCTTCCTGCTCGGCGCTTTCGGTGTCGGTCACGGTGTCGGTGCCGGTGTCGGTGTCTTCCGTGGTCGCGGCTTCGTCGTCGTTGTCGGCCGTGTCGGTGGTGTTGTCGAGGGTGATGTGGAGTTCGTCGGCGATGTTTCTGGCTTCGGTGATGACTATTTGCCAGTCGCTGTTGGCGGCGAGTTCGCGGGCGTAGGCGGCGTCGATCAACCCGTGTCCGGCGAGGTAGGCGGGTAGATCGTTCAATGCGGCGAGGGTGGCGAGGTCGATGGTGATCGACGTCAACGGCACCCGCCGGTCGGGCAGGGTTCGGTTGGCGGTGCAGGGGTGGTCTTCGTCGGCTTCGCAGGTGCAGGCGAGATGGGTTTCGCGTCGTATGCATGCGGTGTAGGCGGCGGCGAGGCGTTGGCTGCGGGTGCGGGGGTCGCGCGGGCATAGTGTGGCGGCCATTTCGGTGATCGATTGCCAGCAGGCGGCGGCGTCGGCGGCGTCGAGGGTTGCTTCGATGGTGGCGATCAGGTCTTTGTCGCGGTAGCGCACTCCGGTGATTTTTTTCAGGTCTTCTCGTGTTTCGGCGACTTCGTCGGGTGCGGTGCGCTGGATGATGGCGGCGATTTCGGTGGCCAATGGTCCGGGCGAGAGCCTTCTGGCGGCGTGTAGTACTTCGGCTTCGATCCGTGTGGCGGCATCCAGGGACAGCGGGGAGGTGACGCGGTAGATCGCGCGGACGCGGGCGAGGTCGAGTTCGCCTAATTCGAATGCTGTTTTGATCGCGGGCAGTCGTAGGCGTAGGTCCATGCCGATTTCGGCGAAGGTGTCTGCGACGGTTTTCGAGCAGCCGAGGATTTTCGCGGTTTCGGAGGCGGCGTAGTTGCCGGCGTCGGTGATCAGGTCCCCGACTTGGATGGTTTGGTGGATGCAGGAATCCCATATGTGGGCTGCGAGAGCGACTTTGCGTGCGCAGGCCTGGTTTTCCAGGACCGCGACCTGCGACAGTTCACCCAACAGGTCGGTGTCGATGACCGGTTTCTTCTGTGGTCCGATGTATTTCGCGAACGCGCTGCGCTCCGTGAACGGCATGGATTCAAGCCCCCCGACTCGATTCGAACTTGTGTTCGACTATATCACCGGAGATCGGATTGTCAAGGAAACTGGTTGTCTCGCAGTGCATTACGATCGAACAGCACTATCACATGCCACCGACAAGAACCGCGAATCGGCGAGCAGCGTCCATCGTGCTCGTCCTGTGAGTGGGGCGCGCTCGGTAAGCGAGCGCCGCCTCGGGGGATAGCGGACAACTGTGTCTCCCGACTTCGTGAACTAGATTGTAGTGAACCGCTGATATACCGCGGCTCGATGAGCGTCAGTGCGCAGCCTGCGGCCCCGAATTATCCACTCGCACAGAGCTCCGAAGCTGTTCCAGGGTCGGCCCGAAGGAGCATGACGCGAGTTCGCTCAGTGCATGGTCGTCGGTGTGTTCGGGTGCTTGCATCGCGAGTAGGCAGTTGAGCAACATGCCGTGGGCGATGAAGTCCCGTGCCTCGTCGGGTGTGCATCCGGTGCCCTCGCGAATCTGGGTGAAGATTGCACCCATCCCGGCGCGGCCCTGAGCTCCGATGTCCGGGGTGCTTCCGGCGGTGAAGCCGTGCATCATGACGAGCAGCAGATCGCGGTCTGCGACGAGTTGGGTGTAGGCGGCACCGAGTGCTGCCCACACGTCGTCGTCGGGGTACGGCTCGTCGCCGCTCAGGACTTTCTCGAACGCGGCCATGATGCCGTCGATGGCGCGTTGGAACACCAGGCGGAACAGTTCGCCCTTGGTCCCGAACATGCGTACGACGTAGGGCTGCGACACACCTGCTTCCTTGGCGACGGCGTCGGTGCTGGTGCCGGCGAACCCGCCCCTCGCGAACGCGCGCATCGCGGCGTCGAGCACGAGCTCGCGTCGGTCCGATGCATCCATGCGTGTGGTCTTCGTCGGCGCTGCCATGTTGACAGATTATCAGTCGATTACTAGCGTCACTGCACAAGTAATCATTCGATGCTTACAACTCCCGTGACAGCGAAGGTGACTCCGATGACCACGACATCCCCGCCAGTTCCACCACCGAGCGAGCGCACCATTCCGATCTGGGTCGGAATCGTGGCCGCGTCGCTCCCGATGTTCATGGCAACACTCGACAATCTGGTGATGACCAGTGCACTTCCGGTGATTCAGGCCGACCTCTCCGCATCCGTCGCGGAACTGCAGTGGTTCATGAACGCGTACACCCTGAGCTTCGCGACGTTGATGCTCGTCGCGGCGACGCTCGGAGACAGGTGGGGTCGACGACGCGTCTTCCTCGGCGGAATCGCCGTCTTCACGCTCGCGTCGATCGCGTCGGCCCTCGCCACGACGCCGGCGATGCTGATCGCGGCTCGTGCGGTGCAGGGTGCGGGCGCGGCAGCGATCATGCCGTTGTCGCTCACGCTGCTCGCGTCGGTCGTGCCCGCGGCCAAGCGTCCGCTCGCCATCGGAATCTGGGGTGGCGTCTCCGGGCTCGGTGTCGCGCTCGGTCCCGTCGTCGGTGGTGCCGTTGTCGACGGCGTCGCATGGGAGGGCATTTTCTGGATCAACGTCCCCGTCGCCTTGATCGCGGTTCCGCTCGCGCTCGTCGCGTTGAAGGAATCGTTCGGGCGCAGACAGCCGCTCGACTACACCGGAGTTCTGTCGGCTGGGGTGAGCGTGTTCCTGCTCGTCTGGGCTGTCGTGCACGGAAACGACGACGGATGGGCCTCGACCTCGGTGCTTCTGACGTTCGCCGGATCCGCCGTCGCGATGATCGTCTTCGTGGCGAGGCAACGACGCGCATCGTCCCCTGTGGTGCCGTTGCGTCTGTTCCGCTCGCGCAGCTTCGCGCTCGCGAACGTGATCGGAGTGACGTTCACTCTCGGCATGTTCGGTGCGGTGTTCCTGCTGTCGCAGTATCTGCAGATCGTCATGGGCTACAGCCCGTTCCAGGCTGGTCTGCGGACGCTGCCGTGGACAGCGGCACCGATGGTCGTCGCGCCGCTGGCCGGGCTTCTCGCGCCGAGGCTCGGTCTGCGAGCCTTGCTCGTCGCGGGCCTGACGCTCCAAGCCGGATCTCTGGTGTGGATGGCCGCGATTCTCGAGCCGGGAACGTCCTACGCGAGCATGGTGCCCGCGCTGGCGATGGCAGGCATAGGTATGGGGTTGACCTTCGCGCCCTCGGCCACCGCCGTCCTGGCCGACATGGCCGAGGTCGACCATGCCACTGCGAGCAGCACCAACTCGACGATCCGCGAGATCGGCGTCGCGCTCGGCATCGCGGTACTGACCGCCGTGTTCCTCGGGGCAGGCGGTGCCCTGACGCCCACCGGCTACACCGACGCGCTCGCTCCCGCGCTTCTCGTCGGCGCCGGAGCGGTCGCGCTCGGAATCGTCGCCGCGCTGTTCATGCCGGGAAGAACCGGTGCCGAGTCGGTCAGGGTTGACCGGGGAACGGAACCGACGACGGAGACACTCCCAGGATCTCGCGCCAATTCGCCAGTCGCAGTGCCGCTTCCGTGAGTGCAGCGATTCCGGTCTCCCGTGTGGGACCGGAATTGCTGCGTTCGATCACCGACCGCCACGCGATCGACGTGTCGACCTCGGCTTGGGCTGCGAGTTGTGCTGCTGAGACAGGGTCGGTCACGGCGAACGGAATCGAGTAGGCCGGACTGGGAAGCGGCGCAGTCACGCTCGCAGCTTTCAATGCATCGATCGTCGCGTCGCGTCGGGCTCGATGCGCCGCGGCGTTCGTCGCGACGAGGTCCGCACGCGTCGGATTCGAGAAGGCGCCGACGACGCCGTAGGCGAATACTGCCGCGTACTCGGCGTTCAGCGCGTCGACGAGAGCCTGCTGTTCTTCTCCGAGCTCGTTCATGCGAGCACCACCGACACCTCGACGGCGCATGCCGCGCTGACGGATCCGAGAAGGCCTGCGCGGTAGCCGGACTCTTCGCGCGCGGAACCGGCTGCGGCACGCTGGGATTCGCTCAGCAGGCTCTTCAACTCGTCCAGTGTCGGTGGGGGAGTTGGTGCCTGGGTGGTCGTCGGACTCGCGGTCGTGGTCTCGTTCGGGTCGGTCCCCGCGACGCGGTCGATCTCCGCGGAAATCGCCGACGCATGGGCTTCCCGTTCGGACTGCACGACCCCGAGCGGGCCTGCGAGATCGGGCAGCGTCGCGATTGCGGCACCCGCGGCCGCCGCGTCGCGGCGCGCGAGATTCAGGTGCTGAGTCAGTGTGTCGACGGTGGCTGCGGTCTCGGCGCCGGACGAACATCCTGCGGTCGCCGCCAGCCCGACGGTGGAGAGAACGACACCGCCGGTCAACCGCAACGCGGTTCGACGACTGAGTGTGGGAGAAATCGCGGACGTCGGCACGTTCGACATCGTGCCAGGTGTCCTTCGGATCCGGCGAACCCGCACCTGGTCACGAACACCTCGAAATGGCGCTAGGCTGTACGTTCGATCCCCGAGACGTTCGACCCCTGTGTCGAACGCGACCACAACTGAACGAGGAGTTCGCGAGAGATGCCTGTTCCGTCGAAGGAGAGGGTCGTCGCGCTCCTGTCCGATCTGGTCCACGACCGAGGTTTCGACCTCGAGGACGTGACGGTCGTCTCGGCGGGCAAGCACAGCGCCGTGCGCATCATGGTGGACCGTGAAGAAGGTACGGGCCTCGACGCGCTTCCTGCTCTCAGTCACGAGATCTCGGAATTGTTCGACGGCGTCTCCGATTTCGGTGAAGCGCCGTACACGCTCGAGGTGACGACGCCGGGGATCGATCGCCCGCTCACCGAGGAGCGTCACTGGCGACGCGCCCGCGGCCGCAAGGTCCGCGTCGAGGTGGCGGACGAGAAGTTCGACGGCCGAGTCGGTGCTCTGGACGGCGGATCGGTCACGTTGGTGACGCGGACCAAAGGCGTACTGGCGACTCGGGTCGTCGCATTGTCGGATATCTCGAAAGCCGTTGTGCAGGTCGAATTTTCGCCGCCCAAGGAAGACGAGATGGAATTGGCGGGCGGGGTGTTCGGCAGTCGTCCCAGGCCGGCAGACGCCGACGAGATCGTGAACGTGGACACACCGGAAGAAGGGTTCGACAAGTGAATATCGACATTGCAGCGCTCCGCGCCATCGAGGCGGACAAGGGAATCTCGATCGACATGGTCATCTCGACCATCCAGACCGCCTTGCTGACTGCATACCGCCACACCGAGGGACACCAGCCGCACGCGTGGATCGACGTCGACCGCAAGTCCGGCTCGGTGCGTGTGATGGCGAAGGAAATCGACGCCGACGGCAACACGATCTCCGAATGGGACGACACTCCCGAGGGCTTCGGCCGGATCGCGGCGACCACCGCGCGTCAGGTCATTCTCCAGCGCCTCCGCGACGCCGAACACGAGAAGTCGTTCGGCGAGTACGCGACGCACGAGGGCGAGATCGTCGGTGGCGTCATCCAGCGTGACACTCGAGCAAACGCCAAGGGCACTGTGATCGTGCGGATCGGCAGCGACGCCAACGGCGCGGACGGCCTGTTGCCGCCCGCGGAGCAGGTCCCGGGCGAGACGTACGAGCACGGCGAACGCATCAAGTGCTATGTCGTCGGCGTCACACGCGGACAGCGCGGACCGCAGATCACGCTGTCGCGTACGCACCCGAACCTGGTACGCAAGCTCTTCGCGCTCGAAGTACCCGAGATCGCCGACGGCTCGGTGGAAATCGTCGCGGTGGCACGTGAGTCCGGTCACCGATCCAAGATCGCCGTTCACTCGACCGTGTCGGGCCTCAACGCCAAGGGTGCGTGCATCGGCCCGATGGGTCAGCGTGTGCGCAACGTGATGAGCGAGCTCGCCGGCGAGAAGATCGACATCATCGACTTCGACGACGATCCCGCCACCTTCGTCGGTAACGCGCTGTCGCCGTCCAAGGTGGTGTCGGTCACCGTCGTCGACGCGGCTGCCCGCGCCGCTCGCGTCGTCGTGCCGGAATACCAGCTGTCGCTCGCGATCGGCAAGGAGGGTCAGAACGCCCGACTCGCTGCTCGTCTGACCGGTTGGCGTATCGACATCCGCAGCGACGCGGCCGCGGCACCCGAGTCGACCAGCGCATAAGGGTGGAATGCGGAGATCGGGGCAAGACAGCGCTAGACTGGTCGATGGTTCGGAACGATCTCACTGCCCGAGGTCACGAGAGCACCGGTTCGATGCATGACAGTCGGCCGGTGCGCACTTGTGTCGGATGCAGGGAGCGAGCTCCGGCCTCCGATCTGCTGAGGGTCGTGGTTCGAGATCGGCATTCTTCGGAATCCGTCGTAGTACCCGACCTTCGTCACCGGCTTCCCGGACGTGGTGCATGGCTGCACCCCGTAGCGGTTTGTCTGGAGAACGCAGAACGGCGCCGAGCTTTCGGTAGAGCGTTACGCGTGTCGGGAACAGTCGACACGTCGGAGGTTGTTGCTTTCATCGAAAGCAGAAACCTGTGAGGTCTCGGCCTCGCACACGCATCGAGGCGGCAAATCTTTACCAGCGACAGAGCTTCACCCGTCGAGAAGAACAGGCAACAGCACTGATGAGCACACCGTGAAGCACCAACGATGAACGTCCATCGGAGATAACCCGAGGTCGTGCGGGCTTAATGCCTCGCTCGGCCTCTCAGTGAGGAGAGCAGTGGCAGGCAAGGCCCGCGTGCACGAGTTGGCCAAAGAACTCGGTGTCACAAGCAAGGAACTACTCGCACGGCTCAAAGAGCAAGGCGAGTTCGTCAAATCTGCATCGTCCACGGTCGAGGCGCCGGTAGCGCGTCGTATCCGTGAGTCGTTCCCGTCCGCGAAGTCGGACGCCCCTTCGGGCAACGGTCGTAGCTCGGATGCACCCAAGCCCAGCACCGGCGCGAAGCCCGGTGGACCGCGTCCCGGTCCCAAGCCGGCACCCCGTCCGGCTCCGTCCGCGCCCGCAGCACCTGCGGCGCAGACTCCCGCAGCACCTGCGGCGCAGACACCGGCTGCCCCTGCGGCACCGGCTGCATCCACCCCGGCGCCGACGTCGGCGCCCCGCCCGACCCCGGCTCGGCCGGCTGCACCGTCGCCGTCCGCGCCTGCGGCACCTGCTCCTCAGGCGCCCGCAGCGTCGGCTGGATCGCGTGAAGCAGCACGTCCGGCAGCTCCGAAGCCCGGCGCTCCCGGCCCGAAGCCGGGTCCGAAGGCGCCTCGCGTCGGTAACAACCCGTACTCGTCCGCTCCGGCGGAACGGCCCGCGCCTCGTCCGGCACCGGGTGGACCTCGTCCGGGCGGCAACCGTCCGGCTCCCGGCCAGGGTGGACCTCGTCCGGCTCCCGGCCAGGGTGGACCTCGTCCGGCTCCCGGTCAGGGCGGTCCCCGTCCGGCTCCCGGTCAGGGCGGACCTCGTCCGGCTCCCGGCCAGGGCGGACCTCGCCCGTCTCCCGGCTCGATGCCTCCTCGCCCGAACCCGGGCGCGATGCCGTCTCGTTCGGCGCGCCCCGCACCGGGTGGTCGTCCGGGTCGTCCCGGCGGAGCACCGGGCGGTCGTCCCGGTGGTGGCGGCGGTGGATACCGCGGCGGCGGCGGAGCTCCCGGTGCACCCGGCGGCGCCCCCGCAGGCGGAGCAGCAGGTGGTTTCCGTGGTCGCCCCGGCGGCGGCGGTCGTCCCGGACAGCGCGGCGCTGCAGCAGGTGCTTTCGGTCGTCCCGGAGGCGCACCTCGTCGTGGACGTAAGTCGAAGAGGGCGAAACGCGCCGAGTACGAGAGCATGCAGGCTCCCGCAGTCGGCGGCGTGCGGTTGCCCCGTGGCAACGGCGAGACCATTCGCCTCGCCCGCGGTGCATCGCTGTCCGACTTCGCGGACAAGATCGACGCGAACCCGGCTGCACTCGTGCAGGCGCTGTTCAACCTCGGCGAGATGGTCACGGCAACGCAGTCGGTCAACGACGAGACGCTGGAGCTTCTCGGCAGCGAGATGAACTACGTGGTCCAGGTCGTCAGTCCCGAGGACGAGGATCGCGAGCTGCTCGACAGCTTCGACCTGACCTACGGCGAGGACGAGGGCGGCGAGGAAGACCTCGAACAGCGTCCTCCTGTGGTCACCGTCATGGGCCACGTCGACCACGGTAAGACCCGACTGCTCGACTCGATCCGCAAGGCCAACGTCCGTGAGGGCGAGGCAGGCGGCATCACGCAGCACATCGGTGCCTACCAGGTTCTAACCGAGCTCGAAGGCAGCGAACGACTCGTCACCTTCATCGACACCCCGGGTCACGAGGCGTTCACCGCCATGCGTGCTCGTGGTGCCAAGGCGACGGACCTCGCGATCCTGGTCGTCGCAGCCGACGACGGCGTCATGCCGCAGACGGTCGAGGCGATCAACCACGCGCAGGCAGCAGATGTGCCGATCGTGGTCGCGGTCAACAAGATCGACAAGGAAGGCGCGAACCCGGACAAGATCCGGCAGCAGCTCACCGAATACGGTCTCGTGGCCGAGGAGTACGGCGGCGACACGATGTTCGTCGACATCTCGGCGAAGCAGGGCACCAACATCGACGCACTGCTCGAAGCAGTGCTGCTGACGGCGGACGCTGCTCTCGACCTGCGAGCGAACCCGGACATGGACGCTCAGGGTGTCGCCATCGAGGCGCACCTCGATCGTGGACGCGGACCGGTGGCGACCGTGCTCATCCAGCGCGGAACGCTCCGCGTCGGAGATTCGATCGTGGCCGGAGACGCCTATGGACGTGTCCGTCGCATGGTCGACGAGCACGGCGAGGACGTCACCGAGGCGCTGCCGTCGCGGCCCGTCCAGGTCGTCGGCTTCACGTCGGTACCGGGTGCAGGTGACAACCTGCTCGTGGTCGACGAGGACCGCATCGCACGTCAGATCGCCGATCGACGCAACGCCCGCAAGCGCAACGCGTTGGCAGCGAAGAGTCGTAAGCGCATCAGCCTCGACGATCTCGATGCAGCGTTGAAGGAGACGTCGCAGCTGAACTTGATCCTCAAGGGCGACAACTCGGGAACCGTCGAGGCTCTCGAGGAGGCGTTGCTCGGGATCCAGATCGATGACGAGGTCGAGCTGCGCGTCATCGACCGCGGTGTCGGTGGCGTCACCGAGACCAACGTCAACCTGGCGTCGGCATCCAACGCGATCATCATCGGCTTCAACGTTCGAGCGGAAGGCAAAGCCACCGAGCTCGCCAACCGCGAGGGCGTCGACATCCGGTACTACTCGGTCATCTACCAGGCGATCGACGAGATCGAGAAGGCCCTCAAGGGCATGCTCAAGCCGGTGTACGAAGAGGTCGCTCTCGGCCAGGCCGAGATTCGCGCGCTGTTCCGTTCCTCGAAGGTCGGAAACATCGCCGGTTGCCTCGTCACCTCCGGTACTGTGCGTCGCAATGCGAAGGCACGACTGCTGCGTGACAACGCGGTGGTCGCCGAGACGGTCACGATCTCCTCGCTTCGCCGCGAGAAGGACGACGTCGTCGAGGTTCGCGAGGGGTACGAATGTGGTCTCACGGTCACGTACTCGGACATCAAGGTGGGCGATGTCATCGAGGCGTACGAGCTTCGCGAGAAGCCACGCGACTAGTTCGCGCGGTGCGAGTGGTAGTGGAGCAAGGGGAGTAACACTGCACTCGATCGGACAACCGGCGGCGGTACTTTCGGGTACCGCCGCCGGATCGTTCGGTCGAACACGATCGAAGGATGGCCGCGTGTATCTGGGTGCTCTCGAGCTGGACGTGCTGCTGGGAGACGTGCGTTCGCTCGACGAAAAGCGTTCGATGGTCGAGCCCGTTCTGGCTGCGCTCAAGCAGTTCGGAGTGTCGGCGACCGAGGCAGGGGAAAGATCGCGCATGCGCCGGTCCCTGTTCGGCGTCGCCGTGGCGGGGTCGGATGTCGACGGTTTGCACGACATGCTGGACGAGTGCGAGCGTCACGTCGCCGAACGCCAGGATCTGGAATTGTTGGCGGTCAGAAGAAGAGTGTTCGGCCCCGAGGACTGAACCGGGGATAGTTGTTCGAGGAGCGTGAAAGATCATGGTGGATCAAGCGAGAGCTCGTAGGCTCGCCAAGCGGATTTCGTCCATCGTCGCGACAGCGATAGATCACGAGATCAAGGATCCACGCCTGGCGTACGTGACGATCACCGACTGCAAGGTGACCGCAGATCTGCACGACGCGACGGTGTTCTACACGGTGCGAGGCGAGAGCCTCGACGCCGAGCCCGATCTCGCCGGTGCAGCCGCCGGACTGGAGAAGGCGAAGGGCGTGCTTCGCTCGAAGGTCGGTGCGGGCACGGGCGTCCGGTTCACTCCGACGTTGACGTTCGCGACGGATACCGTCCCGGATACTGCACGTCACATGGAAGAACTGCTCGAGCGTGCCCGTCAGGCCGACAGCGAGGTGGCTCGCGTCGCCGCGTCGGCGAAGCCAGCGGGTGAGGCCGATCCGTACAAGGCCCCGCGCGAGACGACCGAGAGTTCCGAGTCCACCGACCTGGACTGAACGAGGTGACGATGACTCCAGGCACGTCGTCGGACACGACGGTCGACGACAAGTTCGCCCAGGCGATTTCGTTGCTCGAAGCAGCGAGCACGGTCACCGTGCTGTGTCACGTGCAGCCGGACGCGGACACCATCGGCAGCGGTCTCGCGCTGGCCATCGTGCTGAAGCGTCGCGGCGTCGACGTCGAGGTGTCCTTCGCCACACCGAGCGAACTGCCGGAGTCCATGAGCGAGCTTCCCGGCCGCGAGATGTTGGTCTCGGCCGGGGAGGTTCGTCGCGGTGTCGATCTGGTGGTGTCGGTCGACGCGGGTAGCCGCGGGCGGCTCGGCGATCTCGGCGACTGCCTCGACGCGGCGGACGCGTCTCTCGTCATCGACCACCATCGGTCGAACACACGGTTCGGCACGTTGAACGTCGTCGATCCGGCTGCGGAATCGACGACGGCCGTCATCACACGCCTGCTCGACGCCTGGAGTGTCGACATCGACGCCGACATCGCGCACTGTCTGTTCGCCGGTCTCGTCACCGACACCGGCTCGTTCCGGTGGGTTCGTCCCGGATCCCATTTGCTAGCCGAGCGTCTGCTCGCGACGGGTATCGACGGGGCCGCCATCGCCCGCCGGTTGTTGGACAGTCACCCGTTCGGGTGGTTGCCCATGCTCGGTTCCGTGCTCGGCTCGGCGACGCTCGTGCCGGAGGCCGTCGCGGGGCTCGGACTGGTGTACGCGGCCATCCTCTGCTCCGATTCCGCCGGTCTGCGATCCGAGGAGATCGAGAGCGTCATCGACATCGTGCGCACGACGTCCGAAGCCGAGGTCGCGGCGGTGTTCAAACAGCAGACCGCCGACGAGTGGACGGTGTCGCTGCGGTCGAAGTCGTCCGTCGACGTCTCGGTCGTCGCGGCGACGCTCGGAGGCGGCGGGCATCGCAACGCCGCCGGCTTCACCGCGTTCGGGACCAAGGAAACCGTCGTCGCGGCGCTGATCGAGGCGCTCGGCTGATCGATGGCTTCGACAGACGCGTTCGTTGGCCGTGACGCGAGTGCTCGCAGGATTCTGGGTCTTGCGCTGCCCGCCCTCGGTGTACTGGCGGCCGAACCCCTGTATCTGTTGTTCGACGCCGCTGTCGTCGGTCGACTCGGTGCGCTTCCCTTGGCGGGTCTGGCCGTGGGCGGCCTCGTCCTCGCTCAGGTCAGTACCCAACTGACCTTCCTGTCCTACGGCACGACGGCCCGTGCGGCACGCATGCACGGCGCCGGACGCGAACGCGACGCCATCGGGGAGGGCGCACAGGCCACGTGGCTCGCCCTCATGCTCGGTGTCGCGATCATCGGGGTGATGCAGGTGCTGTGCGGTCCGATTCTGTCGGTCATCGGTGGCGGCGGTGACATCTCGGCGGAGGCGACGCTCTGGTTCCGCGTCGCAGTGCTCGGCGTCCCGTTCATTCTGGTGTCGTTGGCTGGAAACGGCTGGATGCGCGGGGTTCAGAACACTAGGCGACCGCTGGTGTTCGTGGTGTCCGGCCTCGGTCTGTCCGCGATTCTGTGTCCGCTGCTCGTGCACGGGCTGTTCGGTTTTCCGCGGCTCGAACTCGTGGGATCGGCGGTTGCGAACGTCGTCGGCCAGGCGGTGGCCGGAGCGTTCTTCATCGCCGCAGTGCTCCGAGCAGGCGTGCCGCTGCGGCCCGACTGGTCGATCATGCGCGCTCAGCTGGTGCTGGGGCGTGACCTCGTTCTGCGGAGCTTGGCGTTCCAGGCGTGTTTCCTGTCGGCGGCAGCAGTCGCGTCGCGCTTCGGTGCGGCGGCCGTCGCGGCGAACCAGGTCGTCCTGCACCTGTGGAATCTCGTTTCGTTGACACTCGACTCGTTGGCCATCGCCGCCCAGACGCTCGTCGGTGCCGCACTGGGCCGAGGAGACAGCAGGGGCGCGACCCGACTCGGCTGGCGGCTGACGGTCTGGTCCACCGTGTTCGCGCTCGTCCTCGCGGCGGTGTTCGCGCTAGGACTGCCGGTCATCCCGAACCTGTTCACCAGCGACGGCGCAGTCATCGACGAGATGGCGTCGATCTGGTGGATCTTCGTCGTCATCGTTCCGATCGCAGGCGTCGTGTTCGCGCTCGACGGGGTACTGCTCGGCGCAGGCGATGCCGCGTTCCTCCGTACTGCCACGCTGGCGTGCGCGCTCGTGGGTTTCCTGCCGGCGATCTGGCTGGCGCTGGCGTTCGACTGGGGCTTGCGCGGAATCTGGTGTGGCCTCGGCATCTTCGTGACCCTGCGGATGGTCGCGGTGGTCGCGCGTACCTTGTCGGGTAAATGGACCCTCGTGGGAGCCGACATCCAGCGCAGGTCGGCCTGACGGTCATCGGGACGCCGGGTGCAGCGCCACCTCGTGACTCTTGACGACGAAATACACCTGCTTGCCGGGTTCGAGATCGAGCTCCCGCGCGGCCGTGGGCGTCACATCCGCGGCGACGCCGGGGGAGCCGTCGGGGTTGTCGGACCCGCGAAGCCGAACCGTCGCGCCGTGCACGTCGATCTCGGCGAGGGTCACCGGCAGCACGTTGCGAGGGCTGCCGTGGGGTGGCTCGGAATACACGGCGACGGAGGCAGGCGAGAAGACCGCGACCGCCGAGCCGTCGGCGACATCTCCGTGACCGAACACCTCAAGGCCCCACGGCGTTCGAATAGACCCCGAACCGTCGACGTGGCCCGGCAGCAGATTGACCCCCGCGATGCGGGCGGCGAACAGACTGCGGGGTGCGGTGAGGACCTCCGTCGTCGTACCGCGTTCGACGATTCGGCCCGACTCGACGACGACGACGGTATCCGCGAGCGCGAGAGCGTCGAGCAGGTCGTGGGTGACGATGACGGCCGTTCGATGCTGCTCACGTAGGACCGTGCGGAGCAGCCGTCGCACGGCAGGCGCGGTCCCGACGTCCAGTGCCGACATCGGCTCGTCCAACAGCAAAACACGGGGGTCGGCGGCGAGGGCGCGTGCGATCGCGATGCGCTGAGCCTGACCACCCGACAGCTGCGACGGTCTGCGTCCGGCGAGGTCGGCGGCGTCGACGGCCGTCAACCAGTCGTGCGCGATACGGCGTGACTCTCGACGTCCGACGCCCCGGCTCCGGGGTGCGAAGGCGACGTTGGCCTCGGCGGTCAGATGAGGAAACAGCAGCGCTTTCTGCGTCAGTGTTGCGACGCCACGCGCATGGGCGGGGACGAACGTGCCGTCCGTCGTGTCGGCGACGACGTCGGATCCGAGAACGACGCGTCCGCGGTCGGGACGTAGGAGTCCCGCGACGAGAGACAGCAGTGTCGTCTTGCCTGCGCCGTTGGGCCCGAGCACGGCCACCACCTCGCCGTCGTCGATCTCCATGTCGAAGTCGACGTCGCGGCCGGTGATCTCGGCGCAGAGGGAAACGGACGTCACAGTGCACCTGCCAGTCGGCGGCCTCGTGCCGCGAGCACGATGACTGCGGCGACGGCGATCAGCAGCAGCGACAGTGCCACCGCGGCGTCGGCGTCGGTCTCACGCTGGAGATAGATCTCCAGCGGCAGCGTTCTGGTGACGCCCTGCAGTGAGCCGGCGAAGGTCAGGGTTGCGCCGAATTCACCGAGTGCGCGCGCAAACGCCAGCACGGCGCCCGACACGAGACCCGGAAGAACCAGAGGAACGGTGACCCGTCGCAACACCGTCGTCGGGCGGGCTCCGAGTGTGGCGGCGACCGTCTCGAAGTCGCGTCCCGAACTGCGCAGTGCGCCTTCGAGGCTCACGACGAGAAACGGCAACGACACGAACGTCTGCGCGAGAACCACTGCTGTCGTCGAGAAGGCGATGCCGATGCCCCACGCGTCGAGATATTCGCCGAGCAGCCCGAGCCGGCCGAAGGTGTAGAGCAGTGCGATACCGCCGACGACGGGAGGCAGGACGAGGGGGAGCAGCACGAGTGCGCGCAGCACGGACAAGCCGGGAAAGTCCGTGCGGGCGAGCACGAGTGCCATCGGCACGCCGAAGACGACGCACAGGCAAGTGCTCGTCGCGGCGGTCTTCAGACTCAGCAGAAGTGCGCTCTTCGACGCATCCGACGTGATCAGCGGCACGAAATTCGGCCAGTCGATCTTCAGGATGATCGCCACGAGAGGTGCGACGACGAAGAGCGCACCGATCGCGGCCGGAACGAAGACCCACGCCGGAATCTCGACGCGTACGTCGTTCCCGCGCCGAGCAGAGGTCACGGCGCGCCGAATCCTGCCTCTGTCAACACGCGTCGGCCGGTATCGGACGTCACGAGAGCAACGAATGCTGCTGCGGTGCCGGCATTGTCGCTGCTGTTCAGTGTTGCGATCGGGTAGGTGTTGACGGCTTCTGCGGATTCCGGGAAGTCGACCGTCGCCACCTGGTCGCCGACGCCTGCTGCGTCGGTCACGTAGACCAGTCCGGCATCGGCCTGGCCCGAGGTGACCTTGCCGAGCACGTCGGTCACCGCGGATTCCTCGCTGACGGCGGGGATTTCGGTGCCTGTGGCGTCTTCGACCTTCTTCGTCGCGCTGCCGCAGGGCACCTGAGGTGCGCAGATGACGGTCAGTACGTCGGGGTCGGCCAGGTCGGCGAACGAGGTGACGTTCTTCGGGTTTCCGGGCGCGGTGACGATGGTCAGCGTGTTGGTGGCGAAGTTCGTCGGATCGCCCGCGACCAGATCGCCGTCGACGGCCTTCGTCATGTTGCTGGTGTCCGCAGACGCGAACACGTCGGCTGGGGCGCCCTGGGTCAGCTGCGTGACGAGGTCGGACGATCCCGCGAAGTTGAACTCGACGTCGGTGCCGGGGTTCTCGGTCTCGAACATCTCTCCGAGTTCGGTGAACGTCGTCTTCAGCGACGCGGCGGCGAACACCGTGATGTCACCGGTGACGGCGCCGCTCGATGCCGTGGCCGATGCGTCGGAGTCGCTGTTGGTATCCGAGTTCGAACAGCCGGCAACGAGAGCCGCGGATGCTCCGAGAGCAACGAGGGTGGCGAGAGTGCGATGCACGAAAAGTTCCTTCGTCTGTCGTGGCCTGATTCAGGGTGCTTCGACGATGACCGTCGTCGCCTTCACGACGGCGACGGCCACGGTGCCGGGTTCGAGGCCCAGAGTGCGCACCGATTCGGTGCTCATGAGCGAGACGACGGTGAACGGTCCGCACTGCATTTCGACCTCGCTCATGACGGTGTCCGAGGTGACCTTCGTGACCAGGCCGACGAGGCGGTTGCGCGCCGAACTGCCCGTCCCGGTCGGGTCGGGAGGAGGCGACGCGTTCTCCCGGGCGAACCTCGCGAGATCCTGTCCGTCGACGACCTTCCGGCCTGCCTCGTCCTTGGTCGACGCTAGTGTGCCGCCGTCGATCAACCGCCGGACGGTATCGTCGCTCACTCCGAGGAGGGCGGCGGCGTCCTTGACGCGAATCCTCGAATGCGGCATGAACCGAACTCTAGACCAGCACGTGCGGCTCTGGACGGCCGGGTCAGCGGCGTCTGCGTGCGTTGACGATACGTGCGAGAACCATCGCGGCCATCAGCGCGATGCCGCAGACGACGGCGGTCACGAGGAAACCGGTGACGAAATCGTCCGACGCGATGCCTGCCAGGAGTGCTGCCATCACCGTGATGATGATCGCGGCACGCATGCCGCCCTTCTCGGAGGCGGAGAGATTTCCCATGGCTCGATTGTGTCATCGGGGTGTCTACCCGCCCGCACGCCTGCGGGAATCGTCGAGCAAGATAGGGCGTTGGTAGTTCTTCGAATCGAGTAACGCTACATCGGAAGGACCGCGTAGTTGACAGCCAAGCTCTGGGCAGTGAGTGACATCCATATCGGCCACCGAGGCAATCGTCCGGTGACCGAGGCGATCGCACCCGAGTCGCCGGAGGACTGGCTGATCGTCGCCGGCGACGTCTCGGAGAAGACCGACGACATCAAGTGGGCGCTGGAGCATCTGCGCAGCAAGTTCGCGAAGGTGATCTGGGTCCCCGGAAACCACGAACTGTGGACCACCGCCAAGGATCCCGTGCAGATCCACGGCGTCGCCCGGTACGAGTACCTGGTCAACCTGTGCCGCGAGATCGACGTCGTCACCCCCGAGGATCCTTACCTCCTGTGGGAGGGCGAAGGCGGCCCTGCGACGCTCGTGCCGATGTTCCTGCTCTACGACTACTCGTTCCTCCCGCGCGGCGCGATCGACAAGGAGCACGGTCTGACGATCGCGCGGGACAAGAACGTCGTCGCCACGGACGAGTTTCTGCTGTCGCCGCAGCCGTACGCGACCCGAGACGCGTGGTGCCATGCACGAATCGACTCGACACGGGCACGGCTCGACGCGCTCGACCTGTCCATCCCGACGGTGCTCATCAACCACTTTCCATTGGTGCGGCAACCGACGGATGTGCTGATCTATCCCGAATTCGCGCTGTGGTGCGGTTCGACGCTCACCGCCGACTGGCACACGCGCTACAACGCTGTGTGCTCGGTGTACGGCCACCTGCACATTCCGCGCACCACGTTCTACGACGGAGTTCGGTTCGAAGAGGTATCGGTCGGCTACCCGCGGGAATGGCAGCGACGCGGGTTGCCCGAGCAGGTCCTGCGTCAGATACTTCCCGTGCCCGAGTATCCGGCGGGGTCGTTGAACAAGTGGGGTGGCCATTTCAAGGTGACACCCGAGATGGAAGCCGAAGTCGAGAAGATGAGGTCGCAGCGTTGATCGAGTCCATTCTGCCGAGTGGCGTCGTCGCCGCGGAACTCTACGAGGACCCGCCCGGTCTCGCGCCGCATCCACTCGAGGCCCCGCTGGTGGCGAAGGCCGTCGACAAGCGCAAGCGGGAGTTCACGTCGGCGCGACACTGTGCGCGGGTCGCGAT
This sequence comes from Rhodococcus sp. Eu-32, assembly GCF_003336925.1. Lineage (NCBI taxonomy): Bacteria > Bacillati > Actinomycetota > Actinomycetes > Mycobacteriales > Nocardiaceae > Rhodococcus > Rhodococcus sp. Eu-32. Next base: position 51,988 of record NZ_QGNK01000012.1, on the reverse strand, counting down.
GGAGAAGTTGGGTGTCGAGCCCGCACCGGTAATGCGGGGCGCGTCGGGTGCGCCGCAGTGGCCGAAGGGCGTGGTCGGCAGTCTCACGCACTGCGACGGATACCGTGCGGCAGTCCTCGCGTACTCGATGCAGGTGCGTTCGGTCGGTATCGACGCCGAACCGCACGGGCCGCTGCCCGACGGTGTTCTCGACGCGGTCAGCATCGCCGCGGAACGGGACTGGCTCGCATCGCAGAACGACGACGGCACCCACTGGGATCGACTGCTGTTCTGCGCGAAGGAAGCCACGTACAAGGCATGGGAGCCGCTGACCGGCCGCTGGCTCGGTTTCGAGGACGCGCACATCACGTTCGAACGCACCGGGGTCGGCGAGGACGTCTCCGGGACCTTCCATTCACGACTGCTGGTGCCCGGCGACACGCAGGCCGGACCGGCGCTGACGTCGTTCGACGGGCGTTGGCTCGTCCAGGGCGGTCTGATCGTGACGGCGATCGCGGTCGTCTAGCGCGCGTCGGCCGGTCTACGGCGTTCGGGTGGTCCGCCGCCTGGCAGAATGGTCACTCGTGTCTGCGCGTGGAAAATTGTCGTCCGGTCTCGTCGGAGCCGGTTTGTTGGTCGTCGACAAAGGTCAGGGAGTGACGAGTCACGACGTGGTGGCGTCGTGCCGCAAGCTGTTGAACACGCGCAAGGTCGGGCACGCGGGCACGCTCGATCCGATGGCGACCGGTGTCCTGGTCCTTGGTGTCGAGCGGGCGACGAAAATGCTGGGCCTGCTCGCGCTCACGACGAAGGCGTACACGGCCACCATCCGCCTCGGTCGGACCACGACCACCGACGACGCCGAGGGAGACACACTGGCCGACGTCGACGCGTCCGCGGTCACGGACGACGCCATCGCCGCCGAGATCGCGCGGTTGACCGGTGACATCGAGCAGGTGCCGTCGAGGGTGAGCGCGATCAAGGTCGACGGCCAGCGTGCCCACAAGCTCGTTCGAGCGGGCGAGGAATTCACGATTCCTGCTCGACGCGTCAGCGTGACTCGCTTCGACGTCGTCGCCCGACGGGACGTCGAGGACGGTGGTTTCGTGGATCTCGACGTCGAGGTGGACTGCTCGTCGGGAACCTACGTGCGCGCCTTGGCACGGGATCTCGGTGCGGCGCTCGGAGTCGGTGGCCATCTGACGGTGTTGCGTCGGACGAGGGTCGGCCCGTTCACGCTGGCGCATGCTCGCACGCTCGAACAGTTGGCGGACGAGCCCGGAGTGAGTCTCGACATCGACGAGGCAGCGCGAACGGCGTTCCCGCACAGGCAGATCGATGCCGCGGAGGCCGAGTCGATCAGTCAGGGACGGTGGCTCGACCCGATCGGTATGTCGGGCGTCTACGCCGCGATCGACCCGAGCGGACACACGATCGCGCTGCTGCAGGAGAAGGGCAAGCGGGCCAGTTCGGTCATGGTCGTTCGCCCGGCAACCCTGCGTGGGCTGTAGTCAGGACGGAACCATCCAGATCGCCTCGGCCGCACGCTGTCCGAGGTCGATTGCGTTCTTGCTCGGCTGGCCGAGTTCGATGGCGACGGTACCTGCATAGTCCCGTCGCTCGAGCACGGTGATCGACAGATCGAGCTTGATTCCGACGGAGTCGAAGTAGCGCAGCATCGCGGGATCCGAATCCGAGATGCGGGCGACTCGCCCGCGCTGACCGTCGGTGTACTCGCTCAGACGCGTCGCCTCGGGGGAGGAGATCGCACCGTCGACCGACGGAATCGGATCCCCGTGCGGATCTCGTTGCGGGAAGCCCAGTTTCGCGTCGATGCGCGCCATCATGAGATCGGACACGGCATGTTCGAGGATCTCGGCTTCGTCGTGCACCTCGTCCCATCCGTAGCCGAGTTCTCGGACGAGGAAGGTCTCGATGAGGCGATGCCGACGAACCATCGCGACCGCTGCGGTGCGTCCACGATCGGTCAACGAAATCGCGCCGTAGCGCGCATGATCGACCATTCCCTGATCGGCGAGCTTGCGGATCGCTTCCGAGACGGTCGACGCCGACACCCCGATACGTTCGGACAACATCTTCGTGCTGACCGCTTCCTCGCTCCACTCGCTGGCGGTCCAGATGACCTTCAGATAGTCCTGCGCGACGGCGGACAACTGCACGTCGTCGGCCGTGCCGGGCTCATCGGTTCGTTCCACCACGGCACCGAGCTTAGGCAATCGCATCCGAAATGACACGTCGTCGCCTGAGCCGACGCGTCACCATTCCCTGCGTCGGGCTGAACAGGTACGCCAGCGTGAATGCGATTCCCTGTGCGAGCACGACGGTGCCGCCGGACGAGACGTCGAGATAGAAACTGACGTAGATACCGACGACAGCGCATGCGACGCCGATGCTCGGGGCGAGAACCAGCATGCGGCCGAACCGGTGCGTGAGCAGATAGGCCGTCGCGCCCGGAGTGATGAGCATGGCAACGACGAGGATGACGCCGACGGCCTGAAGCGCGACGACGGTCGTCAGCGCGAGCAGCGTCAGCATCAGACCCGACACGACGGTCGGCGAGATGCCCACCGCACGGGCCTGCGTCCGGTCGAACGCGAACAACGTGAAGTCCCGACGCTTGGCGACCATCACGACGAGCGCGATTCCGCCCAGCACGAGGACCTGCCACATGTCTCCTTGCGACACGCCGAGCAGGTTGCCGAACAGGATGTGGTTCAGGTCGATCTGGCTCGGAAACTTCGACACCAGAACGACGCCGAGCGCGAACAGCGTCGTGAACACGACGCCGATGGCCGCGTCCTCCTTGACCGGTGTCGTGTTACGGACGAGACCGATCGTGCCGACCGCGACGAGGGCGAACAGCAGCGCACCGATCGCGAACGGAGCACCGAGCAGATACGACAGCGCGACGCCCGGCAGCACCGCATGCGAGACGGCGTCGCCCATCAGCGACCAGCCGATCAGTACGAGCCAGCAGCTGAGCACGGCGCACACGACGGACGCCACGACGGTCACGAGGAGTGCGCGTCGAATGAACGTGTACTGCAACGGTTCTACGAAGAAATCGATCAGGTACATGTCAACTCTTCTCGGTGACGGACGTGCGCAGCGGGTCCATTCCGAACGCCAACGCCAGGTTCTCCGGACGCAGCACGTCCTGCGGCGTTCCGTGCATCAGCACTCGTTGCTGCAGCAGTACGGCTTCGTCGCACAGATCGGGGAGCCCGTGCAGGTCGTGCGTCGACACGAGCACCGACGCGCCCGCCGACGTCAATTCGCGAAGCAGCCGCGTGATGGTCGACTCCGTCCGCTTGTCGACGCCCGCGAACGGTTCGTCGAGCAACAACAGCGCGGCTTCCTGCGCGATGGCCCGTGCGACGAACGCGCGTTTGCGCTGTCCGCCCGACAGCTGGCCGATCTGCCGGTCGGCAAGCTCGGTCAGTTCGACGCGATCGAGAGCCTCGGTCACCGCGCGACGGTCCTGTGCGCGCGGCGATCGCATCCAGTTCTGCTTGCCGTAGCGGCCCATCATGACGACTTCTCGCACGCTGATCGGGAACGTCCAGTCGACGGATTCGCTCTGCGGGACGTAGCTGACGGTGCCGGACTTGCGTGCGTCGACGGGCGGGCCGCCGAAGATGCGGATGGATCCGGAGTCCGGGCGTACGACGCCCATGATCGCCTTGAAGAGCGTCGACTTGCCGGATCCGTTCATCCCGACCAGGCCGCATATCCGGCCCGGCTGGAGTGTCAGGGACGCGTCGACCAGGGCGGTGACGTCGCGGTAGCGGACGCCGACTCCGGCGACGTCCAACGCGGGTGATGACGTGTTCATCGGTCCTTCCCCAGTAGTGCGTCGGTGATGACTCGTGCGTCGTAGGTGAGCAGATCGAGGTAGGTCGGTACCGGTCCGCCGTCCTCGCTCAGCGAGTCGACGAAGAGTTTGCCGCCGAACTCTGCGCCCGTGTCCTCGGCCACCTGGAGCTGTGCCTTGTCGGACACCGTCGACTCGCAGAAGACGGCAGGAACGTCGTTCTGTTTCACGAAGTCGATTGCGGCGACCACCTGTTTGGGCGTACCTTCCTGTTCCGCGTTGACAGGCCACAGGTAGGCCTCGCGTAGGTCGAAGTCACGGGCCAAATAGCCGAACGCGCCCTCGCACGACACGAGCGCGCGCTGGTGCGGCGGCAGTTCGTCGAGGTCGGTCCGCAGTTCCTCGCCGACCGCCCGTAGTCGTGCCGTGTAGTTCTCGGCGTTGCGGCGATAGTCGTCGCCGTGCACCGGATCCAGCCGGACGAAGGCGTCGGCGATGTTCTTCACGTACGTCTCGGCGGCCACCGGCGACATCCACGCGTGCGGATTCACCTTGCCGGCATAGGCGTCGGAACGGATGTAGACCGGCTCGACGCCGTCGCTGACGACGGCATGTGGAGCGGGAACACGCTCGACGAACTTCTCGAACCACGCTTCGAGACCGAGACCGTTGTCCAGAATCAGCGCCGCCCGCTCGGCGGTGCGCAGGTCGCCCGGCGTGGGTTCGTAACCGTGGATCTCCGCGCCCGCCTTCGTGATCGACTGCACGTCGAGATGCTCGCCTGCGACGTTGCGTGCCATGTCCGCCAGAACCGTGAACGTCGTCAGGACGAGCGGTCTGGCGTCGCCCGTGAACTCCGCATCGGTCTCGCCGACCGACCGCGCACACCCGCCGAGCAGGCCGACGCACAGCACCACCGCTGCGAGCATGCGAAGAAATAAGTTCGGCACACCGAAATCTTTGCACCGGCGGCGAACGTTTGTCCACCTGTGTCGCATGAGACGTCCGATCCGGAAGTGACCCGACGGCACTCGGCCCGTAGGCTCTGACTCGTGCAGAGATGGCGAGGTCTCGACGATGTACCTGCCGACTGGGGTCGTTGTGTTCTCACGATCGGCGTATTCGATGGCGTGCACCGCGGTCACGCCCAACTGATCACCCGGGCGGTGAAGTCGGCGAAGGAACGTGGAATACCCAGCGTTCTCATGACTTTCGACCCACACCCGATGGAAGTGGTTCGGCCCGGATCGCATCCGGCGCAACTGACCACACTCACCAGGCGAGCCGAGCTCGCCGAAGAACTCGGCATCGACGTCTTCTGTGTCATGCCGTTCACTCCCGAGCTCATGAAGCTGACGCCCGAGCGCTACGTCCACGAAATCCTCGTTGAGAGACTGCATGTCGCCGAGGTCGTCGTGGGCGAGAACTTCACGTACGGCAAGAAAGCGCTCGGCAACGTCGCCTTGCTCCGGAAGATCGGTGAACGGGCCGGCTTCGCGGTCGACGGCGTCAACCTGTTGGCCGAACATGCGGTGACGTTCTCGTCCACCTACATCCGATCGTGCGTCGACGCAGGCGATGTCGCTGCGGCCGCCGCGGCGCTCGGTCGGCCGCATCGGGTGGAAGGCGTCGTCGTCCACGGCGACGGGCGCGGCAGGCAGCTGGGATACCCGACGGCCAACGTCGCCCCACCCATGTATTCGGCTATCCCGGCCGACGGCGTCTACGCCGCCTGGTTCACGGTGCTCGGCCCCGGCCCGATCATGGGAACCGTCACACCAGGGGAGCGTCATCGCGCCGCGGTGTCCGTCGGTACCAATCCCACGTTCTCGGGTCGCACGAGGACCGTCGAGGCGTTCGTTCTCGACAGCGACGGAGACCTGTACGGGCAGCACGTCGCCGTCGACTTCGTCGAACGACTGCGCGGGATGGAGAAGTTCGACTCGATCGACGACCTGATCGAGGAGATGGGTCGTGACTCGGACCGTGCACGCGCGGCGCTGACGGAACAGACGTCCTGGTAGGATACTTCCTCGGCGCATGCTGCGGTCCGCGGTGGCTGCGTCCGGTTCGATCCAGGTGATCGAACTTCCTTGCACGCGGACGTCAGTGAGATGGAGTAGTACCAGTGGCATTGACCACCGAAGAGAAGAAGGCCGTACTCAGCGAGTACGGCTTGCACCCGACCGACACCGGTTCGCCCGAGGCTCAGGTCGCGATGCTCACCAAGCGCATCACCGACCTCACCGAGCACCTGAAGAAGCACAAGCACGACCACCACTCCCGCCGCGGCTTGCTGCTGCTGGTCGGTCGTCGTCGCCGCCTTCTGAAGTACGTCGCGAAGGTGGACGTCACCCGTTACCGTTCGCTCATCGAGCGTCTGGGACTGCGTCGCTAGTTTCGGCGCCGACGCGCCCGTACGATGGGCGGTCATCGAAATATCGCAGTAGCCAACGAGGCAGTGCTTAGACTGTTCCTCGTTGGCTATCTGTGTTGGCAGAGCCGGCAAGACCCGCGGGCACATGGGTGCTCGCACATCGCCGTGCACGCCGTTGGACGACGTGGTGTCGGTCTTCGGTAGTGGCCTGTCGGAGGGTTCGCCCATCCGACGGGCTTCGATCGACGGCCGCCTCCGCTCGCAGACGATTCGGCCACGCGAAGAGGACATGGGTTCCTTCACGGACCGGACGAGGCTGGGCACGGCAAAGACGAGAGGACGAGAAGAAAAGACATGACAGAAACCACCACCGTCGACGTCGAAGAGGGCGTCTACGAAGCAACCGCCGTCATCGACAACGGCACCTACGGCAAGCGCAGCATCCGTTTCGAGACCGGCCGCCTCGCGCAGCAGGCTTCCGGAGCAGTCGCCGCCTACCTCGACGAAGACACCATGCTTCTGTCCGCCACGTCGGCGGGCAAGAGCCCTCGCGAAGGATTCGACTTCTTCCCGCTGACGGTCGACGTCGAAGAACGCATGTACGCGGCAGGACGCATTCCCGGATCGTTCTTCCGCCGCGAAGGTCGTCCGTCGACCGACGCGATCCTGACCTGCCGCCTCATCGACCGGCCGCTGCGTCCGACGTTCGTCGACGGACTCCGCAACGAGATCCAGGTCGTCATCACGGTCCTGAGCCTGAACCCCGCCGACTTGTACGACGTCGTCGCGATCAACGCGGCCTCGGCGTCGACGCAGATCGCCGGCCTGCCGTTCTCCGGCCCCATCGGTGGCGTGCGGGTTGCGCTCATCGACGGCCAGTGGGTTGCATTCCCGACAGTCGAGCAGCTCGAGAAGGCCGTGTTCAACATGGTCGTCGCGGGCCGCATCGTGTCCGGTTCGGGTGCAGACGCCGACGTCGCCATCATGATGGTCGAGGCCGAGGCCACCGAGAACGTCATCGACCTGATCGAGGCCGGTGCGGTCGCGCCGAACGAGACCATCGTCGCCGAGGGACTCGAGGCATCGAAGCCGTTCATCGCCGCGCTGTGCACCGCACAGCAGGAACTCGCTGCCAAGGCGTCCAAGCCCACCGGTGACTTCCCGCTGTTCCCCGCGTACCAGTCGGACGTGTTCGACGCCGTCGCCGCAGCAGCGCAGATCCCGCTGTCGCAGGCTCTGACCATCGCGGGCAAGGCCGAGCGCGAGAGCAAGCTCGACGAGGTCAAGGCTCAGGTCCTCGAGCAGGTCTCCGACCAGTTCGAAGGTCGCGAGAAGGAGATCGGCGCGGCGTTCCGTGCACTCACCAAGAAGTCGGTCCGCCAGCGCATCCTGACCGACCACTTCCGCATCGACGGCCGCGGTGTCACCGACATCCGTTCGCTGTCGGCCGAGGTCGCGATCATTCCGCGCACCCACGGAAGCGCACTCTTCGAGCGCGGCGAGACGCAGATCCTCGGCGTCACCACGCTCGACATGGTCAAGATGGCGCAGCAGGTCGACTCGCTCGGACCGGAGACGTCCAAGCGGTACATGCACCACTACAACTTCCCGCCGTACTCCACCGGTGAGACGGGCCGCGTCGGATCGCCGAAGCGTCGTGAGATCGGTCACGGTGCGCTCGCCGAGCGTGCGCTCCTGCCAGTGCTCCCGAGCCAGGCCGACTTCCCGTACGCGATCCGCCAGGTGTCCGAGGCGCTGAGCTCCAACGGCTCCACGTCGATGGGTTCGGTCTGCGCATCGACGCTGTCGCTGCTCAACGCCGGTGTGCCGCTGCGTGCTCCGGTCGCCGGTATCGCCATGGGTCTGGTGTCCGACGAGGTCGACGGCGAAACCCGTTACGTCGCACTGACCGACATCCTCGGCGCCGAGGATGCCTTCGGCGACATGGACTTCAAGGTCGCGGGCACCAAGGACTTCGTCACGGCTCTTCAGCTCGACACGAAGCTCGACGGGATTCCGTCGCAGGTTCTTGCCGGCGCACTGTCGCAGGCCAAGGACGCGCGCACGACCATCCTCGAGGTCATGGCCGAGGCCATCGACACGCCCGACGAGATGAGCCCGTACGCACCTCGCGTCACCGCTATCAAGGTCCCGGTCGACAAGATCGGTGAGGTCATCGGACCCAAGGGCAAGATGATCAACTCCATCACCGAGGAGACCGGCGCCAACATCTCGATCGAAGATGACGGCACCGTCTACGTCGGTGCAGCGGACGGCCCGTCCGCACAGGCCGCGATCGACAAGATCAACGCCATCGCCAACCCGCAGCTGCCGAAGGTCGGCGAGCGCTTCCTCGGAACCGTCGTCAAGACGACGGCTTTCGGTGCATTCGTCTCGCTCCTGCCCGGACGCGACGGCTTGGTGCACATCTCCAAGCTCGGCGGCGGCAAGCGCATCAACAAGGTCGAGGACGTCGTCAGCGTCGGCTCGAAGCTGCGCGTGGAGATCGCCGACATCGACAACCGCGGCAAGATCAGCCTCGTCCCCGTCGAGGACGAGAACGCTGCTCCTGCAGCGGACGCGCCCGCCGAAGCATCTGCCGAGGCCAGCGCTGAGTAAGAAGCACCAGAGCCGAACGGTACGTTCCCTCGGGACGTACCGTTCGGCCGTTTCGGATCACATCGAGCAGGGCGTGCAGCGCACCACCCTGCCCGGTGGACTACGCGTCGTCACCGAATTCGTGCCAGGCGTGCGCTCCGCATCGGTCGGAGTGTGGGTCGGCGTCGGCTCGCGTGACGAACAACCGAGCGTCGCTGGGGCTGCGCACTTCTTGGAGCATCTACTCTTCAAGTCGACCCCGACACGTACCGCCCTCGACATCGCACAGGTCATGGACGGCGTCGGCGGTGAACTCAATGCGTTCACCTCCAAGGAGAGCACGTGCTTCTACGCGCACGTGCTCGACGACGACCTTCCTCTCGCGATCGACCTGGTCAGCGACGTGGTCCTGCGAGGGCGTTGTCGCACAGCGGATGTCGACATCGAGCGTCAAGTCGTACTCGAGGAGATCTCGATGCGCGACGACGATCCCGAAGATCTGCTGGGTGATCTGTTCCTCGAAGCCATGTTCGGCGACCACCCGATCGGACGGCCGGTCATCGGCACCGTGGAGTCGATCGAGGACATGACGCGCGCGCAGATTCGTTCCTTCCACGTGCGGCGCTACACGCCCGACCGGATGGTCGTGGCGGTCGCGGGCAACGTGGACCACAAGCATGTGGTGTCGTTGGTCAGGCGGGCATTCGCCGGAATGCTGGCCAGGGGAGTCAAGCCGGCGCCGCGCCGCGAGGGTTCGATTCGATTGCGCAGCAGGCCGGAATTGCGGTTCGAGAAGCGCGACAGCGAGCAGGCGCACCTGTCGCTCGGTGTTCGTGCCTTCGGCCGTCACGAAGGTCACCGCTGGGCGTTGTCGGTGCTGAACGCCGCTGTGGGAGGTGGGCTTTCGTCCCGGCTATTCCAGGAGATCCGTGAGGAACGCGGCCTGGCTTACTCGGTCTATTCGTCGGTGGACACGTTCTCCGACTCGGGCGCCTTCTCGGTGTACGCCGGGTGCCAGCCCGAAAATCTCGCGGAAGTCACCACGGTGATCCGCGAGGTGCTCGCCGACGTGGCGGCCGAGGGGATCACCGAGGACGAATGCGCCCGCGCGAAGGGCTCGCTACGCGGCGGACTCGTTCTGGGACTGGAGGATTCGGGCTCCCGGATGAACCGTATCGGCCGCAGCGAGCTCAACTACGGCAACCATCGCGACGTGTCGCACACATTGGCCCGTATCGACGCGGTCACCGTGGACGAGGTTCGTGACGTCGCCCAGGTACTACTCACGCGGCCGTTCGGTGCGGCCGTCGTAGGACCGTTCAAGAGCGCTCGTCAGCTACCTGCGTCGGTCAAGTCGCTCGTGGGCTGAGCCGTCCCGACCATCGACGCGACCGTCGCCTCCACGAGGCCGGTCGCGTCGATCGAGGCGGCTTGAACCGTGGTCAGTTCTTGCGGCCGAACAGTAGCTTCCACGGGACCAGCGCCGATTCGAGCTGGACGTACAGGCTCATCTTCGACTCGCCGTCGTTGCGCTCCTCGAACCGGATCGGCGTTTCGGCGATCTTCAGTCCGTGACGAACGGTGCGGTAGTTCATCTCCACCTGGAACGCGTAGCCATTGCTCTCGACGGATGCGACGTCGATGGTGCGGAGCGTCTTCGCGTGCCAGGCCTTGAAGCCTGCGGTTGCGTCCTTGACCTTCAACCGAAGAATGGCGTTGACGTAGAAATTCGCCCATGCTGACAGGGCTTTGCGATGCCACGGCCAATCGCTCGCCAGAGCGCCACCGGGGACGTAGCGGGACCCGAGGACGACGGCAGCGTCGGTGGTCGTCAACGTGTGGACCATCGTCGGGATGACCTCGGTCGGGTGGGACAGGTCGGCATCCATCTGGACGACGATGTCCGCGCCGTCGTCGAGCGCCCGCGTCATGCCTGCGACGTAGGCACGGCCCAGGCCGTTCTTCTCGGTGCGATGCAGAACTGTCACCGGAATGGGCCCGGTCTCGGCGAGCTCGTCGGCGATCTTCCCGGTGCCGTCGGGCGAGTTGTCGTCCACGACCAGAACGTGCAGGTTCTCGAGGTCGAGATCCGCGAGCAACCCGACGAGCTTGGGTAGGTTCTCGCGTTCGTTGTAGGTGGGTACGACGACGGTCGTCTTCGGGGCGCCGTTCGGAAAAGTCACGCTCGTATGATCCGTGATCGGGTAGCGAGAACCAAATAATGCAGGGAGCTACGTAGCTGCCACCGAAGTTTCACCAGCTCGCGAGGGCCGCCCGGTGTCAACAGTGTTGCACGCGTCACAACAACGACCTTCGTCGATGTGGCGCTAGGGCGCCTGCTGCGACGTCGTGGTCTCGTACGGCGACGGGCCCTCCGGTGGTCCGAGGACCTGACGTACGACCAGCGTCGCCACGGCGGCGAGAATCGCGACCGCGACGACCACAGCCACGACGATCAGCAGCCCTCTGGGTCCTCCGAAAAGATTGTTCGAACTCATGGCACCATCATGAGCCATCGCCGGGTCGGCGGAGGCATCGGACCGACTCACCGTCCGCTCCGTCGACGACGACGGAATCTCCGCCGAGCCGCTTGGCTTCGTACATTGCAGAGTCGGCGTGGTGGAGCATCTCGGTCAGCTGTGTCGCGGTGTCACGTGCTTGAATCGGACGGTAGTGAACGCCGATGCTGGTCGTGGTCAGGCCGGCCGGGTTGCAGTCCGGGGCCGCGCGACGCAATCGATCCGCGGCGTCGAGTGCGGTACTCAGGGGGCCGACGACGATCGCCACGAATTCCTCTCCGCCGGTCCGTGCGGTGACCGCGGGCATCGGAAATGCGGTGACGATGGTGTGCGCGGTACGTCGTAGTACGTCGTCGCCATAGCGGTGGCCGTGGCGATCGTTGACGGCTTTGAAGTTGTCCAGGTCCACGACGATCGCTGCAACGCCGACCGCGGCGTCGGCGAACTGCGCGACGGCCGTCTCCAGCCCTCGACGGTTGCGAAGACCTGTCAGCGGATCGAAGTGTGCGACGGCAGCATCTCGGCGGAGAAACATCAGCAGCGACTGCGTCAGCACCGGGGACGACACCAGAACGAGAATCAACACGACCAGGTAACCGGTGTACTGGGCGAAATAGGCTTCCGGTTCCGACACCGCACGGATGTACAGGACGGCGCAGACGAGCATCGTGCACACCTGATGTCCGACGAACACCTTGGCGCTGTGAAACGCGGCGATGTAGTTCCCGGCGACTCCGAGCAAAGCTGCGCAGGGCAGGATGGCCGTCGGGCCGTCGAGAATGATCAGGACACTGGCCACCCCGACGTCCGCGTACACCACGAATGCGAGTGACCAGTTGTACGAAGGAAACGGACCTCTGATCCACGCATAGCCCACGAACAGCGTCGTGGCGGCGATGGCGATCAGTATCCATCGCGCGTTGCCGAGTCGAGCTGCGTACGGGGTCAGAAGGGCGAGCGTGCACGCAAGACCGTACATCCAGCAGTACACGCCGATGAGGTAGCCCGTGACTCGAATGATCGGGTGGGACAGCGTGTAATCGACGGTCCACGCGTAATCCGACGGTTCCGACCACCATTGACGCAGCGAACCCATCGACCAAGAACCTCTGCACTCCCCGACCCGCGTGTGTTGATGGATATTGAATCAGAACCGCGGACCGCGCGGTTCGAAACCCGGGTTCGGCGGCCCGGACTCGCACGAACAGGTGTGGCGACGCGTAAATCCATATGGGCCGAACGGTAGTGATCGGGCGCGAAGTGGCCGTACACGGCGGAAGTTCTCTGACGAATGTCAGACGCTGTTTTGCCTGTTCGGATCGATTCAGTGACCGGGTTTCAGGTGGGAGGGGCTTGTGATCCAGTTCTCAGCGGACTATGAATATGTCAAGACATACGTACAAGGGAACCCCGCAAGCGAACGATTGGATTCGAACAGCACCTCCGGCGCACGCTGTCGGAAGCGGTCTCGGTCGAGCGGACGCGTGCGAATCAGATTGGATCTTCGATGACCCATAGTGACGGATCGGCCGGTGCAGTTCTGCCACCGGATACAGCAGGCAAGCACAGTCATCGGCTCGGCATCATCGCCGTGATCGCGACCTTCGGCGGATTGCTCTTCGGTTACGACACCGGCGTGATCAACGGAGCGCTCGAGCCGCTGAAGGAAGACCTCGGGCTCACCTCGTTCACCGAAGGCTTCGTCGTCAGTATCTTGATCTTCGGTGCGGCGATCGGCGCACTCGTCGGTGGCCGTCTGTCCGACAAACACGGACGTCGTCACAACATCCTGCTGCTTGCGATCGTGTTCATGATCGGAACGCTCGGCTGCGTACTGGCACCGAACTGGGAAACTCTCGCCGTCTTCCGCTTCATCCTCGGCCTTGCCGTCGGTGGCGCATCGGCGACGGTACCCGTTTATCTCTCCGAGATCTCGCCCGTCGAACGCCGCGGTAGCGTGGTCACGCGCAACGAGGTCATGATCGTGAGCGGCCAGTTCGCTGCGTTCGTCATCAACGCGATCATCTTCAACATCTGGGGCGAACACGAATCGGTCTGGCGCTTCATGCTGCTGGTCGCTGTCGCACCTGCGATCGTGCTGTTCATCGGAATGCTCCGCATGCCGGAGAGTCCGCGCTGGCTCGTTCTCCAGGGCCGCGACGCCGAGGCGCTCGAAGTGCTCAAGCAGGTGCGCTCGGAAGAACGCGCCGTTGCGGAGATGGCCGAGGTACACCGGCTCGCCGAGGAAGAAAAGCTGTCCAAGACCGGTGGCGCAACCGATCTCACGGTCCGTTGGATCCGTCGTCTGATCTTCATCGGCGTCGGGCTCGGCGTCTTTCAACAGTTCACCGGCATCAACTCGGTGATGTATTACGGCACGCAGTTGCTCGGTGATGCAGGGTTCTCGTCGAGTGCAGCCATCATCGCGAACACTCTCAACGGCCTCTTCAGCGTTCTCGGAATCACTGTCGGCCTCTACCTCATGAACAAAGTCGACCGTCGCAAGATGCTTATCGGTGGTTTCGCACTGACCACGACGTTCCACCTCCTCGTCGGTCTGTCTGCGCTGTTCCTGCCGGACGGCACCGTCAAGGCGTACTTCATTCTCGTGTTCGTCGTTCTGTTCGTCTTCTGCATGCAGGGCACGATCGGGCCGCTGGTGTGGCTCATGCTGGCCGAAATCTTCCCGCTCAAGATCCGCAGCTTCGCCATCGGTGTCTGTGTCTTCGCGCTGTGGATCGCCAATGCGGCTGTCGCACTTCTGTTCCCGCCTGTGGTGGGTGCACTCGGTATCGCCCCCACGTTCTTCATCTTCGTCGTACTCGGCATCCTGGCGTTGATCTTCATCGTGACGCAGGTGCCCGAGACACGCGGCCATTCGCTGGAGGAGCTCGAGGAGCGGTTCCGCAAGGAATACTCGTAAACGTCTCAGACCGAGAAAGGTAGTGACATGTCTGTTCTGGTTGCAGTAACCGACAGCCCCGAGGGCATCTACTCGTTGTCCGCCGCTGCCGACGAGGCGGCTCTGCTGAGCACCGACCTGATCGCGGTGAACCTGACGCTCGGAAAGCTCGACCTGACGGTGTTGCCCGCGGACTGCAAGGTCACCGTCGTCGAGCGTGTGGGACGTGAAGATCGCGATCCCGTTGCAGCCGTCCTCGACGAGCTCGACGAGTTCCCCGACGTCAGTCGCATCGTCATCGGGATCCGCAAGAGGAGTCGCGTCGGAAAGGCGTTGCTGGGCAGTGTGAGTCAGCGACTGCTGTTGACCTCGCCGGTGCCGGTGCTCGCCGTCAAGGCGCCCTAGCTCAACGCACGAAGACCGCCGCGTTGTCGGCGAGGGTCAACAACGGCTGCGGGAAGATGCCGAAGACGACGGTTGTCGCGACGCCGAGACCGATCGCGGTAGTCGTCGCGAAACCGGGGGTGACGACGGTGGGAATGCCACCGTCGTCACCCCCTTTCGGTTCCGCGAAGAACATCAGCACGATCACCCGAACGTAGAAGACCGCAGCCACGGCACTGCTCAGCACGCCGACGACGACCAACAGTGCGGCGCCCGATCCCGCTGCCGCTTGAAAGACCGCGAATTTCGCGACGAAACCGCTGGTGAGTGGAATTCCGGCGAACGACAACAGGATCAGAGCGAACGCTGCGGCGAGCAGAGGGGACCGTCGACCGATGCCTGCCCATCGCGAGATGTCGCCGACTTCGCCCGATTCGTCGCGCACAGTCGTGACCACCGCGAACGCAGCGACCGTACCGAAGCCGTACACGAACAGGTAGAACAGCGTCGCCGACAAACCCTGTTCGTCCAGCGCCACGATTCCGGTCAGGATGAAGCCGGTGTGTGTGATCGACGAGTAGGCGATCATGCGTTTGATGTCCTTCTGCGTCACCGCGAACAGCGCGCCCACGACCATCGTCGCGATCGCGACCGCCCACAGTGCCGGGCGCCAGTCGTCCTCCAGACTCGGCACCGCGACGTAGAAGACGCGCAGCAAGGCCCCGAACGCCGCGATCTTGGTCGCCGCAGCCATGAAAGCCGTGATCGGTGTCGGGGCGCCCTGATAGACGTCGGGAATCCACGAATGGAACGGAACGGCACCGACTTTGAACAACAGGCCGACGCCGACGAGTGCAGTGCCCAGAACTGCGAAGACGTTGCTTCCAGCGTTCAGTGCGAGCGCGTCACCGATACCGCCGAGGTCGACCGTGCCCGCGTACCCGTACAGGAAGGCGGCGCCGAACAGGAAGAACGCCGACGAGAACGCACCCAGCAGGAAGTACTTCATGGCCGCCTCCTGGGAGAGCAGGCGACGCCGACGCGCCAGGCTGCACAACAGGTACAGCGGTAGCGAGAAGACCTCCAGTGCAACGAACATCGTCAACAGATCGTTCGACGCCGGGAACAGCAACATGCCGCCCAACGCGAACATGGTCAAGGGGAACACCTCGGTCTGCGCGGCGCCTGCCTGTGCGGCCTGTCGTTCGGCGAGACTGCCGGGGACCGCGGACGCCTGAGGAGCGAACGCGTCGGCCGGTTTTCGTTCGAGCGAGCGTTCGGCGACGAGCAGTACCGACGGCACGGCCACGAGAAGCAACGTCCCTTGCAGGAACAGCGCGGGCTTGTCGACGGCAACGGAGCCCATCACCGCGATCGTTCCGGCCGCGCCGAAGTCGTGCGTGACGGCGATCGTCACGACAGCGACCAGAGCGGCGACCGTGCCGCCGAGAGCCAGCGATGCCTGGGTGCGGTAGCGGACCGCGCGAGGTAGGAACGCCTCGGCGAGCACTCCGAGAACCGCCACCCCGAACACGATCAGCATCGGAGTCAGCAGGCTGTATTCGACGCTCGGGGCAGTCAGCAGCTCGTCGTTCATCACCGGCCTCCAGCCTGGCTCGTGTCGCCGTCGACCTCGACGACGGTGGCCTGAACCGCCGGAGAGACGATGTCCAACAACGGTTTCGGATACACGCCGAGCACGATCAAGAGCGCGATCAGCGGGGTCACGACGAGCAGTTCACGCGGAACGAGGTCTTTCATCCCGTCGTTCGCCGACGACCGCGGGCCGGTCATGATGCGCTGATACAGCCACAGAATGTAGATCGCCGACAGGACGAGCGCGGCCGTGGCGACGACGCCTGCCACGTGGTAGCGCGCGAACGTTCCGATGAGAACGAGGAATTCGCTGACGAACGGAGCAAGACCGGGAAGCGACAGTGTCGCCAGCCCCGCGATCAGGAACGTGCCCGCGAGGACCGGCGCAACCTTCTGGACACCGCCGTAGTGCGCGATGACACGAGTGCCGCGCCGCGACACGAGAAAGCCCGCGACGAGAAAGAGTGCAGCCGTGGAGATTCCGTGGTTGACCATGTACAGGGTCGACCCGGCCTGACCTTGTGCGGTCATCGCGAAGATGCCGAGGATGATGAACCCGAAATGGGAGATCGACGTGTACGCGATGAGTCGCATGACGTCGGTCTGCGCGATGGCGAGCACGGCGCCGTACACGATTCCGACGACGGCGAGCGTCACGATCAGGGGTGCGAAGTACCGCGACGCGTCCGGGAACAGTTGTAAGCAATAGCGGAGCATGCCGAACGTGCCCACCTTGTCGACCACGGCCATCATCAGGACGGCACTCGCCGGAGTCGACTCGACGGCCGCGTCGGGCAACCACGTGTGGAACGGCCACAGCGGAGCTTTGACCGCGAACGCGAACATGAACCCGAGAAAGAGAGCGTTGAGCACGGTCGAACTGACACCCAGTTCGCCTGCCGAGGCGGCGGCTGCGATCTCGCGGAAGCCGAACGTGCCCGCCTCGAACGCGTCGGACCGTGCTGTGACGACGTACAGCCCGACGACCGCGGCCAGCATGACGAGTCCGCCTGCGAGGTTGTAGAGCAAGAACTTCACCGCCGCCGCTGCGCGTCCCGGCCCACCGAAGCCGCCGATGAGGAAGTACATCGGAATCAGCATCGCTTCGAAAAAGACGTAGAAGAGCAGTACGTCGAGCGCGCAGAACGACATCAACACCATGGACTCGACGAGCAGCATCGACGCGACGTACGTGTGCGCCGACCGACCGCCCCGGGGATCGTGCCAGCCGGCAAGCAACAGCAGCGGCAACAGGACCGTCGTGAGCAGCACGAGAACGAGCGCGATCCCGTCGACACCCAGTTCGTATCGCGCACCGAAAGACTCGATCCACCAGTGCGATTCGACGAACTGGAAGTCGTCACCGCCGGGTTGGAACTGCACCACCAGCGCGACGGCGACGGCCAGCGTCAGCACGGACGCCACGAGCGCGACGATCTTGGCCGCGCCGGGGCGAGTGCGCGGCACGACGACCACCGCGATCGCGCCGAGAAGCGGCAGAGCCCACAGCGTCGTCAGCCACGGAAACGAGGTCACCACACCATCACCGCCACCATCATCGCGAGAACGACCGCCGTGCCCGCCAACATCGTCAGCGCATACGACCGGACGTAGCCGGATTGAACCTGCCTGATCCGCGTCGACAGACTCGACACGCCCTCGGACACCCCGCGTGTGACTCCCGCTATCGCAGCCTCGTCGAATCGTGCTGCGGCGCGGGTCAATTCCTGGCCTGGGCGCATCAACAGCGCTTCGTTGACGGCGTCACCGTAGAGGTCGCGTCGCGCCGCCGCCGTCAGTGCCGAGACGGGCTCGGGAGCGACCGACGGAACTGCCGACCGCGCATAACGCATGTACGCCACGGCGATTCCCACCGCCACGACGCCCAGCGCGAGGACCGTCACGACCCACGCGGGCAGCATGTGTGCTTCCTCGGCCTCGCCGACGACGGGAACGAGCCAGTTCGACAGCGAACCTCCGACGGTCAGAAGCGCTCCCGCAGCGATGGATCCGACAGCGAGGACGATCATCGGTGCTGTCATCACCGACGGCGACTCGTGTGGGTGTGAGCCTTCCCTAACTTGGTCGTTCCTGCCGGCTCCACTCTCGTCCTCAACTGGGTCGTTCCTGCCGGCTCCACTCCCGCCGTCCCACCGAGCGTCACCGAAGAACGTCATGAGCATCACCCGCGTCATGTAGAACGCGGTGAGGCCCGCGCCGACCAAGGTGGCGACACCGAGGACGACGCCCTGCACGCCGCCGGCGCCGAAGGCGGTCTCGATGATCTTGTCCTTCGCGAAGAAGCCGGAGAACGGCGGGACGCCGATGATGGCGAGATATCCGAGGCCGAACGTGACGAACGTGATGGGCATGGCAGTGCGCAGAGCACCGTATTTGCGCATGTCCACCTCGTCGTTCATGCCGTGCATGACCGAACCCGCGCCGAGGAAAAGACCTGCCTTGAAGAAGCCGTGCGTCAGCAACAGCATGATCGCGAACGTGTAGCCGGCGGGACCGAGCCCCGCCGCGAGCACCATGTACCCGATCTGGCTCATCGTCGACGCCGCGAGAGCCTTCTTGATGTCGTCCTTCGCGCAACCGATGACGGCGCCGAACAGCAGCGTCACGGCTCCGACCGCCACGACGGCGGCCTGAGCGGCCGGCGCGGACTCGAAGACGGGTCCGGCTCGGACGATCAGGTAGACCCCGGCCGTCACCATCGTGGCGGCATGGATCAAGGCCGACACCGGCGTCGGTCCTTCCATGGCGTCGCCGAGCCACGACTGCAACGGCACCTGCGCGGACTTGCCGCATGCCGCCAGAAGCAGGACGAGCCCGAGCGCGGTCAGCGTCCCGGAACTCGTGTCGTCGACACCAGCGAAGACGTCGTCGAACGAGACGCTGCCGTACGTCGCGAACATGATCATCAGCGCGACCATCAGTCCGATGTCACCGACCCGGTTGACGACGAACGCCTTCTTGGCCGCCGTCGCCGCCGACGGCTTGTACTGCCAGAAGCCGATCAACAGGTACGACGCAAGTCCGACGCCCTCCCAGCCCACGTACAGGCCGAGGAAGTTGTCGGCGGTGACGAGCAGAAGCATCGCCGCCAGAAACAGGTTGAGATACGCGAAGAACCGTCGGCGATCGGGATCGTCGGCCATGTAGCCGATGGCGTAGACGTGGATGAGCGAACCCACTCCGGTGATGAGCAGCACGAAGCACATCGACAGCTGATCGAGCCGGAATCCGAAGTCCACCTGCAGTTCCGCGACCGGAATCCAGCTGAACAACGTCTCGGACAGTGCGCGCTCGTCGGCGGGCTTGCCGAGCATGTCGGCGAACAGTACGAGCGCGTACACGAATGCCGCCGACGACATCGCCGTGCCGACCAGATGACCGAAACGATCCGTCCGCCGACCGAGTAGCAACAGAACGACCGCTCCCAGCAACGGCAACGCGGGGAGAATCCAGATGGCGGTCATGTCAGTTCTTCAGCAGTCGGGCGTCGTCGACCGAGGCCGTCCGTCGGGTGCGGAAGATCGTCATGATGATGGCGAGGCCGACGACCACCTCGGCTGCGGCGACGACCATCGTGAAGAACGCGAACACCTGGCCCTCCAAGTTCCCGTGCATGCGAGCGAACGTGACGAACGCGAGATTCGCTGCGTTGAGCATCAACTCGACGCACATGAACACGACGATCGCGTTGCGGCGCAGCAGCACCCCTGCAGCGCCGATCGTGAACAGCAACACCGACAGATACAGGTAGTTCTCGGGATTCACGATGCGCCCCCGTCCGGATTGCCTCGGTGCCCTCGGTGCATCGGATTGACCGACAGTTCCGACGGGGACCCGTCGGGCAGCCGCGCGGGCCAGTCGACGGCGTTGTGCCGGGCGTAGACGCCGGGGCTCGGCATCGGAGTCACGTGCGAGCCGTCCTTGAAGCGTTGCTCGGACAGTGCGCGCTGACCCTTGCGTTCCTCGAAGTGCTCGCGATGCGCCAACACCATCGCACCGATCGTCGCGATGATCAGCAACGCGCCCGTCAGTTCGAACGCCCACAGGTAGCGGATGAAGATGAGTTCCGCGAGGCCCTCGACGTTACCGCCTGCGTTGGCGGCATCCATGCCGACGAAGTCCGGACGTCCGGACTCCACCGACGCATTGCCGATGGCCCCGATCACGACGAGTCCGAAGCCGATTCCCGCGGCGACGGCGGCAGGACGTTGCCCCTTCATCGTCTCGGTCAGCGAATCGGCCGAATCGACGCCGACGAGCATCAGCACGAACAGGAACAGCATCATCACGGCGCCGGTGTAGACGACGACCTGCACGACACCGAGGAAGATTGCGCCCTGCGCGATGTAGAACACCGCCAGGATGATCATCGTGACGGCGAGGAAAAGCGCGGAGTAGACGGCTTTCGTCGCGCAGACCATCGCCACCGCGCCCAGAACCGCGAGACCGCCGAGGAGCCAGAATTGCACGGCCTCGGCGGTGGACGTGGTCACCGGACTTCTCCCCGGTAGTAGTCGGCCTCGGTCGCGCCGTCGGCCATCGGGTGTGGTGCCGGTTCCACGCCTGGCTCGACGGGCGCCAGCAGACGATCCTTCTCGTAGATCAGGTCGGCGCGATTGTCGTCGACGAGTTCGTAGTCGTTCGTCATCGTCAGCGCCCGGGTGGGACAGGCCTCGATGCACAGCCCGCATCCGATGCAGCGTAGATAGTTGATCTGGTAGACCACGCCGTACCGTTCACCGGGCGAATAGCGCTCCTCGTCGGTGTTGTCCGCACCCTCGACGTAGATCGCGTCGGCCGGGCACGCCCATGCGCACAGCTCGCAGCCGATGCACTTCTCCAGGCCGTCGGCGTACCGGTTCAGCCGGTGGCGTCCGTGGTAGCGCGCCGCGGTCGGCGCCTTCTGTTCGGGATAGAACTCGGTGACGGGTTTGGTGAACATCGTCCGGAACGTCACGCCGAATCCTGCGACGGGGCCGAGAAAATCAGGCATCGCTGCGCTCCTTCTCTGGGGTCGGCACCGTCTGCCCCGGCAGGGGTGGGACGGGGAAGCCGCCGGCCATCGGGTCGAACGGGGGGAGTTCACCGGTCGGAGGCGCCGGTTCCGGCTCACGACCGCGCCTGCGCCACAAGGCGTAGGCCACGGCCACAGCGACGATCGCGCTGGCGACGACGAGGGCGACAGCGGACGAACCGTAGCCCTCGACGCGGAAGGCGCGGACGGTCGCAACGAGAACGATCCACACGAGGGACACCGGAATCAGCACTTTCCAGCCCAGACTCATGAACTGGTCGTAGCGCAGGCGAGGGAGCGTCGCCCGCAGCCAGACGAACACGAACAGGAACGCCCAGACCTTCAGCGTGAACCACAGCACCGGCCACCACCCGGAATCGGCGCCGTCCCACAGGTCGATCGGGAACGGTGCGTGCCACCCACCGAGGAACAGCGTCGTGGCGAGCGCCGAGACGGTCACCATGTTGACGTACTCGGCGAGCATGAACAGCGCGAAATTGAGCGACGAGTATTCGGTGTGGAAGCCTCCGACGAGTTCGCCTTCGGCCTCGGGGAGGTCGAACGGCGCGCGATTGGTCTCACCGACCATCGACGTCAGATAGATGACGAACGACGGGAAGAGCAGGAAGATGTACCAGGTGTTCGATTGCGCCGCAACGATTCCCGACGTCGACATCGTCCCGGCGTGGAGGAACACCGCGACGAAGGACAATCCCATCGCGATTTCGTACGAGATCACCTGCGCCGTCGATCGCAGTCCGCCGAGCAGGGGATAGGTCGAACCGGATGCCCATCCCGCCAATACGATTCCGTACACGCCGACGGACGTGACAGCCAGGATGTACAGCACACCGACCGAGAAGTCGGTCAGTTGCAACGGAGTTCGGTGACCGAAGACGGACACCACGGGTCCGAACGGAATGACCGCGAACGCCATGAACGCCGGCACGATCGCGATGACCGGGGCCAGCAGGTAGACCGGTCTGTCGATTCCTTTCGGAACGATGCCTTCTTTCAGTGCCAATTTCACGCCGTCGGCGAGGCTCTGCAGCATGCCGCCAGGTCCGACGCGGTTCGGTCCGACCCGACTCTGCATGCGCGCCATCACTTTTCGCTCGGCGAGGATCGCGATCAGCGGGGTCAAGATCAAGAACACGAAGATTGCGACAGCCTTGGCGACGACGAGCCACCAGGGGTCGACGCCGAATCCTTCGATCACTTAGGTCACCTCACTTGCGGCGTGGATCCGCACCACTGCACCGTTACCGACGGCCAACGCCGCATTGACTTCGCTGCCCGGCGATCGACGCGGCAGCCACACCACGCGATGGGGGAGGTCGCTGATCGCGAGCGGCAGCGTGATCGCTCCGCGCTCGGACGTCACCGTCACCCACTCGCCGTTCGATGCTCCGATCTCGTGAGCCGTGCCCGCGGACAGGCGGACGACCGGCGTCCTGGCCGTGCCGGCGAGATGCGGCTCGCCGTCCTGCATCCGGCCTGAGTCGAGCAGCATGCGCCACGTCGACAGCACTGCCTCGCCGGGACCGGGCGTCGGCGCTCGGTGCGGTGGGTAGGTCGGCGACGCGTGGCGCGTGCCCGACCATGCCGGAAGAGCCGCGATCTCGGCGCGAGAGGATGCGACGTCGGGCAGGCCGATCGGAGCACCCATCTCGGCGGCCAACGCGTGCAGCACGCGGCCGTCCGGGACGGCACGCGTGCCGGTGACCGCGACGTCGAACGGACGGGGACGCCCTTCCCAATCGAGGAAGGTACCCGCCTTCTCGCTCACGGGCGCCACCGGGAAGACGACGTCGGCGCGTTCGGTGACGCGGCTGCGCCGAAGCTCGAGACTCACGACGAACGGCGTCGCGTCGATGGCCGCGGCCGCCGACGACGGATCCGGAAGGTCGGCCAGTTCGACGCCACCCACCACGAGCGCTCCCAGCGATCCCGACGCGGCCGCGTCGAGCATCCCGGTCGTGTCGAGACCGACCGAGGTGGGTAGGTGCGGGACCGACCAGGCCGCGGCGAGACCAGCGGACGCTCGTTCGTCGGTGACGGGTATGCCGCCTGGAAGTACGAGGGGAAGCGCCCCGGCGTCGAGTGCGCCCCGGTCACCCGCACGCCGCGGCACCCAGGCGATCGTGGCACCTGTCGCGCGAGCGAAACGGACCACGGCCGAGAGCGCCCCGGGGGATTCGGCGAGTCGTTCGCCGACCATGACGACGGTTCCCGGAGCCGCGGTCATCTCCGATTCCTGCGATGTCGCCAGACCGTCGAGCACCTCCGCCTCGCCGGACGGCACGCACCGGATCAACCGCGCTCCCAGTTTGACGACGCCTGCAGAGGCGAACGGCGCGATGGCACACACGTTCAGGCCCGACGCGCGGACGGCCTTGCGGAGTCGGAGGAACACCATCGGCGACTCCTCCTCCGGTTCGAATCCGACGAGCAGGACTTCCGGTGCTTGCTCGAGGCGCCTGTACGTGACGTCCGTCGACCGTGCCGCGACGTGGGACGCGAGGAACTCCGTCTCCTCACGGCTGTGCGGGCGGGCGCGGAAGTCGATGTTGTTGGTACCGAGAGCGACACGAGCGAATTTCGAATACGCGTAGGCGTCCTCGACGGTGGATCTGCCTCCGACGAGCACTCCGACGTCGCTGCCTGCGGACGCGAGACCACCGGCGGCGGCTGCGAGTGCCTCGGACCACGACGCCGGGACGAGTTCTCCGCCGCGACGGATCAACGGGGTGGTCAGTCGATCGGGCTCGGTGGCATAGGTGAACGCCCACCGACCCTTGTCGCAGTTCCACTCCTCGTTGACCTCGGGATCGTCACCGGCCAAGCGTCGCAACACTTTTCCGCGGCGATGGTCGGTGCGCTGCGCGCATCCGCCGGCGCAGTGCTCGCATGTGCTGGGGGAGGACACGAGGTCGTACGGGCGGGCGCGGAAGCGGTAGGCAGCACCGGTCAACGCGCCCACCGGGCAGATCTGCACCGTGTTGCCGGAGAAGTACGACTCGAACTCCTCACCCTCGTTGATGCCGACCTGTTGCAGCGCACCACGTTCGAGAAGATCGATGAACGGGTCTCCGGCGATCTGCTCCGAGAAGCGGGTGCATCGTGCACACAGCACGCACCGTTCGCGATCGAGCAGAACCTCGGACGACAGCGGAATCGGTTTGGGGTACGTGCGTTTGACGTCGACGAATCGCGACTCGGAGCGCCCCGACGACATCGCTTGGTTCTGCAGCGGGCATTCGCCACCCTTGTCACAGATGGGGCAGTCGAGCGGATGATTGATCAGCAGCAGCTCCATGACGCCCTTCTGCGCCTTCTCGGCGACGGGCGAGCTGAACTGGGTGTGGACCACCATTCCGTCCGTCACGGTCGTGGTACACGACGCAAGTGGCTTGCGTTGTCCCTCCACCTCGACGAGACACTGGCGGCACGCGCCGACCGGGTCGAGAAGTGGATGATCGCAGAACCTCGGAATCTGAATGCCGGTCATCTCGGCGGCACGGATGACGAGAGTGCCTGCGGGCACGTGCATTTCGATGCCGTCGATGGTGACGGTCACGGTTTCGGTCACGGCGGTCACGATGTCAACGCTCCTGCCATGACGGTGCTGCGGTGTGGGTCGAACGGACACGGTGCGCCGATGTGTTCGACGTACTCGTCTCGAAAGTGCTTCAGTGAGGACGTGATCGGACTGACCGCGCCGTCGCCGAGCGCACAGAACGATCGGCCGAGGATGTTGTCGGAGATGTCGAGCAACGTGTCCAGATCCTCGGCCGTCCCGAGGCCCGTTTCGAGCCGTGCGTAGATCTGCACGAGCCAATACGTGCCCTCGCGACACGGGGTGCATTTTCCACACGACTCGTGAGCGTAGAACTCGGTCCAGCGTCGTACTGCCCGCACCACGCACGTGGTGTCGTCGAAAATCTGTAACGCCTTGGTGCCCAGCATCGATCCTGCCGCGCCGACGCCCTCGTAGTCCAACGGGACGTCGAGGTGTTCCTCGGTGAGGATGGGCGTCGACGACCCTCCTGGCGTCCAGAACTTCAGACTGTGACCTGCCCGCACGCCTCCGGCGTATCCGAGCAGTTCTCGTAGTGTCACCCCGAGCGGTGCTTCGTACTGTCCTGGCCTGGTCACATGACCCGACAACGAATACAACGTGAACCCGGGAGACTTCTCCGAGCCCATCGATCGAAACCAGTCGACGCCGCTGCGCAGAATGGACGGGACGCTTGCGATCGACTCGACGTTGTTGACGACCGTCGGGCACGCGTACAGCCCGGCGACCGCGGGAAACGGCGGACGCAGGCGAGGTTGGCCGCGCCGACCCTCCAGCGACTCGATCTGCGCGGTCTCCTCGCCGCAGATGTAGGCGCCGGCACCGGCGTGAACGATCACGTCGAGGTCGAAGCCGCTTCCGAGAATGTTCTTGCCGAGATAGCCCGCGTCGTACGCCTCGGCGACGGCGGCGTGCAGGCGCCGGATCACCGGGACCACTTCGCCGCGAACGTAGATGTACGCCCGATGAGCACGAATGGCGTACGCGGCGATGACAATTCCTTCGAGCAAGACCTGCGGTGTCGCGAGCAGCAGGGGCATGTCCTTGCACGTACCGGGTTCGGATTCGTCGGCGTTGACCACCAGGTAGTGCGGCTTGTCGTCGCCCTGTGGGATAAAGCTCCACTTCATCCCCGTCGGGAAACCCGCGCCACCTCGACCGCGCAGGCCGGCGTCCTTCACCAGAGCGATGACGTCGTCCTCGGGCATCGCGAGTGCATTACGCAGGCCTCGGTAACCGTCGTGACGCTCGTACGTGTCGAGCGTCCACGATTCGGGATCGTCCCAGTAGCGGCTGAGCACCGGAGTCAATGGCACGTCAACGTCCTTTCTCCGGCGGTACCGATGCCGACGGCGCAGGTGCGGGCTTGTCCTTCGTCGTCTCGGCGGCGGCGGTGTCCTCGGAGCCGAGCGGTGCGGGTCCGCTGTCGGTCGCCTCGGGCGCAACGGGTGCGGTCATGCCCTCGTCGCGCGCGACGCGTAGGCCGGCCAGAGTGGGCGCCCCCGGTTGTCCGCCTGCCTGCACCGCGCCGAGCCGGTCGTCCGGGAAACCCGCGAGAATTCGTTCGGTCTCACGGAACGGAATCAGCGACGCGCCCCGCGTCGGTACCACCTCGCGGCCGGATCGAAGGTCGTCGACGACGGCACGCGCGGATTCGGGCGTCTGGTTGTCGAAGAATTCCCAGTTCACCATGACCACCGGCGCGTAGTCGCACGCGGCGTTGCACTCGATGTGCGTCACCGTGACCAGGGGATCGTCGTCGGGTACATGCTCGCGCAGCGCGTCGTGGATGGCGTCACCGCCCATGACGGCGCACAGCGTGTTGGTGCAGACCCCGACGAGATAGTCACCCGTGGGCTCGCGCCGGTACATCGAGTAGAAGGTCGACACCGCAGCGACCTCGGCGCCGGTGAGGCCGAGTCGGTGCGCGCAGAAGTCGATCCCGGTCGGGCTGACGTAGCCCTCCTCCGCCTGCACGAGGTGCAGAAGCGGCAGCAGTGCAGACCGCGCCATTCTCGAATCAGGTTGTTCGGGAGGAGAATACCGAGCGATGACGCGGTCGGCGTCCTTGTCGAGGCGTGCGCGGACGTCGTCGGGATACGGCGCAGGTGGGGTCGCGAGACGGACGAAGACAGGATCGCTCATCGGTCCACCCCGCCCATGACCGGGTCGATGCTGGCGACCGCGGCGATGACGTCGGCGACCATGCCGCCCTCGCACGTCGCCGCGACGGCCTGCAGGTTGGTGAACGACGGGTCCCGGTAGTGCACTCGGAACGGGCGTGTACCGCCGTCGCTGACCATGTGAACGCCGAGCTCGCCGCGCGGAGATTCGACGGCGACGTACACCTGACCTTCGGGCACCCGAAATCCCTCGGTCACCAGCTTGAAATGGTGGATCAGCGATTCCATCGACGTGTCCATGATGTCGCGTACGTGCCCCGGCGAGCTGCCCATCCCGTCCTTGCCGACGGACAGGTCGGCGGGCCACGCGATCTTCTTGTCCTCCACCATGATCGGGCCGGGACGCAGGCGATCCAGGCACTGCTCGACGATCCGCAGCGACTGCTTCATCTCGTCGATCCGAACGAGGTATCGGCCGTACGCGTCGCAGCCGGTGTCGGTGGGGACGTCGAACTCGTATGTGTCGTAGCCGCAATACGGCTCGGACTTACGCAGATCGTGGGGGAGACCGGTCGAGCGCAGCATCGGACCTGTGATGCCCAACGCCATGCAGCCCGTCAGGTCGAGGTAGCCGATTCCTTTCGTACGGGCCTTCCAGATCTTGTTCTCGTTCAGCAGATCCGACATGTCGCGCAACCGGATCGGTAGAGCCTTCGTCAGTTCACGTACCTTCTCGACGGCTCCTTCCGGAAGGTCCTGCGCCAGCCCTCCCGGCCGAACGTACGCATGATTCATGCGAAGACCGGTGACCATCTCGAAGACGTCGAGAATCAGCTCTCGTTCCCTGAACCCGAACAGCATCGCCGTGACGGCTCCGAGTTCCATGCCGCCGGTGGCCAGCGCCACGAGGTGCGAGGAGATGCGATTGAGCTCCATCAGCATCACTCGAACGACGGTGGCCCGCTCGGGAATGTCGTCGGTGATGTCGAGGAGTTGCTCGACGCCCAGGCAGTACGCCGTCTCGTTGAAGAACGGCGAGAGATAGTCCATGCGGGTGACGAACGTGACGCCCTGTGTCCAGGTACGGAATTCGAGGTTCTTCTCGATACCGGTGTGCAGGTAGCCGATTCCGCATCGCGCTTCGGTGACGGTTTCCGCCTCGATCTCGAGGATCAACCGGAGAACACCGTGCGTCGACGGATGCTGCGGTCCCATGTTGACGACGATGCGTTCCTCCGAGGCGGAGCCTGCGGATTCGGCCGCTGCCGCGACGATGTCGTCCCAGTCCTGCCCGGACACGGTGAAGGACTTGTCGTGTCGTGCGATGTCGGTCATCAGTTGTACCCCCGTCGCGTGTCGGGTGGCGGGATGCTGGCACCCTTGTACTCCACCGGAATTCCCCCGAGCGGATAGTCCTTGCGCTGCGGGTGGCCGACCCAGTCGTCGGGCATCTCGATGCGCGTCAACGACGGATGACCGTCGAACTGGATGCCGAAGAAGTCGTACGTTTCGCGCTCGTGCCAATCGTTGGTCGGGTAGACGCCCACGAGCGTCGGGATGTGCGGATCCGACTCCGGCACCGACACTTCGAGCCTGATGCGGCGGTTGTGCGTGATCGACAGCAACGGGTAGATCGCGTGCAACTCGCGGCCCGAGTTCTGCGGATAATGGACGCCACTCACTCCGAGGCACATCTCGAAGCGAAGTGCCGGCTCGTTGCGCACCATCGTCGCCACCGGCACGAGGTGCTCGCGTCGGACGTGCAGCGTCAACTGTCCGCGGAAGACCACGACTTTCTCGATGGCGTCGTCGAACGACAGCCCACGCTCGGGCAGGCGCTGCTCCAATTCGTCTGCAACGGAATCGAAGTAGCTGCCGTACGGTCGGGCGGAGCTGCCCACCACGTGCGTCGGCCGTACCAGTCTTCCGTATCCAGATGTGTCACCGGTACCGCGAACACCGAACATTCCTCGTCGATCGGCCGTCACCGCAGCAGTCCCTTCGACTCGATCGTGGGCTTCGACGCCAGCGCGGCGGCCTCGGCTGCGCGCGCGACGGTGTCGCGGTCGGCGCCCAACGGCATGTCCTGGATCTTCTCGTGCAGCATCAGGATCGCGTTCAACAGCATCTCGGGCCGCGGCGGGCATCCCGGCAGATAGATGTCGACGGGAACCACGTGATCGACGCCCTGGACGATGGCGTAGTTGTTGAACATTCCGCCCGACGACGCGCAGACACCCATGGCGAGAACCCATTTGGGCTCGGCCATCTGGTCGTAGATCTGGCGCAGCACCGGGGCCATCTTCTGACTGACGCGGCCCGCGACGATCATCAGATCCGCCTGCCGCGGTGAGGCGCGGAACGCCTCCATGCCGAATCTCGCGATGTCGAAGCGGCCGGAACTGGTCGCCATCATCTCGATCGCGCAACAGGCGAGACCGAACGTCGCGGGCCACAGCGATCCCTTTCGCACGTAGCCGGCGAGAGACTCGACAGTGCTCAGCAGGAAGCCGCTCGGCAGCTTCTCCTCGAGACCCATATGAGATCCTCCTGCTCGGTGCGTGGTGATCGGAAGGCGTTCAGTCCCAGCTCAGGCCGCCCCGTCGCCACTCGTATGCGTACGCCACCGCGGCGCTGACGATGAACATCCCCATGGCCAGGAGCCCGAACAGGCCCAGCGCGTCGAAATGAACCGCCCATGGGTACAGAAAGACGATCTCGATGTCGAAGATGATGAACAGCATGGCCGTCAGGTAGAACTTGACGGGGTAGCGACCGGCGCCCATCGGCTGCGCAGTCGGTTCGATGCCGCATTCGTAGGCGTCGAGCTTTGCCCGGTTGTAGCGCTTCGGTCCGACGACTGCTGCGACGACCACGGACACGGCCGCGAACACGACAGCAACTGCACCCAGGGCGAGAACGGGGATGTACTCGTTCATCTGCGTGTCACCTCTGTCGTCGTGCCTTGTGGGCAGTGCTGACGCTGTCGGCGAGAGTTACTCGACCGTTAGAAAATGTGAACTGAAACACAGCCTACCGGTGTCGCACCCCGAGTTGTCTCGATTTTCGGTGTGCGAGACAGGTGTGTCGGGCGAGAAAGTCGATCTTGTGTCCAGTGAGGTGCGCTCGAACCGGGAAACGTTTGCCGATAAAGGCTTTCGGTCAGTGGCTCAGTAGGCCGACGACCGTCTCGGTGAGCACGAAGGGATCGATCGGATGCGGAACCGCCGCTTCGGCTCCGGACCACTCCGCGAGCCATGCGTCGTCGGGACGACCCGTCAGAACGACGAGTGGGGGACAGTCGGTGAGCTCGTCCCTCAACTCCTTCGCGACGCCCATCCCGCCTGCGGGTGCCGCTTCGCCGTCGAGAATCGCGAGGTCTATGCCCCCGCGGTCGAGGTAGTGCACCACCATCGGCCGACTGGCGACCTCGATGTACTCCAACGCGGGCAGCGACGGGTTCGGGTGGGTTCCGATTGCCGTCGTCACGTCCGCGCGCGTGTTCGTGTTGCTGCTGTAGACGAGGATGCGCAACGGGGCGGTCACGAGTGGGATGCTACGTCCTCTTTTCCCGGTCGCGTCGCCGAATGACCACAGCGGTCGGTCGGTGAAACTCGGTGTGACGCGAGGGTGGACACGACGAGAACTGCACGCCGAAACCGGGATGCATCCGTTTCGTGTCACTTTCGTGATCGTTCCACTTGGCGGGCATCTGTAACGTCGGGTGCGGAGGGGTCGATGAACTTCTCGACTCCGGAGTGCGGCATCGGCAACCCCCGACTCGATACCGCCCCGGGGTCACCTGACCGACGAGGCGTCGAAGGAATGCGAATGCTCGATCTCGAGACCGGACAGTTCCCGCACGTCGACGGACCGGACGACGACGTGCTCACCGAATTCGGCATCAGCCGGGAGGGCTTCGTCACTCGGCTCCGCGAGATCCTGCTGCAGGATTCGCCGCCCGAGGGACTGCACGACGCCGACGTCGCGACCCTGCTCGCGGCCTGTTCCTGACTCCGTCGTCCACTACCGGACCGCCGGTGGCTTACCGTGAGTGCGATCGGCTCCCGGCGGAAGGCGCAACGTGGCACACGAGTTCGAGCATCTTCGACCCTCGCTGTTCATCGACGGAACGTGGTCGGGTGCGTCGGACGGCCGGACACGCGATGTCGTCGATCCTGCAACCGGTCGCGTTGTGGTCGCGGTCGACGAAGCCTCGCCGGACGACGCGCGTCGCGCCGTAGCGTCGGCACGCCGAACGTTCGACGACGGCGCCTGGGCCGCCGGATCCGCGTCGGAGAGAGCGCTGCTGTTGTCGAGGGTGGCCGATCTGCTGCAGCGGGACAGGGAACAGCTCGCCCGGATCGAGACGATCGACACCGGCAAGACCTTGGCCGAGAGTCGTATCGACATCGACGACGTCACGTCGGTCTTCCGTTACTACGCGGGCCTCGCGCGCGTCGACCCCGATCGGTCGGTCGACGTCGGGCGCACCGACGTCGTCTCGCGAGTGGTCCTCGAGCCGATCGGCGTATGCGTGATGATCGCGCCGTGGAACTACCCGCTCCTGCAGATCTCCTGGAAGGTCGCGCCCGCGCTCGCGGCGGGATGCACGATGGTGCTCAAACCCAGCGAGGTGACACCGCTCAGCACCATCGCGTTCGTCCGTCTGCTGCAGGAAGCGGGCGTGCCGGACGGTGTGGTCGCTCTGGTGCAGGGGAGCGGCGCCGACATCGGCGACGCACTGACGTCGAATCCCGACGTCGACTTCATCTCGTTCACCGGCGGACTCGCCACCGGTCGCGCGATCGCCGTCGCGGCTGCCGAGAACGTCACGAAAGTCGCTCTCGAGTTGGGCGGGAAGAACCCCCACATCGTGTTCGCCGATGCGGCGTCGGATCCCGAATCCTTCTCGACTTCGGTCGATCACGTGCTCACCGGTGCGTTCCTGCATTCCGGGCAAGTGTGTTCCGCGGGGACACGGCTGATAGTCGAGGACAGCATCGCCGACCGCGTCGTCGCATCGCTCGTCGAACGGGCAGGCCGGATCAAGGTCGGTCCTGGGCTGGATCCGACCAGTGAAACGGGCCCGCTCGTGTCCGAAGCGCATCGCACGAAGGTCGAGAACTACGTCGCCCTCGGAGTGCAGGAGGGGGCCGAACTCGTCGTCGGTGGGTCGCGGCCGGACGAGAAGGCGCTTGCCGACGGCAGTTACTTCCTGCCGACGATCTTCGACAGGTGCGACCGCACGATGCGCATCGTGCAGGAAGAGACGTTCGGACCGATTCTGACCGTCGAACGTTTCTCCACCGAGGACGAGGCGCTCCGACTCGGGAACGACACGAAGTACGGTCTCGCAGCGGGTGTTCGTACGGCGGATCCTGCCCGCGGCGAACGCCTCGTGCGAGGGCTGAGGCATGGAACGGTGTGGCTCAACGACTTCGGGGTCTACACTCCCGCGGCCGAGTGGGGTGGGTTCAAACGCTCGGGCACCGGTCGCGAACTGGGTCCGGCCGGTCTGGCGGAGTACCGGGAAGCGAAACACGTGTGGCACAACGTCTCACCAGCGGCGGCAAGGTGGTTCGGGGCCTGAGCGATCGGGTCGGCGTGCGATCGAGACGTCGAGATAGCACACTGGACGCGTGACAGACGCCGCTGACTCTCCTGCCGCACCGCCCTCCGTCGAGCATGCACGTCTCGCAGAATCCCCCGGGGTGAGCGGGCCGTGGCGCCAGTGGGGTCCGTACCTCGCCGGACGTCAATGGGGCACTGTCCGAGAGGACTATTCGGCCGATGGCGACGCGTGGCAGTCGTTTCCGTTCGACCAATCGCACCTTCGGGCGTATCGATGGGGCGAGGACGGGCTCGGCGGGATCAGCGATCGCTTCGGATTCCTCAACTTCGCGTTCGCGCTGTGGAATCGCAAGGACCCCATTCTGAAGGAGCGCCTGTTCGGTCTGACCAACGGCGAGGGCAACCACGGGGAGGACGCCAAGGAGTACTGGTGGGTCGTCGACGGCACCCCGACGCACAGTTGGATGCAGTGGCTCTACCGCTACCCGCAGGCCGAGTACCCGTACCAGCAGTTGCGTGAGGAGAACGCGAGCCGCGGACGGGACGATCGCGAATACGAGCTGTCCGACACCGGAATTCTCGACGAGAACCGATTCTTCGACGTGCAGGTGACGTACGCGAAGGCGTCGCCCGACGACATCTGCATCGTCATCTCGGTGACCAACCACGGACCGGATGCGGCGTCGGTCGACCTGCTGCCGCACCTCTGGTTCCGAAACACGTGGGCGTGGGGACGCGACGAGCGCCGCGGCACGCTCGACGAGGTCGATCCGTCGCATCTGCAGTCCGGGGCCGTACGAGCAGTAGAGGCGCAGCACGGATTTCTCGGCCGCTACTACCTCGCTGCCGAGGGTCGACCTCGGGTTCTGTTCTGCGACAACGACACCAATGCGGCCGCCTTGTGGGGGCAGGAGAACCGAAGCGCTTACAGCAAGGACGGAATCGGCCGACGCGTCGTCGACGGGGACGAGAGCGCGGTCGATCCCGCGCAGACCGGGACGAAATCGGCGTTCTGGTACAGCCTCGACGACGTCGCACCCGGAGAGACCCGTGAGGTCAAGTTACGCTTGTCGACCGCCGCCCCGGACGAGCAGACGTTCGGCCGCGGGTTCGACGCCGTCGTCGCCGACCGGCGCGCCGAGGCGGACGAGTTCTATCGCGCCGTCATCGGGCCCGACCTCTCCGACGACGACCGCCACGTGGCGCGTCGCGCGTACGCCGGTCTGCTCTGGACGAAGCAGTTGTATCGGTACGACGTCGAGCAATGGATCGAGGGAGACAAGGTCGGCGAGCCCTCTCCCGAGGCACGCCGCGGCACCGGCGCGCGTAACTCGCGCTGGCAGCATCTTGCCCTGGCGGACGTGATCTCGATGCCAGACGAGTGGGAGTACCCGTGGTTCGCCGCGTGGGACTTGGCTTTTCACACCATTCCGCTCGCGCACGTCGATCCGGATTTCGCGAAGGAACAGCTCGTACTCATGTGCCGCGAATGGTCGATGCATCCCAACGGCCAACTGCCGGCGTACGAATGGGAATTCGGCGACGTCAACCCGCCCGTACACGCATGGGCGGCATGGCATGTCTACCGTATCGACGGCTACCGCGATCGCGAGTTTCTCGTACGGGTCTTCACGAAGTTGCTGCTCAACTTCGCGTGGTGGGTCAATCGCAAGGACTCGGAGGGGTCGAACATCTTCGAGGGCGGGTTCCTCGGAATGGACAACATCGGTCTGTTCAACAGGTCCGCGCCGTTGCCTCCCGGGTTCCGGCTCGAGCAGTCCGACGCGACGAGTTGGATGGCGTTCTACTGCCAGCAGATGTTCAAGATCGCGCTCGAACTGGCACGACACGACCGCGCGTGGGACGACGCCGCCACCAAGTTCTTCGCGCACTTCCTGTCGATTGCCCGTGCGGTCAAATCGTTCGGCTCACAACATATTTCGCTGTGGCACGACGAGGACGGCTTCTTCTACGACGTTCTCGTACCGCCCGAGGGCGATGCGACGCCGATGCGTGTGCGATCGATGGTCGGTCTGCTGCCGATCCTCGGCGCCACGGAGATTCCGTCGTGGGTCGAGAAGGAATGTCCTGATCTGACCGCTCGATTGCGGTGGGTTCAGCAGCGCAGGCCGGAGATGGTGAGCCCTTTGCTCGCTCGCAAGGACGGGGACGAGGTACGTGTGCTGTTGTCCCTCGTCGAACCCGAACGTCTGAAGCGTGTGCTGTCCCGCATGTTCGATTCCGAAGAATTTCTGTCGCAGTACGGCATTCGATCGTTGTCGGCGTCCTACCGTGACGCCGTCACCTACGAGATCGACGGACGGCACGTGTCGATCGAATACGAGCCCGGCGAGTCCAGAACCGGAATGTTCGGCGGCAACTCGAACTGGCGAGGGCCCATCTGGTTCCCGGTCAACGTGCTGCTCGCGGACAAGCTGCGCGCCTACGGCCGGCACTACGGCGACTCGTTCACGATCGAAATTCCCACCGGCTCCGGCAATCACCGCACCCTGACCGAGGCTGCCGACCTGATCGACGACGGCCTCGCGTCGTTGTTCCGCCCCGTCGACGGCAAACGACCGGCCGACGGTGACCGAATCGAATCGACCGACGATCCGCTGTGGAGCGTGCACCCGACGTTCAACGAGTACTTCGACGGCGACACCGGTGAGGGGCTCGGGGCGTCGCACCAGACCGGGTGGACGGGACTCGTCGCGCATCTGTTGAGGCCGCGTCTGCCGCTGTAGGCGACGTCGTCGCACGTGAGCGCGAATGTATAGAGGGCTATACATTCGCACTCACCTGGAGACATTTCTGCTCACCTAGAGTGGGGTCATGAAGATCCGCGGCGCTGTACTCGAAGAAATCGGACGCTCACGGCCGTTCGCCCACTCGCATCCCATCTCCATCTCGGAGCTGGAACTCGCACCTCCCGGTGAGGGCGAACTGCTCGTGCGGATCGAAGCCGCGGGCCTGTGTCACTCGGACCTGTCGGTGGTCGACGGTAACCGCGTGCGACCGGTGCCGATGCTCCTCGGACACGAAGCCGCGGGCCGCGTCGAAGCCGTCGGCGCGGGAGTGCACGACGTTCCGGTCGGCACCCGCGTCGTCATGACGTTCCTGCCGCGGTGCGGGGAGTGCGACGGCTGTCGCACCGACGGCCAGATGCCGTGCATCCCGGGCAGCGCCGCCAACAACGCCGGAACGCTTCTCGACGGCGGCCGGCGCTTGAACCGCGACGGCGTCGAGGTCAAGCACCACCTCGGGGTGTCCGGATTCGCGACCCATGCCGTCGTCAGCCGCAAGTCCGTCGTGCCCGTCGACGACGACATTCCGGCCGACGTCGCTGCGGTACTGGGCTGTGCCGTGTTGACGGGCGGCGGTGCGGTACTCAACGCGGGCCGTCCCACGCCGGGGCAGTCGGTCATGGTGATCGGTCTCGGTGGGGTCGGGATGGCGTCGATTCTGACGGCCGTGTCCGTCGGAGCGGGACAGGTCATCGGCGTCGACGCGGTGCCGGACAAGCTCGCCACCGCGCGTGAACTCGGTGCGACACAGACCTATTCGCCGGCCGAGCGTGAAGAGCAGAACATCAAGGCCGACGTCGTCATCGAGGCGGCGGGCAATGCGCGCGCGTTCGAGGCAGCGGTGGCCGCGACGGCACCGGGCGGCACGACGGTCACCGTCGGACTTCCGGCACCGGATGCGCGGTCGTCGATCTCGCCGCTCGGACTCGTCGCCGAAGCCCGCACGATCGTCGGAAGCTACCTCGGTTCGGCGGTGCCGTCGCGAGACATTCCGAAGTATGCGCAGATGTGGCGCGAAGGCCGGCTTCCCGTCGAGAAGCTGATCAGTTCGCGAATCACGCTCGACGAGATCAACCGCGGCATGGACGAACTGGCCGACGGCAACGCCATCCGTCAGGTCATCACGTTCTAGCGACTTCGGGCGGTGGCTACCCACCGCCCGTTACGTCGTGCGATCTCGATGGGGTGATCGAAGCATTCGCTGATGTTCTCGGTGGTGAGGACGTCGTCGACGTGGCCGATGGCCATGATGTGGCCGTCGCGCAGCAGCACTGCATGCGACGTCGACGAAGGAATCTCCTCGAGATGATGTGTGACGAGAATGCTCGAGAGCGTGGGATGCTCGGCCCGGATGCCGTCCAACGCCGTCAGAAGTTGTTCTCGCGCAGCAAGATCGAGACCGGTCGCGGGCTCGTCCAACAGCAGCAGCGCGGGGTCCGGCAGGAGCGCGCGAGCGATGAGTGCCCGTCCGCGTTCGCCCTGCGACAGCGTGTACCACGGCGAATCGATGCGATGCGTGACGCCGAGTGCGTCGATCAACGACGTAGCCCGTGCCACCTCGTCGTCGGTGGGGGACCAGCGCGGAACCAGATCGGGAGTGTTCGTCATCCCGGTCAACACCGTCTGGAGCAGCGTCAACGACGGCTCGACACGCAGGCGTGGGTCGACGTGGCCGATGTGAGTGCGCAGCTCGCGCATGTCGACGCGCCCGAGCCGGTGACCGAGGACGTGCACACTCCCGTGCGTGGGGTGGACGAATGCGCCCAGCAGGCTCAGCAGCGTGCTCTTGCCGGCTCCGTTCGCGCCGAGAAGTACCCAGTGTTCGCCCTGTTCGAGGCGCACCGAAGCGTCGCGCAGAAGGTATCGCCCGTTTCGCACGAGGTCGACGTTCTCTGCTTGCAGGACCGGTATCGAGTCGTTGGTCACCGAACGACGGTAGCGCCGACTCCGGTGACCCCACTGCACCGGATCAGGTGGTGTGATGTTTGACTCACTAATGAACCGGACACAGTATCGAGAAACCACGAACTAGGGGTACGCATGACTCTGCCCATCCTCGAACGCGCGCGAGTCGTCGCGACTCCGGAATGGAATCGTTGGCTGATTCCGCCCGCGGCGCTGTCGATTCACCTGGCGATCGGATCGGCGTACGCCTGGAGCGTGTTCAAGAGCGCGATCTCCGCGCCGACCGCCTCGGACCTCAGCGGGACCGTGACCGCGATCCCGTTTCAACTCGCAATCGTCATGCTCGGACTGTCCGCGGCGATCTTCGGTACCCGCGTCGAAGAGAACGGGCCCCGCTGGGCCATGGCCGTCTCGCTGATCTTCTTCGTCAGCGGATTGTTGTTGTCCGCGTTGGGAATGAGCCTCGGTCAGTTCTGGCTCGTGATCTTCGGCTACGGGTTCGTCGGTGGAATCGGGCTCGGTATCGGCTACATCTCACCGGTCTCCACACTCATGAAGTGGTTCCCCGACCGACCCGGCATGGCCACCGGTATCGCAATCATGGGTTTCGGTGGCGGCGCATTGATCGCCTCGCCGCTCACGACCCAATTGCTTTCGGGCTTCGGCGGATTCACCAACGCGTCCATCGCCAAGACGTTCCTCGTGTTGGCCGTCGGCTACGCGATCTTCATGGCGCTCGGCGTCGTCCTCATCCGCGTTCCGGCCGACGACTGGAAGCCGAAGGGGTGGAATCCCGACACGTCGTCGCCGCTGGTGTCCACGCACAACGTCTCGGCTGCGAATGCCGTCAAGACCCCGCAGTTCTGGTTGCTGTGGATCGTGCTGTGCTTCAACGTGACTGCCGGCATCGGAATTCTGGAGCGCGCGTCGGGTATCTACCAGGACTTCTTTCCCGACGCCCTCTCCGCCGAGTCGTTGGCTGCTGCCGCAGCCGGTTTCGTCGCCTTCCTGTCCTTGACGAACATGATCGGCCGGTTCGTGTGGTCGTCGGTCTCGGACCTGGTGGGACGGAAGAACATCTACCGTCTGTACCTCGGGGTCGGTGCCTTGCTGTATCTGTACATCGCGTTGTTCACCAACTCGAACAAGGTGCTGTTCCTGATCTCGGCGCTGTTGATCCTGTCGTTCTACGGCGCAGGTTTCGCGACCATGCCCGCGTACCTCAAGGACATGTTCGGCACGTATCAGGTCGGTGCCATCCACGGTCGACTGCTGACCGCGTGGTCGGTCGCAGGCGTGCTGGGCCCGCTGATCGTCAACGCCATCGCCGACGCGGGTGACACCGGTTCGACGAGCCGCTATCTCCCGGCGTTCTACGTGATGATCGCTCTCCTCGTCATCGGGTTCGTCGCCAACGAATTGATCAAACCGGTGGACGAGAAGTTCTACGAGAAGGAGGCGTCGGCATGAACGAGACACGTCAACGAACGGTGATGGTCGTGGCCTGGATCTGGGTCGCCGTTCCGTTCGCCTACGGGCTGTACGAACTGACCCTCAAGGCGAAGAACCTCTTCGGAGGGTGACGCGCGACCAGCGTACGAACGACGGCTCCACAGTCAGTAGGCTTCCACCTGCATGGATTTTCCGGTCGGAGCACAGAGTGGAGCAGTCGTGAGTTCAGAAGCACCTATCCGGGTCGGCGTTCTCGGAGCCCGTGGCAAGGTGGGGCAGGCCATCTGTTCTGCCGTCGACGCCGCATCCGACCTGGAACTAGTTGCGACCGTCGATCAGGGCGACTCGATGTCGACGTTCGTCGACGCCTCCACGCAGGTCGTCGTCGACTTCACCCATCCCGACGTCGTCATGGACAATCTGCGGTTCCTCGTCGAGAACGGAATCCACGCCGTCGTCGGCACCACCGGATTCGACGACGAGCGACTCGCGACCGTGCGGTCCTGGCTGGAAGGCTCCCCCGAGACGGGAGTTCTGATCGCACCGAACTTCGCCATCGGAGCTGTGCTCACCATGCGTTTCGCCGAGCAGGCCGCGCGGTTCTTCGATTCGGTCGAGGTCATCGAACTGCATCACCCGAACAAGGCCGATGCGCCGTCGGGTACCGCGTACCGCACCGCCGAGGTCATCGCCGACGCACGTGCGAAGGCAGGTGTCGCGAAAAGTCCCGACGCCACGACGGCCGAATTCGATCACGCCCGCGGCGCGGAGGTCGACGGAGTGCGCGTTCACTCGATCAGGCTCGCAGGTCTCGTGGCGCATCAGGAAGTGTTGTTCGGAACCCTCGGCGAGACGCTGACCATCCGTCACGATTCGCTCGACCGCACGTCCTTTGCGCCGGGCGTGCTGCTCGGTGTGCGGGAGATCGCCGGTCGTCCCGGCCTGACCGTCGGACTCGATCCGTTCCTGGATCTGTAGAACCCATGAACAAGGCGACGAAGATCCTGCTCACCATCGCTGTGATGGTGGCGATTCTGGCGTTCTACTTCTACTTGTTGGGTCGACGCGGTGTCTCGTTGATCCAGACCGGTGGTGCGGTGAACGTCGGGCTGGGTGTCGGAGTGATTCTGCTTCCCGTCATCGGACTGTGGATCGTGTGGGCGACGCTGAAGGCAGGTTTCGAGCACCAGCACCTGGCGTCGCGAGTTCGCGACGAGGATCTCGAGCTCGACGTGTCCGATCTTCCGCGGATGCCGTCGGGACGCATCTCCCGAGACGCCGCCGACGAGCTGTTCCAGCAGGTCAAGGGGGAGTGGGAGAAGGACCCCGACAACTGGCGCAATTCCTACCGGCTGGCTCGGGCGTACGACTACGCGGGCGACCGGGGTCGGGCTCGCGAGACGATGAAGCGCGCGGTTGCACTGGAGCGTGCGGAGTCGGCGTCGAAGTGACCACACTCCTCGTTATCCATCACACGCCGTCCCCGTCGACGCGGGAACTGCTGGAAGCGGTTCTGGCGGGAGCAAGTGATCCGGAAATCGAGGGTGTGACGGTTCGGAGTGTCCCTGCACTGGGCGCGACGGTGCCGGACGTGCTGGAGGCCGACGGCTATCTGTTCGGCACGTCCGCGAACTTCGGTTACATGAGCGGGGCGCTCAAGCACTTCTTCGACACCACGTACTACCCGTGCCTCGACGCGATCGCCGGGCGTCCGTACGGAATGTGGGTGCACGGCAACAACGACACGACGGGCGCGGTCACGGCCATTTCGAAGATCGTGACCGGGTGGGCGCTCGAACAAGTCTCTGCTGCAGTGGAAGTCACGGCCGTGGACAAGTCGGCCCGCGATTCCTGCTACGAGCTCGGAGGAACCCTCGCGGCGACGCTGATGGGTTGACGTCTCGGCGGACCCGCGCCGTTGCTTGTGAAAGCAGGCGCGTCCGTGTTCGGACGTGTGCGCGTGCCGGTGCGGTGGCTCATGGACGCCGGCAACACTTGTGCACCCGGCCGAGGATCGGTGGACTCCGGAGGACATGGCGCGACAGTATGGCTGGGCGCCGGAGACGATCCGTGTCGGTGCCCCGTGGCAAGGTGGCGTGTATGCGCGAGATGAGTGCAGCGATGGCGAGGCGTACAGCTCTTGCTGCCCAGGGATTGGCGTCGCCGCATCCGGTGACCGATCGTGGGGCGTCGACGCGTGCTGTGCAGAAAGTGATCGACAGGAACCGTCTGCTACAGATCGACTCGGTGTCCGTGCTTGTGCGCGCACACTACGCACCCTTGTTCAGCCGCGTCGGGAAGTACGACCGCACTCTCGTGGACAGGGCTGCGTGGACGGACACCAAGCGCAGTCCACGCACGCTCGTCGAATACTGGGCGCACGAGGCCGCGCTGATTCCCGTCGAGGACTGGCCGCTGATGCGTTGGCGCACCGAACTCTACGAACACGGCCGGTGGGGTGGCGCCAAGTCCGTGCTCGAGCGAAACCCCACTCTTGCCGACGACATTCTGGCCGTCATCACCGACTCGGGTCCGTCCAGCGCAGGCGAGATCGAGCGCGCGTTGGACGTGGAGCGGCCGGGCCGCAAGGGGCCGTGGTGGGATCGCAGTGACGTCAAAGTCGTGTGCGAGCAGCTGTTCGCAGCCGGTGTCGTGTCCGTCGGTACTCGCGCCGGTTTCGTCCGGCACTACGACCTCACCGAGCGGGTCATCCCGGCGGACATCCTCGCTCGAAACGTCGACGAAGCCGATGCCGTGCGCCAGCTCGTCACGAATTCCGCTGTGGCACTGGGAATCGCGACCGAACCGGACCTGCGTGACTACTACCGACTCTCGCAGAGGCAGACCAAGGCGGCGATCGTCGACCTCGTCGAGGCGGGGACGCTCGAACCCGTCGAGGTCGACGGGTGGGGCGCGCCTGCCTACCTGCACGTCGACGCACGAATTCCCCGCTCCGCCAACGGTGCTACTCTGCTGTGCCCGTTCGACCCGATGATCTTCTTTCGGCCACGGGTGGAGCGAATCTTCGACTTCCACTACCGCATCGAGATCTACACCCCACAGCACAAGCGCATTCACGGCTATTACGTCTTCCCGTTTCTCATGGACGGGGAACTCGTTGCGCGCGTCGACCTCAAGGGCGACCGAGCCCGATCGGAACTGCAAGTTCTCGGGGCCTTCGTCGACGGCGACCGCGACGCGGCCGTCATCGCGGACCGGCTCCTGCCTGTACTACGCGAAATGGCCGACTGGCTCGAACTGGGGACCATCGTCATCGGGGAGCGTGGGGATCTGGTTGCAGCACTCGCGGCGTCGGCGTGATGATGACACCATTCATTTCATGACCGCGCCCACCGAAGAACTGCCACCCCAGGTCGTCGTGCTGTTCGGAGCGACCGGCGACTTGGCACGCCGAAAGCTGTTGTCCAGCTTCATGCATCTCGTTCTGTCCGATCTGGCGCCGCGCATCCGCGTCGTCGGAACGTCGCTGGAGGAGATGACGAGCGACGAGTTCCGGCAGATGGCACTCGAAGCGATCGACGAGTTCTCGTCTCGTAAGGTGTCCGAGGAGCAGTGGCGGGAATTCGCAGGCAAACTCAGTTACGTCTCGCAGAAGGACGGGCCTGCCGCGCTCGCGGAAGCGGTCGCACACGCCGAAACGGAACTCGGGCCCGACGTCCGACGCCTGCACTACCTGAGCGTCCCGCCGAAGGCCGCTCTGGCAGTCGTGGACATGCTCGGCGAGGCCGATCTGGTGAAGCGGTCACGCATCATCATGGAGAAGCCGTTCGGCACCGACCTGGACAGCGCGATCGCGCTCAACGCCAGACTGCACGAGACGTTCGACGAGGAGCAGATCTTCCGCATCGACCACTTCCTGGGCAAGGAACCCGCACAGAACATTCTGGCGTTCCGGTTCGCGAACGGTCTGTTCGAACCGATTTGGAACCGCAATTTCATCGACCACGTTCAGATCGACGTTCCCGAGTCGCTGTCGTTGGACGGCCGCGCCAACTTCTACGAGTCGACCGGAGCATTCAAGGACATGGTGGTCACCCACCTGTTCCAGATCCTCGCGTTCATGGCGATGGAGCCGCCGACTGCCCTCGAACCGGGCGCGATCGGCGAAGAGAAGAACAAGGTCTTCCGATCCATGGTTCCCCTCGATCCGCGCAAGGTCGTACGCGGGCAGTACAACGGCTACCGCTCGGAACCGGGCGTGGCACCCGATTCCGAGACCGACACGTTCGTCGCGTTGCGGTGCGAAATCGACAATTGGCGCTGGGCAGGCGTGCCGTTCTACCTACGCACCGGAAAGAAGATGGCCGAGGGACAACGCATCATCT
This sequence comes from Rhodococcus sp. Eu-32, assembly GCF_003336925.1. Lineage (NCBI taxonomy): Bacteria > Bacillati > Actinomycetota > Actinomycetes > Mycobacteriales > Nocardiaceae > Rhodococcus > Rhodococcus sp. Eu-32. Next base: position 8,976 of record NZ_QGNK01000012.1, on the reverse strand, counting down.
CCATCGCGTTCCGCGAGCCACCGAAGAGTATGTTCCCGGCAGGCTCCGGCGTCGGCGCACAAGGTCCCGACCACCTGACGTTCGACCTCGCCGACGCGTCGAAGGTGTCGCTGTCGTTCTACGGCAAACGCCCCGGCCCCGGCATGAAGTTGGACAAACTGAGCATGCAGTTCGCGATCGGCGACACCGAAAGGGCCGCAGACGTTCTCGAAGCCTACGAACGACTGATTCTCGACGCAATGCACGACGACCACACCCTGTTCACGACGGCCGAGGGCATCGAACGGCTGTGGGAGGTGTCGGCACCGCTACTCGCGGACCCGCCGCCCGTGCGTCAGTACGCGCCGGGATCGTGGGGTCCCAATGCCATTCATCAGCTGATCGCTCCGAACGCCTGGCGGCTGCCGTTCGAGCGTGCCTGGCGTGAGAACACCGAATCGACGAGGAGCAACTGAATCAGTACGGACGTTCCTTGCGCATCTGGTCGCGCAACGCGCCCTGAACCGCTTGCGACAGCCACGAATTGAGGGACACCCCGTTCATCGACGCGGCCTCCTCGGCCCGTTCCTTCACGTGCTCGACCATGCGCAGCGTGACGCGTCGCATTTCGCCGGTGACGTCCTCCATCGTCGGATAGTCCTCGGGCTCGGGTGTCGTCGCCTCGGTCTCGGCCGGGTCGACGTCACGGGTGACATCGGCTACGGCCTCGTTCCCGGTCAGACGCAGGTGCACCGAGTGGCCGTCGATCAGCGCCGAGATCTCCTCGGCGAAATCGGACAGGGCCTGCAGCAACATCAACCTGGCCGACGCCTGGGCTGCAGACCCGAGGGCGTCGGCGGTCTGTCGTGTCCGTTCGTCGCCGAGGGCAGCCGCGGCAAGGAGGTCGGCACGCAACGACGCGGTGTACGAATCGAGTTCCATGACGCCAGTGTGACGTCATAACTGACGTCACGCAAGGCGTCACAGTGACGTACGACTACAGTCGCACTGATATTTCAGCAGCAGGGGCGGAAGGGATGCGGTGTCGAAGACGGTTTCGCTGAAGGTTCAGTTGGTGGCGAAGACCGATTTCGTCCAGCCCGAGGACATCCCGTGGGAGACCGACGCCGACGGCGGACAAGCGCTGATCGAATTCGCCGGGCGCGCCTGCTATCAGAGCTGGTCCAAGCCGAACCCGCGGACGGCGACGAACGCGTCGTATCTCCAGCACCTTCTGGACGTCGGGCATCTGTCGGTGCTCGAGCACGCGTCCGTGAGCTTCTACATCACCGGCATCTCGCGCTCGTGCACCCACGAGCTCATTCGTCACCGCCATTTCTCGTACTCGCAGCTGTCGCAGCGGTTCGTCAACGAGCGCGACGCGAACGTCATCGTGCCCCCCGCGATCGAAGGCGATCCCGAGCTCGAAGCGCTGTTCACGTCCGCGACCGACGCCTCCCGCGAGGCCTATGCCGAACTGCTCGCGGCGCTGGAGCACAAGCTCGAGGGCGTCACCGGTGCGGCGATGCGCAACAAGCAGGCGCGTCAGGCGGCTCGGTCCGTGTTGCCCAACGCCACCGAGACCCGGGTGGTCGTCACCGGTAACTACCGGGCGTGGCGTCATTTCGTGTCGATGCGCGCGTCCGAGCATGCCGACGTCGAGATTCGACGCGTCGCCGTCGCGTGTCTGCGTCAGCTGGCGACGGTAGCGCCGGACGTCTTCGGCGACTTCGAGATCTCGGTCCTCGCCGACGGCTCGGAGGTGGCGCACAGTCCGTTCGTCACCGAGGTCTGATCGAAGCGGTCGAGACCACCGGGTAACCTTTCCGACCATGACATACGGTGATGCCGCTCCGCCCATCCAGTCTCCGTTCGGCACGGTGCTCACCGCTATGGTGACCCCGTTCTCGGCCGACGGAAAGCTGGACATCGACGCGGGCGTGCGTCTTGCGCATCACCTCGTCGAGCAGGGCCACGACGGTCTCGTGCTGGCAGGTACGACCGGCGAGTCTCCCACCACCACCGAGAACGAGAAGCTCGATCTCATGCGCGCTGTCATCGCCGCCGTCGGCCACCGCGCTCGGATCATCGCAGGTGCCGGTAGCAACGACACCGCGCACAGCGTCGAACTGGCTCGTGACGCAGCCCGCGCAGGCGCGCACGGCCTCCTCGTGGTCACCCCGTACTACTCGCGTCCGCCTCAGTCGGGCATCTACGCGCACTTCACCGCCGTCGCCGACGCGACCGACCTTCCGGTGATGCTGTACGACATCCCTCCGCGCTCGGTCGTCCCGATCGAAACGGAGACTCTGCGTCGTCTCGCCGACCATCCCCGCATTCTCGCGGTGAAGGACGCCAAGGGCGACCTCAACGCGGGCGCCGAGCTGATCGCGTCGACCGGCCTGCAGTACTTCTCCGGAGACGACCCGTTGAACCTTCCGTGGCTGTCGGTCGGTGCCACCGGCTTCGTCAGCGTCATCGGACACCTCGTTCCCGCTCGCCTACGCGAATTGCACACCGCGTTCATGATGGGCGACATCGCCCGCGCACAGGCGATCAACGTCAGCCTCATCCCGGTCATCAAGTCCGTCGCACGCCTCGGTGGCGTCAGCGCGGCCAAGGCCGGACTGCGTCTCATCGGCCTCGACGTCGGTGAACCACGACTTCCCCAGGTGCCGCCGAGCATCGAACACATCGAATTGCTCGCAGCAGATCTGCGGGCAGCAGGAGTACTTGTATGAGCAGACCAGCACGATCACGCGGCCGCGCAACTCGAAGCGCAGGACCGCCCACTTCACGTCCCGCCCAGCAGTCACGACCCGTCGTGCAGAACTCGGCACGGACGCAGCGACCGGACAACCGTCGCGAGATAGACCCCACCGAGCGTCTCGGGACGCCGCCGAAGGCACCGTTCAAGGGCCTGCGTGTTGTCGCGCTCGGCGGCATCGGCGAGATCGGCCGCAACATGACGGTGTTCGAGCACCAGGGCAAGTTGCTGATCGTCGACTGCGGCGTCCTGTTCCCGGAGGACCAGCAGCCCGGCGTCGACCTGATTCTCCCGGACTTCCGGCACATCGAGAACCGCATGGCCGACGTCGAAGCCGTCGTGCTGACCCACGGCCACGAGGACCACATCGGCGCGGTGCCGTTCCTGCTGCGTCTGCGTCCCGATGTTCCCGTCGTCGGCTCGAAGTTCACGCTCGCGCTGGTCGCCGCGAAATGCCGTGAGCATCGGCTGCGCCCCAACCTCGTCGAGGTCACCGAGGGGGAGAAGACGACCCACGGGCCGTTCGAGTGCGAATACTTCGCCGTCAACCACTCGATTCCCGACGCGTTGGCCATCGCGATCCGTACCGACGCGGGCCTCGCATTGCACACCGGTGACATCAAGCTCGACCAGCTGCCCCTCGACGGCCGACTGACCGACCTGGCAGGCTTCTCGCGGCTCGGTGACGAGGGTGTCGACCTGTTCCTCGTGGACTCGACCAACGCCGAGGTGCCCGGATTCGTCACTCCCGAGCGAGAGATCGGCGGTGTCCTCGACACCGTCATCGGCAAGGCCAAGCAACGCGTCATCGTCGCGTCGTTCGCCAGCCACGTGCACCGCATTCAGCAGGTCATCGACGTCGCCGAGCGCTACAACCGCCGCGTCGCGTTCGTCGGCCGGTCGATGGTTCGCAACATGCAGATCGCTCAGGACCTCGGTTACCTCCGGGTTCCGGACGGTCTCGAGGTGAACGTCGACGTCGCCGCGACGCTGCCGGACGACCGACTCGTGTTGATCTCCACCGGATCTCAGGGCGAGCCGCTGTCGGCGCTGTCGCGTATGGCTCGCGGTGAGCACCGCCAGATCAACGTCAAGGCCAACGATCTCGTCGTGCTGGCGTCGTCGCTGATTCCGGGCAACGAGAACTCCGTCTTCGCCGTCGTCAACGGTCTCGCGAAGCGGGGCGCCACCGTCGTGACGCAGCAGAACGCCAAGGTGCACGTCTCCGGACACGCATCCGCCGGTGAGCTGCTGTACCTGTACAACGCGGTGCGTCCGACCAACGCCATGCCGGTGCACGGCGAGTGGCGCCACCTGCGCGCCAACGCCGCGCTCGCGAAGGCCACCGGTGTGGCCGAGGATCGCGTCGTGCTCGCCGAGGACGGCGTCGTCGTCGACATGGTCGACGGTCTCGCGCGCATCGTCGGCCAGGTACCGGTCGGCCACGTCTACGTCGACGGTCTGTCGGTCGGCGACGTCGGCGACTCCACGCTGTCGGACCGCCTGATTCTCGGCGAGGGCGGCTTCATCGCGATCACCGTCGCCGTCGATTCGACGACCGGACGTGCAGTCGCAGCTCCCGAGGTGTCGGGCCGCGGATTCTCCGACGACCCGGCCGCGCTCAAGGAAGCCGGCCAGCTCGTCGAAGCCGAGCTGCAGCGCCTCGCATCCGACGGCGTCACCGACACGCACCGCATCGCGCAAGCCGTGCGACGCGTCGTCGGTCGGTGGGTGGCGGAGAAGTATCGCCGCAAGCCGATGATCGTCCCGACGGTCATGGAAGTGGGATAACGCTCCTGCAGTATCCGTGCGTGCGTAGTCGGTCTCCGGACCGACTACGCACGCATCGGTCGTTCAGGCCAACAACCGCCACAGGCCGATGATGCCGAGCGCGACGATGGTCGCACGAAGTGCGGTGGGGGACAAGCGCCGTCCGTAGCGAGCGCCGATCGACCCACCGACCAGAGAGCCGACGGCGATCAATCCCGCTGCGGCCCAGCTGATCCGGTCGAACGCGACGATCGTGTACGCGATGGCCGCGACGATGTTGACGATCAGCGACAGCAGGTTCTTCGCCGCGTTCATGCGCTGGATCGACTCCGGTAGCAGCGCTCCCATCACGCCGATCAACAAAATCCCCTGCGCCGCAGTGAAATAACCGCCGTAGATGCCGACGAGGAAGGTTCCGATCGTCAGCATCACGAGATGCCCTCGGCCGACGTGGTCGGCTGCCTTGCCCGCGGCCTCCGACCGTGATCGCGCCCAGGCTTGAATCCGAGGCTGCGCCACGACCAGGATCAGTGCCCCGACGAGCAGCACGGGAACGACTGCAGCGAACACGGTTTCCGGAAGGTGCAGCAGCAACCACGAACCGAGCAGAGCTCCGAGGAACGACGCAGGAATCTGCCACCGCAGTCGGTTCCACTGGCCGCGCAGTTCGCGGCGGTATCCCCACGTGCCGGACACGCCTCCCGCCACGAGTCCGACGGCGTTGGACATCGTCGCCACGACAGGCGGATAGCCGAACGCGACGAGCGTGGGGAACGTGATCAGCGTTCCCGAGCCGACGACGGCGTTGATGGCTCCGGCACCGAGTCCTGCAACGAGGATGATCACAATTTCGGAGATCGGCACCGGCCCGAGATTACGGCTCGCCCTGCGGCGCATCGCCGACGGGGCACGTACGGTGTATCGGTGTGAGCCTCGCACAACACGAACGCGCCGAACTCGTCTCGACTCTGACCGCGGTGGGGGAGTCCGCGCCGACGCTGTGCGGAGAGTGGACCGCACGCGATCTCGCCGCGCACCTCGTCGTTCGAGAACGGCGTCTCGACGCGGCGCCGGGAATTCTGTTGCCCTTCCTCGCCGGCTACACCGAACGGGTCCAGAAGGGCGTGGCGCGACAGCCGTTTCCGGAACTGGTGGCCGCGGTCGCGTCGGGACCCCCGGTCTGGTCGCCCTTCAAGGTGCTCGATCCGGTGATCAACGTCGGCGAGATGTTCGTGCACCACGAGGACCTGCGGCGCGCTCGGCCGGGATGGGAGCCGCGCGTGCTCTCGGAGGCGATGGAGAACAAGCTGTGGTCGATCGCGTCGAAGATCGGACGTCTCGCGTATCGCGGCGCAGGCGTCGGCGTGATCCTTCGCACGCCTGACGGCCGGACTGCGACGGTGAGCAAGGGCGATCGATCCGTCGTCCTGATCGGGTTGCCGTCGGAGCTGCTGTTGGATGCGTTCGGCCGCTCCGAAGTCGTGATCGAGGCCGACGGCGACGCCGCCGACGTCGACGCTGTCCGAGAACTCGATCGCAGCTTCTAGCCTGTTACTCGTGTTGCGGATGGTTTCGAAGGTGCTCTTGCGACTAGCCTGAGGGCATGGCAGGAAAGACCAGCACTCGAAGTTCGCGAGCCGGCGGTGCCGGGGATTCGACGACGTCGCGTGCTTCGGGGGGATCGCGGAAGTCCTCCGGAGGACGAACGACGCGGACGGTGTCGACACCACGCAAAGCCACGGCACCGCGTAAGTCCAGCCCGGCGAAAGCCACCACGCGCACACCGGCTGCACGCAGGCCCGCCAAGAAGAAGTCCGGCGGGGGTGCGCTGAACGCGGTTGGCCGCGGCATCTCGTCGACCTGGTCGATGGCAGCCAAGGGCGTCGGCGCGACGACACGGACGGTCAGCAAGGCCAAGGACATCGAGCACGGTCACCGCCGCGACGGCATTGCCCTCGGGTTGATCGCCGTCAGCGTCGTCGTCGCAGCAGCCGTCTGGGTCAGCGCAGGCGGCCCCGTCGGTGAGTGGATCGAAATCGCGGTACGCGCCCTCGTCGGCGACGCCGGGTACATCGTGCCGGTACTCGGCGTGGCGCTCGCCGTCGTACTGATGCGGTCCGAGCCGAACCCCGAGATTCGCCCCCGGCTGGTTCTCGGTTCGATTCTGGTAGCTCTGCCGATTCTCGGAATGTGGCACCTGGCCGCAGGATCGCCCGCGGATTCTGCGGGCCGCGCGACGGGCGGCGGCTTCTTCGGCTACGTCGCAGGCGGCCCGCTGGCCGACGGTGTCACGGTCTGGCTCGCCGTTCCGCTGCTGCTCCTCGCCGGGCTGTTCGGCGTACTCCTGCTGACCGGAACGACGGTCCGTGACGTCCCGGATCGGATGCGGTCGCTGTTCGGCACCGACAGCCGGGGCGACGAGTACGGCGACTACGACCCCGCCGATTTCGGGTCCGAATTCGACGACGGCTACGGCGGTTACGACGACAGCGCTCTCGACGGTTACCCCGTCGACGGTGCCGATCCGTACAGTTCCACAGGCTCCACTCCTGCCGAAAACTATCCGACCGAGGAATACGTCCCGGTCAAGCGCCCGCGGTCGCGTCGAACGCCGCCGCCCGAGGCGCCGACCGAGGTCATCCCGCCGGGACCCGAACCCACGCCGGAACCCGTCGCGGCACCTGCTGCCGACGCGCCTTCCCGTCCGAAGCCGAAGCCCGTCGTCAAGGCGACCGAACCGAAGCCGACGTCCGACGAGGACAAGATCGTCGTCGATCGCGTCGTGGACGGCGACTACACACTGCCGTCGCTGTCGCTGCTGATCGACGGGGATCCGCCCAAGACGCGCAGCCAGGCCAACGACGCGATGATCGAGGCCATCTCCGAGGTACTCGAGCAGTTCAAGATCGACGCCGCGGTCACCGGCTTCACCCGAGGCCCGACGGTCACCCGGTACGAGGTCGAGCTCGGTCCCGGTGTCAAGGTCGAGAAGATCACCGCGCTGCATCGCAACATCGCATACGCAGTGGCCACCGACAACGTGCGTCTCCTCGCGCCGATCCCGGGCAAGTCCGCCGTCGGCATCGAGGTGCCCAACTCCGACCGTGAGATGGTGCGTCTCGCCGACGTGCTGACCGCGCCGTCGACGCGCAAGGATCACCACCCGCTGGTGATCGGGCTCGGCAAGGACATCGAGGGAGACTTCGTCAGCGCGAACCTCGCGAAGATGCCGCACCTCCTCGTCGCCGGCTCCACCGGTTCGGGTAAGTCGAGCTTCGTGAACTCGATGCTCGTCTCGCTGCTCGCACGCGCGACGCCCGAGGAAGTGCGGATGATCCTGATCGACCCGAAGATGGTCGAGCTGACGCCGTACGAAGGAATCCCGCACCTCATCACCCCGATCATCACGCAGCCGAAGAAGGCGGCGGCGGCGCTCGCGTGGTTGGTCGAGGAGATGGAACAGCGCTACCAGGACATGCAGGTCAACAAGGTCCGGCACATCGACGACTTCAACAAGAAGGTCAAGTCGGGCGAGATCACGGCGCCGCTCGGTAGCGAGCGCGTGTACCGGCCGTACCCGTACATCCTGGCGATCGTCGACGAACTCGCCGACCTGATGATGACCGCGCCCCGCGACGTCGAGGACGCGATCGTCCGCATCACGCAGAAGGCGCGTGCGGCCGGTATCCACCTAGTGCTGGCCACGCAGCGACCGTCCGTCGACGTCGTCACCGGTCTGATCAAGACGAATGTGCCGTCACGACTCGCGTTCGCTACGTCGTCGCTCACCGACTCGCGCGTCATTCTCGATCAGCCGGGCGCCGAGAAGCTCATCGGAATGGGCGACGCCCTGTTCTTGCCGATGGGTGCCGGAAAGCCGACGCGTCTGCAGGGTGCATTCATCACCGACGAGGAAATCGGCGCTGTCGTCGACTTCGCGAAGAACCAGGCGGAGCCGGAATACAACGAGACCGTCACCGCGGCCAAGGCGTCGGACAAGAAGGATGTCGATCCGGACATCGGCGACGACCTCGACGTGCTGCTGCAGGCGGTGGAGCTCGTCGTGACGAGTCAGTTCGGTTCGACGTCGATGCTGCAGCGCAAGCTCCGCGTCGGATTCGCGAAAGCGGGCAGGCTGATGGATCTCATGGAGAACCGGGGAGTGGTCGGGCCGAGCGAAGGCTCCAAGGCCCGCGAAGTGCTCGTCAAGCCGGAGGAGCTCGACGGTCTGCTCTGGTCGATCAAGGGCGGCGATCCGGACGAGGCGCCTGCCGAGGAGTGATGCGCCTGCGGTGCCCGTGCGTGGTTGGTACGACCCTGGGCCAACTACCCACGCAGTGATACTGGAATGGTTCGTCGATGCAGTGGTTTGACTCGTTTCCGCGCTGACGCCGATGGCTGTCTTTCCCGTGATGTGTCGGCTGCTGCATCGATGGACACCTGAAGCACACGCGACCGGT
>NZ_QGNK01000011.1:0-194953 GCF_003336925.1 Rhodococcus sp. Eu-32 | reverse complement strand
CGTGGCAACGTGGCACCAACGAGAACACCAACGGACTGCTTCGTCAGTACTTTCCCAAAGGCACCGATCTGTCCGTTCACTCCCCGGAACGGCTCGCCGAGGTCGAGGACCTACTCAACAACCGTCCCCGTAGGACCCTCGGATGGGATACTCCTCTGAAGGCATACGACAAGACGCTCGTTGCGATGACCGCTTGAGACCGCCGTATAGCGGGCTGTACATTCGCGCGCACGTGCGGCGCAGCCGCCTCAGCTGTACAGGCGCGTCCAGTTGTCCCGGCTCGTCAGGTCCGACATCGACACTCGGTAGGTCTCCGAGACGTTGTCCGTCTCGGTCCGTAGCCGGCGCAACGCCGTCACGCCACGCTTGGCCAGGTCGATCGCAGCAGCCTTGTCGCGCTTGCGCACTCGCACGCCTTCCTGCGAACGATCCGTCACGACGGCATGCGCGAACAGCGACACGTGCCACCAATGGGCGTCGTCGGCGCTGATCGCCACCGGGCCGGGCACGACCCGGCCACGCCACTGGTTCAGCACGCGCTTGGCCAACACGGCCCACTCGAGGCTCTTCTTCGGGTGCGGACCGGCAGGCGTGATGAACATGTCGGCCGGGCGGACTCCGGGGACGGCGTTGGCGTCGTAACGCTTCGTCTCGTCGTACGCCGAGCGCTCTCGTCGGATCGCGGCCGCCGCGTCCATACCGCCGTCGGCAAGCTTGCTCGGACCGACGAGGAAGTCCTCGACCGCCTTGATCAGCGTGAACGCCATGCCGTACTGCATCGACACCAGGTAGCGGAACAGGTCGGTGCCGAGCTGACGCGCGAGCTGCCTACCGTCGAGTCCGCCGTGCAGGGCCGCGGTGATCATGCCGTTGCGCAGGTTGAAGTAGCGGTGCCACTCGTCCCAGTCCTTCCACGCGAAATCCGCGTGCCAGACAGCCGCGCCGGGAAGCGTCACCGTCGCGAATCCGTTTGCGCGAGCACGGTATCCGTATTCGATGTCGTCCCACTGGAAGAACAGCGGCAGCGGGTAGCCGATCTGCGACACGATCTCCGACGGGATGAGGCACGACCACCAGCCGTTGTAACCGGCGTCGACGCGCATGTCCTGCTTCTTCTTCAGCGCACTCTTGTCGGCAATCGCATTCTTGACGTGCAGGCCGGCCTCGAGCCGCTGCAGATTGGCGACCTCGGCGCCGACGTGGACGCGGTCGGGGTGCAGCAGGTAGAGCATCTGCGCGCCCACGATCGCCGGTTCGACGGTCTTGTTGGCGAACGAGTTCATCCGGACGATGGCCTCGGGCTCGCACAGCACGTCGTCGTCCATGAACACGACGTTGGCCGGATCGCCGCCCTTGCCCTGCACCTCGTACAAGCCGCGCGTGAATCCGCCTGCACCGCCGAGGTTGGGCTGGGTGATGTAGACGAGCTTGTCGCCGAGCTCGGCCTGCACGCGCTGGAACAGCGGACGCGTCTGCACCTGGTCGGTGCCCTGGTCGACGACGTAGACATTGTCGACACCGTGCAGCGCGATGGGATCGTCGGCCATGGCGGCGACAGTGTTGGCGCAGTCGTCGGCGCGGTTGAACGTGCAGATGACGACGGATGTCGGACGCATCTTCTCGGGTGCGTCGACGGTCCACTCGGCATCCTCGACCGACAGCTCGCCGGACGTCGTCGTGAAGCGGACGAACAGCGCGCCGCCGTCGAGGAACTGTGTGACCTTGGCCGTCAGCACGAGGCGGCTGGGCTGGCCGTCGGTGTCGACGGTCGTGCTCGCGACGGTCCGCTTCTTGCCCTTGTAGTCGGTGGCGACGACGTCGACGCGGCCCGAACCGGTGACGGTCGCGACGAACCGCGCCTCGGTCACCTCTGTCCATCGCTGCCAGTAGCTGGCCGGGAAGCGTCCGAAGTAGCTGTTGGTTTCGACGACGGTGCGCTTGGCGAGCTTCGCGACGTACCGCGAACGTTCGGCGTTGCCCTTCGCCACGGTGGCGTACATATCGGCGCTGACCAGCGGGGACGGACCGTCGAACAGCGTTCGTTGCGCCGTGAGTCCTACCGCGCTTGCCGCGGACCCACCGAGTGGTGCATCGGGACGATTCAGAGCAGTGCCGTCCATACCTCGAGAAACCCCATCTTCGTCGATTTTCCTGCAAAGCCGTCCTGCCAGGCAACCTCGCCGGAGACCATGGTCGCACAGTCCTGTGGAAGACCGTCCCGACGCACGGTACGGCCTGGTCTTTCGGCTGACGAGGTGCACGGACGATACAGTCGTACGGCCCTTGATCACATACGGAGCGAACAGTGACGACCAGCACGATGCAGCACGGACAAGATCCTGGGCTCGGAAGCAGAACCGAACGCCTGGCCTGGGGTGCTGCGGTCGCGGCCGTCGTCGTACTGGGTTATCTGCTGATCCTCGCCGTCGATCCGCGGTTCTTCTACATCGACGACACCGAATCGGGTGCCGTCCCCAACTGGCTGCAACTGGGTCGGATCCTGCGCGACGGCCACTTCCCGTCGCTGGTTCTCGATCAGTGGATGGCAGGCAACTATCCCGTCGAAGGCCAGGGCGGGTTGTGGAACCCGGTACAGATGGCGATCAACTACATCTCGCCGTCCGTCGACAACCTCGTCGTGCTGGCGACGTCGGTGAAGCTCGGATTTTCGATCGTTCTGGCCTGGGGCGTGTACCGCGTCGGACTCGCGTACGGGGCGCGTCCCGCGTGGGCGGCCGTCGCGGGTGCGAGCGCGCCGTTCGTCGGATTCACGCTGTTCTTCGAGAACACCTCGTGGATCACCGCGTTGATGGGCACCGCCTGGATCATGCAGGCCTGGGCAAGTTCCATTTCCTACGCACGCGGCCGCTCCGGCCCGATTCTGCCGTTCGTCTTCCTCTACCTCGCGATCAGCGTCGGTTACGTGCACGCCGCGGTCATGGCAGGCGTGATGATCGGCTCGCTGGCGATCGGCGAGTGGGTGTTCCAGCGTCGCTGGCAGCCGGCCGCACGAGTGGCGACGGTCGGAATCGCGGCCGCGGCGTGCGGCGCGATCACCTTCCTGCCCGGAGTGCTGACGTCGGCCGTCACCTGGCGCAGCGGCGTCGAAGGCGCCTTCAACGACAATTTTCTGACGGCACCCTGGTCGGAGACGCTGACCGCGAGCATCCCGTCGTCGGTGACGAGCATCGAGTCCTGGACTGGTGAGACGACAGCGTCTCCCGTCACGTACATCGCGTGGTTCCTCGTTCCGGCGCTGGCGTTCGTCGCGTGGCAACGCGTTCCCGCCGCTCTTCGCGAATTCACGGCCCCACTGATCCTGCTCGTGTTCGTGCTGGTCTTCACCGCCGGCCCCAGCGACATCGGCCCGATCCGCTGGCCGGCGCGAATCCTCCCGTTCGTCGCCATCCTGGCGTTGATACTCGTGACGACGATCCTCAGCCGCTACGGCACGCTCTCGCGGCTGCGACCCAGAATTCTGGCGGCGTCGTTGCTGGTCCTGATTCTGGTGCTGCGCGCCGGCTCGTCGGGGCCGGAGCTGTTCGGCCGTCACCTCGTGTCCGGGATGCTCATCGCTGTCGTCGGCGGGCTGGCGCTGTTCCTGGCTCGGCGATATGGGTCCAGGGCGACGGCCGCGTTGTTGCTGGTCACGATCGCGCCCGTCGCGATGTATCAGGTCGCGAACTACGACCCGCCGTTCGACAAGTGGTGGCTGCCCGCGTCCCAGTCGGAGGCGCGCTCGGAGTTTCCGAAGTGGGAGGGGTCGACGCTGCAGCTCGGCAATCGTGAGTTGACCGAGACCAGCGCCTCGGAACCCGACGACCCTCGGCTGCCGTGGCATTCACAGGTGTACGGCAATTCGGCCAAGGTGCTGGACCTGGACTACGTCAACGCCTACACACCCGTCGGCTATCTCGACTTCGCCAACCTGCTCTGCTTCGAGCACGAAGGATCCACCTGCCCTGACGCCTATCGGCGCCTTTTTCAGGTCGACGCCTACACCGGCAAGACCTATGCCGATCTGATGCGGCTCGACCGCGTCGTACTGCAGAAGAACCAGTACCCGCTGATCGACGACCAGCCCGCGCCGCCTGGGTGGAAATGGGTCACGCCGCCCACCGCCGACTCGGCTCGCCAGACGTACGTGTTGGAGCGCATCGCGGGACCGCTTCCGAGCGACCAGGGCCGCATCTCGGCGACCGTCGGCGTCACCGCGACGTCGGTCTCGTCGGCCGCGGATTCCGAAGAGGTTCGCGTCACCTCCCCGAACGGTGGCAGCGTCGTGTTCGCGCGGCTCGCCTGGCCCGGCTATACGGCGACGCTGAACGGTGAACCACTGCAGACGAAAGGCATCGGCGACATCTTCCTGTACGTCGACCTACCACCTGGAACATCCGACGCCGACCTGAAGATCGACTTCCGTCCACCCGGTCAACGGATCGGCTTCGCCGGTATGGCGGGCGGCATCGTCGTTCTCGGTCTACTGGTGGTTCTGGACGTGAGGCGACGACGCACGGATCGTCGTGGGGCGACGGTCCTCGAAGAAATCCACGAACCGACCTCGTCGAAACCCAGTACGACGAGTCCGAGCAGATAGGCTCATACCCCGTGATGCCCCCGTCCGATTCATCCCGCGACCCGCACCGCATCTCGATCGTGGTGCCCGTCTATCAGGGCGAGCGGACGCTGCGTGCACTCGTCGACGAGATCCTCCCGCTGACCCAGCCGACGCAGACTCCCGGTGGGCGGCCGATGGTCGTCGAGGAAGTGCTGCTCGTGTTCGACCACGGACCCGACGGTTCCGCCGACGTGATCCGCGAACTCGTCCGCAAACACGACGTCGTTCGCGGCGTCTGGCTGAGCCGGAACTTCGGGCAGCATCCCGCGACGTTGGCGGGTATGGCGTCGAGTGGTGGTGAATGGATCGTCACGATGGACGAGGACGGCCAACACGACCCCGCCGAGATCGGTGGATTGCTCGACACGGCACTGGATCGCCAGTCCTCGTTGGTGTACGCCAAGCCGACGAACGTTGCGCCCCATGGTTTGTGGCGCAACGCCGCATCGCGCGGATCGAAGTGGGTCATCGCCAAAGCGCTCGCCGCGGACAACACCGTCGACTATCAGAGCTTTCGTCTGGTCCTTGGCGAGGTCGGTCGCTCCGTCGCCGCCTACGCCGGATCGGAGGCGTATCTCGACGTGGCGCTCAGCTGGATCGCAGGCGAGGTCACGACGAGTCCCGTCACCTTGCGCGAGGAAGTCGACCGACGGTCGGGATATCGCCTGCGCACGCTGCTGTCCCACTTCTGGCGCATGGTGCTCTCGAGCGGCACCAAGGGACTGCGACTCGTCAGCTTCATCGGAATAGCGTTCGCACTGCTCGGTCTCGTACTGGTGGCGTACGTTCTCGCGTCCTACGTACTGTTCGACGCCAACACCGTCGTCCGCGGGTGGGCGTCGACGATGGTGGTGCTGCTGTTCGGTTTCGGCGCGACGCTGTTCTCCCTGGGCATCGTCGCCGAGTACGTCGGCGTCAACGTCAAGACAGCGATGGGCAAGCCGCCGTACCTGATCGTGGCGGACCCCGCAGACGGGCCGCTCGGCCGCACCGAACGCGCCTCCGACCCCGATTCGCCCGCGTGACAACGACATACACGTGGGTCGTCGGCAGCGGCGGACTGCTCGGATCGGCGGTCTCGCGGGAGCTTCGTCGACGCGGCCACGCCGTCCAGACGTCGGCCGTACCGTGGTCGAATCACGAATCGGCGAAAGACGCTTTACAACAACAATGTTCGTCGTTCTTCGAGAATTTCGACGACGGTGAACCCTGGAATATCGTGTGGGCCGCGGGCGCGGGGGTCAACGGAACGACCCTCGCCGAGTTCGACGCCGAGAACGACCTCATTCGTGCGTTGACCCAGTCGATCGGCAACAGGTCTCGCGAGGGCACACTGTTCCTCGCCTCGTCGGCGGGTGGGGTGTATGCAGGCGCGTCCGGTGCGCCACACCACGAGGACAGCCCGCCCGTGCCGCTGGGCGACTACGGCCGAGCGAAGCTCGAATCCGAGGACATCGCACGGCAATTCGGCGACGCAACCGACGTCAATGTCGTCATGGGCCGCTTCGCCAACCTGTACGGACCCGGGCAGAACCTCGCGAAGCCGCAGGGGCTCATCTCGCATCTGTGCCGCGGATATCTGATGGCATCTCCGGTGTCGATCTACGTCCCGATGGATACGCTGCGCGACTACCTGTTCGTGTCCGACGCGGCCGAAATGGTCGCCGACGCATTGGCATTGACGAAGTCGCGTCGTGAACCCCCGACGGTCAAGATCTTCGCGTCGGGTCACGCCGTCACCATCGGTTCCATTCTCGGCGCGTGCCGAACCGTGTTTCGACGACGCCCCAACGTGGTCCTCGCCGCATCACCGCTGGCCGCGTTCCAGGGGCGCGACTTGCGACTGCGGTCGACGGTGTGGCCCGAGATCGACCGACGGACCCATCGCACACTGCCGGCCGGCATCGCGTCGACACTGGAAGCGACGCGTCGCGCACTCGGAGTCAGCCGGTGAGCGCCCCTCCGGCCGGAATGAGCGGCACACCTGGGCCGCTGATGCGAATCATCAAGAACCAGGCCTTCGCGTTCCTGCTCGTGGGCGGCGTCAACACAGCGCTCGGCACCGCGTGGTTCATCCTGTGGCAATTGCTGATCGGCGAGCGCTTCGGGTACCACGCCGCGATCGTGCTCGGATATCTGTGCAACGTGCTCTGCGCGTTCGCGATGTATCGCTACCTGGTGTTCCGAGTGCGTGGCCACGTCCTACGTGACCTGTGGCGGTTCTTCGTCGTCAACTTCGGGGCGTTCCTGGCGAACATCTCACTGATGACCGTCGCCGTGTCGTTCCTTCACTTCCCGCCCATCCCTTCGCAATTGGTCGTCACGGCGATCATGGCTGTCGCCAGTTTCTTCGGCTACCGCGATTTCTCGTTTCGCAGAAAGACAACAACATGAGCCCACGGGTATCCGTCGTCGTCCCGGCGTACAACAATGCCGAGTACATCGGTGAGACGATCGAATCGATTCTGGGACAGACGTTCACGGACTTCGAATTGATCATCGCAGACCACTCGTCGACCGACGGGACGATGGCCGTCGTCGAGAAGTACGACGACCCACGCATCCGGGTGCTGACGACCGAAGCGGGCGGCGGCGCCAAGCGGAACTGGGATCGCGTCACCGCCGAGGCAGGCGGGGAACTGATCAAGCTCGTGTGCGGTGACGACACCATCCTGTCCACGTCGCTCGCCGCGCAGGTGGCAGCGTTCGACGAGCACCCCTCGGCCGTGCTGGTCGCGTCGCAACGCACGTTGATCGACGCCTACGGCAAGACGTTCATCGCCGCCCGCGGGCTCGACGGATTGTCGGGGTTGACGTCCGGTCGAGACGCTGCGCGCGCCGCAGTTCGGGCAGGCGCCAACATCTTCGGCGAACCGGGCTGCGTCATGATGAAGCGCGAGGTTCTCGAGCGAATCGGGCTGTGGGACAACGCTCATCCCTATCTGATCGACCAGGCCACGTTCATCGGCGTCGCACTGCACGGCGACGTCGTCGCGATACCGCAGCCGCTGGCGACGTTTCGGATCAATTCCGGCCAGTGGAGCGTCGGACTCGCGACGGAACAGGCACGCCAGGCCGCGGACTTCCACCGGAGCCTGAGCGCAGCTCATCCGGGCCTGCTGTCCGCCGCCGACGTACGGCTCGGGAACGCGAAGGCGCTCGCCACGTCGTTCATGCGACGTGGCGTCTACCTGCTACTCCGAAATCGCATGTCCCGCTAGGACAGAACCGACTCGGTCTGCGCGTACGCCGATTCGGTCGCGTCCTTCTGCGGGCGCCACCACTCCTCGTTCTCGCGATACCAGTCGACGGTCGCCTTCAAACCGCTGCGGAAGTCCACATACTGTGGCGTCCAACCCAATTCGGTCCTGAGCTTGGTCGAGTCGATCGCGTAGCGAAGGTCGTGGCCCGGGCGATCGGTGACGAAATCGAAGGCATCGCCGGCCTGGCCGGTCTCTTCGAGGATGGTCTCCAGGACCTCGCGGTTGCTCTTCTCGCCGTCGGCGCCGATCAGGTAGGTCTCGCCGATCACACCCTTGTCGATGATGGTCCAGACCGCGCTGTTGTGGTCGTCGACGTGGATCCAGTCGCGGACGTTCTTGCCTTCGCCGTACAGCTTGGGTCGTCGGCCCGACAGTATGTTGGTGATCTGACGGGGGATGAACTTCTCGACATGCTGGTAAGGACCGTAGTTGTTGGAGCAGTTGGAGATCGTGGCCCGGACTCCGAAGCTCCGCGCCCATGCACGGACCAGGAGATCGCTCGACGCCTTCGTCGACGAGTAGGGACTCGACGGGTTGTACGGCGTCGACTCGGTGAACCGCGCCGGGTCGTCCAGCTCGAGGTCGCCGTAGACCTCGTCGGTGGAGATGTGGTGGTAGCGGACGTCGTGCTCGCGGACCGACTGCAGAAGCGTCGTCGTGCCGATGACGTTGGTGTGCACGAACGGCCACGGGTTGGCGAGGCTGTTGTCGTTGTGCGACTCGGCGGCGAAGTGCACGACGAGATCGGTGTCCCTGACCAGACTCTCGACGAGCTTCTGGTCGGCGATGTCGCCTTCCACGAACTCGATTCGGTCCTCGATCGAGCTGAGCGATTCCCGATTTCCCGCGTACGTCAGGGCGTCGAGCACCGTTACTTCGGCGTCAGGCCGCTCGGCGACGGTTTGATGGACGAAATTTGCACCGATGAACCCAGCGCCCCCGGTCACGAGCAGTTTCATGGTCATGACCCTACCGGTCCCGGCGGGTTCGTCGGGACGTCGTGTTAGCGTTCGGCGCGACTTCGGGGGGAGTGCATATGGGATTGCGTAGACGGCTTCTGCTGCTGGCAGGAAGCCTGGCGGTGTTCAACCTGGTGCTGTGGGGGATACCGAAACTGGCGCCGGAGGTGCCGGGAAGATACGAGGGCGTGGCGGGTACGACGTCGCCGCGGCCCGCAGGTTCGGTCGTCCGAACGACAGATCCACCTTTGCCGTCGGGATTTCCGTCGATGGAATTCCCGCCGCCGAAAATCGACGTTCCCGACGGGCAGCCACAGCCCATCGCCACCAAGTTCGGGTTGACGTACGACATACCGGCGGATTGGCGGAACTTCTCAGGCGGGGTTGCAGGTTGGAGCACCGGCGGTGAATCGGTCGTCTACGGGGCCATCGGTGACTACGGCTACAAGTACTGCCCAGAATCGGACGGATCGTCCCTGGCCGTCTCGGGAATGACCGGCCGAAGCGGATCGACCGTTGCCGACGCAGCTCTCGACGCAGCCCACGGTGCCGAGATCATCTTTGGAGACTCAGATGCACCCGCACCCACTCTGCACTATTCCGGACCGCTCTCCATCACAATTGATGGAGAGCCTGCCGTTCGATACACAGTTCGCGCGGAGAACGTTCACCGCAGCGAAAGTTGCGATCCCTCCGAAGCCACGTTCGACGTCGTGGCCACGACAGGCTTTGCGACGGCACCTATCGCTGTCTTCATGGTCGAACTACACCAAGGTCTCGACCGATCTCTGGACCATTCAGTTGCCGACACCATAATCTCGACCATTCGACGAAGCGATCCGACCGTAGGAGCTGCCGAGTGACGAAAGAAGTCTTCCGCGTCTACGCGAGCGAAGTCGCGGGTTTGGGCAAGCTCGCGGACCGCATCGGGCAACAGACTCTGGCAAGCCACCGCTACATCGATGAACACGCAGGACTCAGCGAGACCATCCCCGGTCAAGTCCTTCAACGCCTCGCACCCTTCATCGCGCACTACCAGGAGTACACGCGATCGCGGCACGTCCACCTGTCCGCCAACTGCTGCTACATCGGCGACGAACTTCGGAAGGCCGCCTGGCTCTACGTCGACCTGGAAAAGAAGAACTACGACGCCCTCAATGCCCACACCGACTTGATTCCGGTTCCGGTACCCCAACCAGGCACCTCTGAAAGTCCTGCGGTCGGTGCCGTCGAGGACTACCCCACCCCGGTCGACTACGGCGGACCCTCCGGCATCGGCTATCCCCCACCGAATCCGGCCGTCGACGAAACCCGTGAGGTGATCGACGACGCCGCCGGGTGGCTCGGGGAAGTGGACAGCACGATCTTCGAACTGAGCGGGTGGAGTCCGCTGAACGAAGTGACGCTGCCACTGAGCGGTAATTGGAACGAGATCAGACGCCTCGGCGAAGCATTCGACATTGCGGGCAGCGCCATGGAAGCCGCCGCCGAATCGCTCGAGAACGGGGTCCGCCGCGTCGACGAATACTGGGACGGACTGGCCGCACAAGCATTCTCGGACTACTCACAACGGCAAGTCGCAGCGATGTACTGGGAAGGGCCGTGCGGACGAACGATTCACGCACTGTCGGAAATCATCACCGAACAGATCAAGAACGGCGTCCGAACCGTCGTCGGAAAGCTCGCCGAGATGCTCGAAGCCGAAGTCGACCTGGGCTCCGGTCGATCCGCGATGAAGGTCGCGCTCAAGAAGGTTCCGTTCGTCGGGACAGCCTGGCAAGTGGCGAGCATTGTCGAGATCATTTGGAAGACAATGGACTTGACGATGGACCTCGTACGCAGAATCGAGGACGCCGTCGACCAGTTCGGTCGTTTTCTCGACGCTATCACCGATCCGGAAGGGCAGATCAGCCGACGAATAGACCACCACCTCGAACCGTTCAACCAAGCTCTCGACAGGGGGAAGATGGCCGTCGATACCGCCAAGACGGCCGACATCACTCCGGTGGTCTTGACGCCCGACGAGAAATTCTCCGTCGGTGAAGGCACAGCTCCGTGGCAGGACGCATGATCGGCGAGCCTGTCGCGGGGATTGCGTACAACCGGGTGCTCGACGCGGTCGGCCTGCTGGAGAACACACGTCGTCACGCCGACAGCGTCGACGTGGGTGCGCCGCGGCCGCGTACCGCCGTCACCGCGCTGTTGTTGGACCGGCTGTCTCGATCCCCTCGTGCGTCCGGTGAGCTGAAGATATATGCAGCACACGTCGCGGCCGGTGACACCACGTGGGACCGCATCGAAATCGACGCCCGGCCGATACCTCCGGAGGTTTCCGAACTTCGAGCCGATCCGATGGTCGACTGGCCCGCGAATTGGCCGATCGAACCGGACGACCAGCCGTATCGCATCCCGTGGCAGTGATAGCGGGCGAGCAGCTGCAGTCCTGATCTGGGAGGATGCACGTCATGCGGGGAATCATTCTGGCCGGTGGTACCGGTTCGCGTCTTCATCCGATCACGATGGGGATCAGTAAGCAGTTGGTGCCTGTCTACGACAAGCCGATGATCTACTACCCGCTCTCGACGTTGATCCTGGCGAACATCCGCGACATCCTGATCATCACCACCGCGCAGGATGCAGACCAGTTCCAACGTCTGCTCGGCGATGGCTCGCAGTTCGGCATCAACCTGACCTACCAGGTCCAGCACGAGCCGAACGGTCTCGCGCAAGCCTTCGTACTCGGCGCGGACCACATCGGCAGCGACAGCGCAGCCCTCGTCCTGGGGGACAACATCTTCTACGGCCCCGGCTTGGGGTCGCAGCTCTCGCGCTTCGATTCCATCGACGGCGGCGCCGTCTTCGCTTACGAGGTCAAGGACCCCAGCGCCTACGGTGTCATCGAGTTCGACGACGCCGGCAGAGCGATCTCGCTGGAGGAGAAGCCGAAGGTCCCCAAGTCGAACTTCTCGGTGCCGGGCCTGTACTTCTACGACAACGACGTCATCACCATCGCCCGCGATCTGCAGCCCTCCGAGCGCGGGGAATACGAGATCACCGACGTCAACCGCCACTACCTCGATGCCGGGAAACTATGCGTCGAGGTCCTGCCCCGCGGCACCGCCTGGCTCGATACCGGCACCTTCGATTCCCTGCTCGACGCCTCCAACTTCGTCCGTACCATCGAAGAACGCCAGGGCATGAAGATCGGCGCCCCCGAAGAGGTGTCGTGGCGTCGCGGGTTCATCACCGACGACGAACTGCGTGAGCGGGCGGAGAAGCTCGTCAAATCCGGCTACGGGCAGTACCTGCTCGAACTGCTCGACCGAGGGAAATAAGACGTGAGTTTTCGCGAGTTGAAGATCGCCGGCGCCTACGAGTTCACCCCTCGCCAGTTCGGTGACGATCGTGGCGTGTTCTTCGAATGGTTCAAATCGACCGCGTTCGAGGAGGCGATCGGGCGACCGTTGGAGCTACAGCAGGCGAACTGTTCGGTGTCCGCAGCCGGGGTGCTGCGCGGGATTCATTTCACCGACACCCCGCCTGGGCAGGCGAAATACGTCACCGCCGTGAAGGGTGCGTTCCTGGACGTGATCGTCGACCTGCGGGTTGGTTCGCCCACGTTCGGGCAGTGGGACAGTGTGCTCATCGACGACGTCGACCGGCGCGCGGTGTATCTGCCCGAAGGTCTCGGGCATGCGATCTTGTCCCTCGAAGACGGCTCGACGGTGATGTACCTGTGCTCGATCGAGTACACCCCGTCCCTCGACCGCGACCTGAACCCCCTCGATCCGGACCTGGCGATCACCTGGCCCACCCACGGCCGCGACGGTCGACCGTTGGAGTATCAGCTCTCGGACAAAGACAAAGCCGCACCCTCGCTCGCCGACGCCATCACCGCCGGATACCTACCCAAATACGACGGCTGACCGCGCACCTTCCAGCACACGCGCACGTTGCAACCCGCGCAGCCGCTGCAACCTGCGCGGATCAGCGGATCTTGAAGATCACCGCACGCTGCACGACGAAATTGATGACCGTCGCGGTGCCCTGGGCGATCACGAAAGCGCCCGCGCTGTACAGAATTTCCTCGGGCCACAGGTGGCCGAACACCGTGTACAGCAGGTTCTGCACCCCGAACGTGGCCGCGTAGAGCAGGACGACAGCGATGAACCGAGCTCTCGACGGTTCCGCCTTGAACGTCCAGCGCCGATTGATCAGGTAGGCGACGGTTGTTCCCACCACGAATCCGACCGCCTTGGCGATGGACAGCTGCAGGCCGAGTCCGTACTGCAGCGCGATCGTGATCGAGAAGTCGAAAACAGCCGACAGCACACCCGTCGCCAGGAATCGGATAATCTGAGTCTTCAGGTCGAGCGCTTCGTCGGCGATGTTCTCGGTAAGTGGCAGTTCGACGGGGAGAGGCGCGTGATGCTCGTCGCCGGTCGGCCGGTCGTCTTGGGTGGACACGACCACAGAGACTAGCCCTCACCCCGGAGCCTCAGCGCAGCCTGCGGAGTGACCCGTCGAAGCGGGTACCCTCTACACCGATGTCCACGACAGCCGACGACGCACTCTTCCCCCTGGAACCCCAGGCCGGGAACACTGCGCCGCTACCCACGCACACCCGCACACTCACCGGATGGGGACGCACGGCGCCCTCGACGGGTGAGGTGCTCTCAACCTCGGACCCCGAGCTCATCGCGAAGGCCGTCAAGCAGGTTGCAGAGCAGAACGACAGCAAGCCGTCCCACCTTCGCCGCGGCGTCATCGCACGTGGCCTGGGCCGGTCGTACGGTGACAACGCTCAGAACTCCGGCGGCCTCGTCGTCGACATGACCGCGCTGAACGGCATTCACAGCATCGACGCGACGACGCGCATCGTCGACGTCGACGGCGGTGTGAGCCTCGACGCTCTGATGCGTGCGGCCCTGCCGTTCGGCCTGTGGGTTCCGGTGCTGCCGGGTACGCGTCAGGTCACCATCGGTGGCGCCATCGGCTGCGACATCCACGGTAAGAACCATCACAGCGCCGGAAGCTTCGGCAACCACGTGCGCTCGATGGAACTGCTGACCGCCGACGGAGAAATTCGTCACCTCACCCCCGCCGGCCGCAACTCCAAGCTGTTCTGGGCCACGATCGGCGGAAACGGTCTGACCGGAATCATCCTGCGCGCCACCATCGAGATGACGCCGACGGAGACCGCGTACTTCATCGCCGACGGCGACGTCACGCAGACTCTCGACGAGACCATCGCGCTCCACACCGACGGCAGCGAGAACAACTACGACTACTCGAGCGCCTGGTTCGACGCCGTCGCCGCTCCCCCGAAGCTGGGTCGCGCTGCGGTTTCACGTGGATCATTGGCTCGACTGGATCAGCTGCCCGAGAAGCTGCAGAAGGATCCGCTGCGGTTCAACGCCAAGCCTCTCGTCACGTTCCCGGACATCTTCCCGAACGGTCTGGCGAACAAGTACACGTTCTCCGCCGTCGGCGAGGTCTGGTACCGCAAGGCGGGCAACTACCGGAACAAGGTGCAGAACCTCACGGCGTTCTACCACCCACTCGACATGTTCGGTGAGTGGAACCGCGCCTACGGATCCAAGGGATTCCTGCAGTACCAATTCGTGGTGCCGCCGGAGGCCGTCGAGGAGTTCAAGAAGATCATCGTCGACATTCAGCGTTCGGGTCACTACTCGTTCCTGAACGTCTTCAAGCTGTTCGGTCCGGGAAGCAAAGCGCCACTGAGCTTCCCGATTCCGGGTTGGAACATCTGCGTCGACTTCCCGATCAAGCCGGGGCTGAACGAATTCGTGCGCGAACTCGACAAGCGCGTCCTCGAATTCGGCGGACGCCTCTACACGGCGAAGGACTCGCGGACCACCGCCGAGACTTTCCACGCGATGTACCCGCGGATCGACGAGTGGATCAAGGTCCGCCGATCCGTCGACCCCACAGGCGTTTTCGCCTCCGATATGGCCAGAAGGTTGGAATTGCTGTGACGATCGACGCTGTGGGTAATCCGCAGACCATTCTCGTACTCGGTGGCACCAGCGAGATCGGTCTCGCCATCACCGAGGAGTACCTGGCGAAATCGCCCGCCCGCGTCATCCTTGCGGCTCTGCCGAACGACCCGCTGCGCGACAGTGCCGTCGCACAGTTGACGACCAAGGGCGCCAAGGCAGTCGACGTCATCGACTTCGATGCTCTCGACACCGCGTCGCACCCGAAGGTAATCGACGAAGCCTGGTCCAAGGGTGACGTCGACGTCGCCATCGTGGCATTCGCCGTCGACTTCGACGCCGAGGAACTGTGGCAGGACCAGCGCAAGGCAGTGTTGACGGCCAACATCAACTACACCGCGTCCGTCTCCGTCGGCGTGCTGCTCGGCGAGAAGATGAAGGCACAGGCGTCGGGACGCATCATCGTCATGTCGTCGGTCGCCGGTGAGCGCGTGCGTCGCTCGAACTTCGTCTACGGCTCCACCAAGGCGGGTCTCGACGGCTTCTACCTCGGACTCGGAGAAGCGTTGCGCCCGTTCGGTCCTCGCGTCACCGTCATCCGCCCGGGCATGGTGCGCACCAAGTTCAGCGCCCACGTCAAGGAAGCACCGCTGACCGTCGACAAGGAAGACATCGCCGCGCTGGCAGTCGCCGCGTCGCAGAAGGGCAAGGACCTGGTCTGGGCACCCGGACCGTTCCGCTTCGTGATGATGATCCTGCGGCACGTCCCGCGGCCCATCTTCCGCAAGCTGCCCATCTAGATGAAACGAGCGCTCGGGACCGCCGTCGACGGCGTACTGGCCGCTCTCGTCGCGACAGTCGTTGCGACGGTCGGGCTGTACGCCTTCTCGCTCGTCGAGTGGCCGGCGTTCAACTCGTCCAACGTCACACGGGCACTCACGACGCTCGGACAGGTCGTGTGTGCAGCCCTGGTCGGTGCGGCCATCGTGCTGTACCGACGCGGCACTCGTGCATGGCTGGCACGCGGGCTCACGTGGGTGGGCCTGTCCGGCTTCGTGACGGTCACGCTCGGAATGCCTTTGGCGGCAACGAAACTCTATCTGTTCGGCATCAGCGTCGACCAGGAGTTTCGCACCGAATACCTGACGCGGTTGACGGATTCGGCTGCGCTGCGCGACATGACGTACGCGGACATCCCGCCGTTCTACCCGGCTGGATGGTTCTGGATCGGCGGACGCGTCGGCAACCTGCTCGGCATGGACGGCTGGGAAGTGTTCAAGCCGTTCGCAATCGGCTTCCTGGCCGTCACTGCCGTCGTCGCCTACACACTGTGGCGCCAGCTGGTTCGCGCGGACCTGGCCGTCGCGGTCTCCGCGGTCACGACGGCTCTCGTCGTCGCCTATGCATCTCCCGAGGCCTACAGTGCCGTCATCGCTCTCCTGATCGCGCCGGCCTTCCTGCTCGCGTTGGGTGCGCTGAATCGGCCGGTGACTGCCGGCTTCGTCGGCATCGATGGTCCGCGGCATCCGATAGACGGCGACAGCGGTCCATCGATGCCGACAAAGGCGGGCAACAACTGGGGCTGGGGCGCTGTCGTCGGGACCGGTCTGTTCCTCGGTCTCGCTGCGACGTTCTACACCCTCTACCTCGGGATGGCCGCGTTCGCCGTCGTACTGATGGCGATCGTCTCGGCGTTCCTGGGCATTCGCGCCGAGAAGACGTGGCGCGCAGCGATACCCGTCGTCGTCAGGCTCGCCGTGATCGCGGTGATCTCCGGGCTCGTCGCGCTGACGGTGTGGCTGCCGTATCTGGTCGATGCGCTGACCGGTACACCGGCGACGTCCGGCACCGCGCTGCACTATCTACCGGAAACCGGTGCGACACTGCCGTTCCCGATGTTCGAGTTCTCGCTCCTCGGCGCGCTCACGATGATCGGAACACTGTGGCTCGCCGTGCGGACAGCCACGTCGCGACGGGCACAGGCACTGACCATCGGCGTCGTCGCGGTGTATCTGTGGACGCTGCTGTCCATGGCCTCAACCGTCGCGGGAACGACGCTGCTGAGTTTCAGACTCGAAGCGGTACTGATCGTATTGCTCGGCGCCGCAGGCGTTTTCGGTTTCGTCGAGGGCTCGAAGGCGATCTACCAGGCGATCAACGAGCCGGCACGGTTCAAGGCCGCAGCGGTCGTCGTCGCGGCCGTGGGGGCGTTGGCATTCGCCCAGAACATCCCGCAGGTGCTGCAGACCGAGATCACCGTCGCCTACCAGGACACCGACGGTGACGGCGTGCGCGCCGACAAGCGGCCACCGAGCGCGGTGTCGTACTACGGCGACGTCGACAAGGCCATCGGCGAGCAACTCGGCAAGCCTCGCGACGAGACGATCGTGCTGACGGCAGACACGTCTTTCCTCAGCTACTACCCGTACTTCGGCTTTCAGGGTTTGACGTCGCACTACGCGAATCCGCTGGCTCAGTTCGATCAGCGGGCCGCAGCCATCGAGGACTGGGCGGAGCTGGGGTCGCCCGACGAGCTCGTCGCCGCGATGGACAGCAGCGAATGGACAGCTCCCGACGCCTTCCTGTTTCGCCGCGGCGCCGACGGTTACACACTGCGCCTTGCCGAGGACGTCTACCCGAACGACCCCAACGTACGGCGCTACACCGTCACGTTCGACGAGTCGCTGTTCGAGGATCCGCGATTCACCGTCACCGACATCGGACCGTTTGCGCTGGTCACACGAGTTTCGTAGGCAAAACACATAACGTTCACGTAACGTTCGATTCGATGACAACCACCGACCAGACCGTTCTCGAGCATTCGGGGACGACGCAGGAACAGAAGACCGGGGCGCGGCGACGGCTCGACCGCGCCGACCTCGCGGCCGCCGTAGCGTTCACCGTCGGCGCCCTGTTCGTCCTGCAAGGTCAGTGGCGAAACCTGTCGAGCGGGTACCTGTACAACAGCGGCCAGGACCAGGCCATGTGGGAATGGTTCTTCGCCGTCGCAGCGCATGCGGTCGCGCACCTCGACAATCCGATGTCGAGCGATCTGCAGAACTACCCGCTCGGCGTGAACCTGATGGCCAACACGGCGATGTTCGGGCTGTCGATTCCGCTCGCACCCGTGACGTTGCTGTTCGGCCCGACCGTCACGTGGGCCATCGCCCTCACCGCGGGCCTCGGCGGCACCGCGTACGCGTGGTACTGGCTGTTCTCGCGACGCGTCGGCGCCTCGAAGGGAGCGTCGGCACTCGGAGGAGCGCTCTGCGGGTTCGCCCCAGGGATGGTGTCGCACGCCAACGGTCACCCGAACTTCGTCGTCCTGTTCCTGCTGCCGGTGATCGCATCGCTCGTCATCGGCATCGCACAGGACGGCCCCACCCGCCGCAGTACCATCACGCTCGGCCTCGTCGTCGCGCTGCAGATCATGTTGGGCGAGGAGCCGCTGCTGATCTTCGCGATCGCGTTCGGCGTGTTCGCCTTCGCCTACTACCTCGGCAGCCCGCGAAGCTTCGTTCCTGCGGTGAAGAACGCGTCGAAAAGCCTTCCGTCAGCCGCGATCCTGACGCTGCTGCTCGTCGCGATTCCGTTGTACTGGCAGTTCTTCGGGCCGCAGAGCTACTCGTTCCTCGAACACGGCAACATGGGCAACGACGTCAAAGCTCTGTTCCAGTTCCCGGCCCAATCCATCGGCGGCACCGCCACACCCGGCCAGGACGTCAGCATCAACGCCACCGAGGAGAACGCCTACTTCGGATGGCCGCTGCTCGTCCTGGGTCTGATCGCCACCCTGTGGATGTGGCGCGAGGCCAGGGTGCGCGCCGCGGCCGTGACGGTCGTCGTCGTGAGCGTTCTGTCCCTCGGATCCGAGCTGTACATCGGCAAGCGCAACACCGGAATCGAATTGCCGTGGACGTGGCTGGCCGACGTGCATCTCGTCGAGTCGGTACTCGAAACTCGTTTCGCGCTGGCCGCCGTGCCCGCGCTCGCGTTGCTGATCGTCGTCGCCACCGACAAGGCATTCGGACGCGGATTGCGTCCGGTTCCTGCGCTGTGGTCGATCGCGTTGGCGCTGGCCCTGATTCCGCTCGTACCGACGCCGCTGCAGGCCGTCGATCGGTCGCCGACGCCTCAGTTCTTCGCGGGCGACGAGTGGAAGAACTACGTGTCCGACGGCTCGGTCGTCACCGTGCCGCTGCCGCGCCCCGAGGACGCACGTCCGCTGCGCTGGCAGATCCAAGCCGACATGCAATTCCCGCTCGCCGCAGGCTATTTCGTCGGGCCGAGCGACGCCGCGGACAAGAAGGCGAAGTACGGTGCCGTCGATCGTCCGACCGCTCTGCTGCTCGGATCCGTGCAGAACTCCGGCACGGTCCCGGACATCACTCCCGACCAACGGGCACAGGCCGTCGACGATCTGCGCTTCTGGAACGCCGACGTCGTCGTCCTGCCGCCGGGAAAGAACGCCACCGCGCTGCGCGGAACCGTCGACCAACTCCTCGGTTCGGAAGGCGAATTTCACGGCGGCGTCTGGGTGTGGGACGTGCGCCCGTTGGTGAACACCCCCTGACCTGCGAGAAACAGGGGCCCACAGGCCCGTGCCCTAGCATCGACAATCGTGTCCACCGCAGCAGCCACCGCACCGAAACCGCCTTCCGCAAAATCGACGTCACGTATCTCGGCGGGACTGGTCGCTGTCGTCTCCGGTGTCATCGCCGTCCTCGCGGCGATCGTGACGCCACTGCTGCCGGTCACTCAGGATTCGGCGTCGATCAGCTGGCCGCAGAACGGAACGCTGAACTCCGTCGAGGCGCCGCTGGTGTCGTACTCGCCGCTGTCGATCGACGCGTCCATCCCGTGCGACGTGATCTCCGGTGCAGCCTCCGACACGGTCGTTCTGTCCACGACCGCACCGGGCGCGCCCGACGCCCAGGGCGTCGGACTCGTCGTGACCCGCACCGAGGGCGGCCTGCAGGCGGTGTTGCGCGAACAGGTTCTGCTGTCGTTGACCGACGCCGAGCTGGCGTCGTGCTCGTCGGTGGACATCAGCTCGACGGACGTCGTGAGCACCGCGTCGGCCGCGGGCACCGACGTCACGACCACGATCGAGGGTGACCAGCGCCCCCAAACGGTCGGTATATTCTCCGAACTCGACGGCGCCGCGCCCGCAGGTTTGAGCGTGGACGTGCAGATCGACTCACGGTTCTCGTCGACCCCGACGTTGCTGAAGAAGCTCGCGATGGCCGTCGCGGTGCTCGGCACGATCGTGTCGCTGATCGCGCTGCATCGGTTGGACCTGCTCGACGGCCGTCGAGGACGCCGTTTCTTCCCCGCGCATTGGCTGCGCGTCACCGTTGTGGACGGGATCGTCGTCGGCGTGCTGGTGGTGTGGCACTTCATCGGCGCGAACACGTCCGACGACGGCTACCTCCTCACCATGGCCCGCGTCTCCGAGCACGCCGGGTACATGGCCAACTACTACCGCTGGTTCGGCGTCCCCGAAGCGCCGTTCGGCATGCCGTACTACGACATGCTCGCCGCGTTCGCGAAGGTGTCGACGGCCAGCCCGTGGATGCGCCTGCCCGCGCTCGTCGCCGCGGTGCTGTGTTGGGCGGTCATCAGCCGTGAGGTGATTCCACGTCTCGGTCGCGCCGTCCGCTTCGACAAGGTCGCCATCTGGACGGCGGGACTGGTGTTCCTCGCGTTCTGGCTCCCCTACAACAACGGTCTACGCCCCGAGCCGGTCATCGCTCTCGGCGCGCTACTGACGTGGTGCTCGATCGAGCGTGCCATCGCCACCGGCCGACTCCTCCCTGCCGCCGTCGCCGTCCTCATCGCCGCGTTCTCGTTGGCCGCCGGGCCGACGGGACTCATCTGCGTCGCCGCCCTTCTCGCCGGCGGACGCCCCCTCGTTCGCGTCGTCATCGCGCGCGCACGCATGGTCGGATACGCCGCCGTTCTCGCCCCGATCCTCGCGTCGGGCACGGTGATCATCGCTGCCGTCTTCGCCGATCAAACGGTGACGACGGTTCTCGAGGCGACGAAAGCGCGTGCGGCCGTCGGCCCGAACGTCCCCTGGTTCGACGAGCGCACCCGCTGGGATTCGCTCATGGAGATCACGCCCGACGGCTCGCTCGCCCGCCGATTCGCGGTCTTCGCAATGGTGCTGTGCGTCATCACGACGATCGTCGTCATGCTGCGTCGCAACGGTCGCATTCCCGGTGTGGCACTCGGCCCGTCGCGTCGCATCGTCGGCATCGTGATCGGCGCGTTGGCGCTCATGATGTTCACCCCGACCAAGTGGACGCACCACTTCGGTGTCTACGCGGGCCTCGCCGCATCGCTCGCAGCCGTCGCCGCGGTCGCAGTCGCCTCCGTGACACGGGAGAACGCGCGCAACCGCACGCTGTTCACCGCGGCGGTCCTGTTCCTGACCGCGCTCGCGTTCACCGGCTCGAACGGCTGGTGGTACGTCTCGAGCTACGGCATCCCGTGGTTCGACAAGCCGCCGATGATCCTCGGAAAAGGCTTCTCGACGGTCTTTCTCGGACTCACCGTCCTCGCGCTCCTGTACGCTGGGTGGCAGCATCTCCGCGCGCCCTATCGCGCGCCGGCCCGATCCGCGCGCTTCGGCGTGTCCGCGCTGACGGTGATGTCCGCGTTCATCGTGCTGTTCGAGCTGTTGTCGTTCGCCAAGGGCATCGTGGCCCAGTATCCGGCGTACTCCGTGGCCCGTTCGAACCTGAACGCGCTGGCCGGGAACTCGTGCTCACTCGCCAATGATGTACTTGTCGAACAAGATCCGAATTCTTCGATGCTCACGCCGATCGATTCGTCCGTCGCGGACTCCCTCGCCGGGCCGGGAACCACCGGATTCACACCCGACGGCGTCCCGACCGACCTGACCGCCGACGAGGAAGACGTCTCGCAGCAGAGCACCCGCGGATTCGGCGACGACGCGGACACCGACCAGCAGACGGCATCCGCGTCCGGGGCGTCCGGTACCGAAGGCGGCACCACCGAGGCCACCGGTATCAACGGAAGCTCCGTCGCCCTGCCGTTCGGGCTCGACGCGTCGCGCACCCCGGTTCTGGGCAGCTACGGCGCCGACACCGCAGAACCCGCGACTCTCGAGACCGGGTGGTTCGCCCTGCCCGACGACCCTGCCAGCGACTTCATCGCCATCAGCGCGGCAGGACGCATTCGCTCGGTCGACTCCGACGGCATCGTCGCGTCGGGCCAGCCGCTCGAGGTGGAGTACGCGTCGGGAGACCAGGTCCTCGGACGCATCACGCCGATCGACATCGGACCGCAGCCGTCGTGGCGCAACCTGCGGGTGCCGCTGGCCGACATCCCGCGCGACGCCGACCGCAT
The DNA here is from genome assembly GCF_003336925.1 of Rhodococcus sp. Eu-32. Classification (NCBI taxonomy): domain Bacteria; kingdom Bacillati; phylum Actinomycetota; class Actinomycetes; order Mycobacteriales; family Nocardiaceae; genus Rhodococcus; species Rhodococcus sp. Eu-32. The sequence continues at coordinate 172,776 of NZ_QGNK01000011.1, read as the reverse complement.
CCGCCTCGTCGCCACCGACTCCGACATCTCGCCCGACCAGTGGCTCGCGGTGACGCCGCCGCGCATTCCGCGCACGACCCCGCTCGTCGACGTCATCGGACCCGATGTCCCGGTGATGCTCGACTGGACCGTCGCGCTCGGTTTCCCCTGCCAGCGTCCGTTCGGTCACAAGGACGGCGTCGCCGAACTGCCCGAGTACCGGATCCTGCCCGACCGCAGTGGTGCGGCAGCTCACAGCCCCGTCATGGACGCGTACGGCGGCGGACCGCTCGGGTGGCAGCAACTCGTCCTGTCGGCGCAGGTCGTACCGACCTATCTACGCGACGACCTGGACCGCGACTGGGGTTCGCTTGAGCGTTTCACGCCGATCGATTCGTCCGCTGCGCCGGCCGAGCTGACGGTCGACACGGTCACCCGCAGCGGATGGGAGTCGGAGGGACCCATCAGAGTCGGATGAAACGGGATTCTTGCCGGTTTCTTTTCGACGCGGGTGCGATGAACCGATCACGGTCGCATAACATCGTCAATCGTGCCCGACGTCGTGACAGATACATCCGCTGTGCCCCCTGCTCCATCGAAGAAGGGCTCGGCGGTCGATCTGCGATCCCAAGTCCGCACGACGCGGCTGGTCGCGATAGTCACGGGTCTGCTCGGCGCGCTGTTGGCGATCATGACGCCGTTCCTGCCCGTCGTGCAGACGACGTCGACCATCTCGTGGCCGCAGAACGGATCGATTCAGGACGTCGACGCGCCGCTCGTCTCCCAGGCGCCGATCGCCTTCACCGCGACCCTTCCGTGTAGCGCCGTCGCCCAGCTGCCGCCGCAGGGCGGACTGCTGCTCGCGACGGCCCCTGCGCAGGGTGAGGGCGCGGCGCTGAACAGCTTGTTCGTGCGCGTCAGCGAAGGGTCGGTCGATGTTCTCGACCGCAACGTCGTCGTCGCGTCGGCACCTCGCGCCGACGTCGAGGGCGCAGCCTGCGGGTCCATCGAGATCAACTCGGACATCGACTCCACCACGGCCGAATTCACCGGGCTGTCCGACGACGCGGGCAACCCGCGCGCCGGACGCCTCGACGGCGACCTGCGACCTCAGGTCGTCGGCGTCTTCACCGACCTCCAGGGCGCAGCACCTGCGGACATGTCGGTCACGATCGACGTCGACTCGCGGTTCTCGTCGACACCGACCCTTCTGAAGCTCCTGGCCATGATCGTCGCCGTCGTCTGCACGATCTCGGCGATGGTTGCGCTCGGACGTCTCGACGGCATCGACGGCCGCGGTCACCGCAGGTTCTTCCCGTCGCACTGGTGGAAGTTCACCGGCGTCGACGTCACCGTCGTCGGCGTGCTCGTCGGCTGGCACTTCGTCGGCGCGAACACCTCCGACGACGGATACCTGCTGACGATGGCCCGTGCTGCCGAGAAGTCGGGCTACATGGCCAACTACTTCCGCTGGTTCGGTGTCCCCGAGGCACCCTTCGGCTGGTACTACGACGTCCTGGCCGTCTTCGCCAAGATCTCGACAGCGAGCCCGTGGATGCGTCTGCCCGCGCTGATCGCAGGCGTGCTCTGCTGGATGGTCATCAGCCGCGAGGTCGTCCCGCGCCTGGGCCGGGCAGTGCGGAAGTCCAACGTCGCACTGTGGACCGGCGGCCTGGTCTTCCTCGCCTTCTGGCTGCCCTACAACAACGGCCTGCGACCCGAACCCATCGTTGCCGTCGGCGCGCTGCTGACGTGGTGCTCGATCGAGCGCGCCATCGCTACCGGGCGGCTGCTGCCCGCCGCGGCCGCGTTCCTGATCGGCGCCTTCACGCTCGCATCGGCGCCCACCGGTCTGATGTGTGTGGCTGCCCTGCTCGCAGGTGCCCGCCCGATGGCCCGCATCGTGGTGCGTCGTCATCGTCTCGTCGGCACGTTGCCGCTGCTGGCGCCGTTGGCTGCCGCCGGCTTCCTCGTACTCGTCGTCGTCTTCGCCGACCAGACGTTCGCGACGGTCATGGAGTCGACGCGGGTGCGTACCGCCATCGGTCCGAGCGAGGCGTGGTACCAGGACTTCCTGCGCTACTACTACCTGTTCGTCCAGACCGTCGACGGTTCCGTGGCACGCCGCTTCGCGTTCCTCGCCATGATCCTGTGTCTCTTCACGACGCTGTTCGTGCTGCTGCGTCGTCGCCGCGTTCCCGGCATCTCCAACGGGCCCGCGTGGCGTCTGATGGGTGTCGTCTTCGGAACGATCTTCTTCATGATGTTCAACCCGACCAAGTGGACCCACCACTTCGGTTCGTACGCGGGCATCGCAGGCAGCCTTGCAGCCCTGACGGCCGTTGCCGTCTCCGCGAGCGCACTGCGTTCGCGCCGGAACAGGACGATCTTCCTCGCCGGCCTGATGTTCGTTCTCGCACTGTCGTTCTCGGGCATCAACGGATGGTGGTACGTCTCCAGCTACGGTGTGCCATGGTTCGACAAGACGGTATCGCTGAGCGGAAACCAGTCCAACACACTGTTTCTCGTGCTCTTCGCGCTCGCGCTGGCACTCGCCGCATGGCAGTACCTACGTGAGGGCTACGCCCCGCCGCAGCCGCGCGCAGGTACCGAACGCGGACGACGCATCAAGAAGTTCGCAGCAGCACCGTTGACCGTGATCGCAGGACTGATGGTGCTGTTCGAAGTGCTGTCACTCGTCAAGGGCGCCGTGTCGCAATACCCGGCCTACTCGCTGGCGCGCTCGAACATCCAGGCATTGACCGGAAACACGTGCGGACTCGCGAACGACGTCCTCGTCGAGTCCGACGCCAATGCCGGCGTGCTGCAACCGATTCCGGACGACTTCGACCCCGAGACCGGACCGCTGGGAGGATCGACGCCGTCGAACTTCACACCGAACGGTGTGCCGACGGACCTCAGCGCCGATGCCGTGGAAGTCAAACCGGGACAAGGCAATACGGATCAACAGAGCGTCGGACCCGCGTTCGAGGAAGGCCAGAGCTCGGGCACCGGAGGAGGCGTCGGCGCCCGTGGCGTCAACGGTTCCACCGCGGCACTGCCGTTCGGACTCGACCCCGCCACCACCCCGGTCCTCGGCTCCTACCAGCCGGGCATCCAGGAGCCTGCGTCGGCTACGTCGAGTTGGTATGCGCTGCCGGAACGTTCGGACTCTGCACCGCTGATCGTCATCTCGGCCGCAGGCCGCATCCTGTCGTACGACGACACCGGCGCGATGACCTACGGTCAGTCGCTGCTCGTCGAATACGGCACCCGCCAGCCCGACGGCACCGTCGACGTCAAGGGCACCTACCTGCCCCGCGACATCGGCCCCGCGCCGTCGTGGCGCAACCTGCGCATCCCGATCGCCGACCTGCCGGGCGACGCCGACGCCGTTCGCATCGTCGCCAACGACCCGAACCTGACCGGTGACCAGTGGTTCGCGTTCACCCCGCCGCGCGTGCCGCAGCTGGAGACGCTGAACTCCGTCATCGGCAGCGAACAGCCCGTGCTGCTCGACTGGGCCGTCGGACTGCAGTTCCCGTGCCAGCGTCCCTTCGACCACCAGTACGGCGTCGCCGAGGTGCCCGGATACCGCATCCTCCCCGACCGCCCGCTGGCCGTCAGCTCCACCGACACCTGGCAGTCCGCGGACAACGGTGGTCCGCTGGGATGGAGCGAACTCCTCGCCCAGCCCGTGACCGTGCCCACCTACCTCAACCGGGACTGGGCGCGCGACTGGGGTTCCTTGGAGCGCTACGACCCGTACTACCCCCAGGCCGTCCCGGCGACCATCGACACCGCCGAAGCCACGAGATCGGGCTTCTGGACGCCCGGGAACCTGCGCGTGTTCGACAGGTAGGTTCTGCGGGTTCTGCTGAGCCCTTCCGGCATCGATGGACCACGGCAACTGTCTAACGGTTGTGGCGGGCCATCGACGCCGTTGCTTCAGCGCACCTTTTCGGCATCGATGGACCACGGCAACTGTCTAACGGTTGTGGCGGGCCATCGATGCCAACCGGTGCGACCGCACCAGATCGGCACCACAACGGCGCGTCGACTGTCCTCGCCCATCGCCGACACGACCATAGTTGTCCACAGGACGCCGCTATCCACAACCCAATTCGCGACCTGCGGGATACCGATCTTCATGTCGGCGCGAACGTCGAGGGTGAGCGCATGAAGAAACCGAAATGGTCACCGTCTCAACTGCACGATCTCAGCACTCACGGCGTCGTCACCCGGGCAATGCTTCGGGAGGCGAAGGTCTCCGACAGCACCCTCACCGCCCGGTGCGCGCCCGGTGGGCCTTGGCAGCGCGCGCTGCCGAGCGTCTATCTACTGCACAACGGGTACCCGACGCCTCTTCAGCGGTCGATCGCCGCACTGGAGTACTGCGGTCCTACGAGCATGATCACCGGTCGCGTCGGCCTCGGCGCGCACGGTTACGGGACGGGCGCCACGCCCAGCGAGGTGCATGTGCTGATCCCGTCGGACCTACGACGCGCCTCCAAATCTTTTGTGCGCGTGGAGCGCACGGGCCGATTACCCGACCCGACCATCAAAGGTAGCCTCCGCGTCGCGCCATTGGTTCGGTGCCTGGTCGACACAACGCGTGCAGTGACCAGCGACAAGTTGTGCACTCAGTTGTTTGCCGAGGTTCTCCAACGCGGCGAAGTCACGATCGCCGACATCGACCGCGAACTGCGCGATGGGCCAAGACAATACGGCGCTATAAGCCGACGAGTAGTGAACGAGTTACGCGACGACGCGCATTCGGTCGCGGAAGCCGAAGCACAGAAGCTCTACGCCCGCAGCGGGCTCCCACCGATGCTGCACAACTGCAACGTGTACACCGAATCCGGCGTGTTCATCGGATGCTTCGACAACTTCCTCGACGAGGTCGGTTGGGTGTGGGAAGTCGACTCCTACGCTCACCACCTCTCCCCTCCCGACCACGCGAAGACCATGGAACGGCGAACGCATATACAGAATCAAGGTCTTCTCCTGCTGTCCACGCTGCCCAGCGAGATTCGTGACAACCCTGAGAAAGTGTTGGCGGACTTGAGGTCTCACTACGAACTCGCGCGGAGCCGGCCAAGACCGCGGATCGTCGTGAAGCCCTGACCACCGACCGCATCGTTGGCCCGCGGCACCCGTCCAACGGATGCTGCGGGCCATCGATGCCAACAGGCCCGAGTCGGCCACCAACATGAATGGCCCGCGGCAACCGTCTATCGGATGCTGCGGGCCATCGATGCCGAAAAGGCCGGGACACTAGATCGGAAACAGGTGATGCTTCCGCGGGTTCTTGAACACCTTCTTCTCCGTCAACAGCTTCAACGCCTTACGGAGTTCGAGGCGGGTCTGCGACGGCTCGATGACGGCGTCGATGTAGCCACGCTCGGCCGCGACCCAGGGGGTGGCGACGTGCTCGTTGTAGAAGTTGATGAGCTGCTGACGCACGGCGGGGGCGTTCTCGCCTGCCGCGGCGAGCTGCTTGCGTCCGATGATGTTGACGGCACCCTCGGCGCCCATGACCGCGATACGGGCCGTCGGCCAGGCGAAGTTGATGTCGGCACCGAGCTGCTTGCAGCCCATCACCGCGTAGCCGCCGCCGTATGCCTTGCGGACCACGACGGTGATCTTCGGGACCGATGCTTCGATGTACGAGAACAGGAATCGGCCACCGCGCTTGATGACGCCGACCTTCTCCTGGTCGACGCCGGGCAGGAAGCCGGGTGTGTCGACGAGGAACACCAGCGGAATGTTGTACGCGTTGCAGATGCGCACGAAACGCGCTGCCTTGTCGGCACTGTCGGCGTCGAGCGCACCCGACAGGTACATCGGCTGATTGGCGACGACACCGACGGACTTGCCGTCCACCCGCGTCAGACCGGTGATGACGTTCGGCGCGATTTCCGACGACAGTTCGTGGAACTCGCCGTCGTCGAACAGGCGCAGGATGATGTCGTGCATGTCGTAGCCGGCGTTGTCGGCGTCGGGCATGATCCGGTCGAGCGACAGATCGGACTCGGTGATCTCGGGCTCGAGACCCGGGTTCACGACGGGCGGATCTTCCTGGCAGCTCGACGGCATGTAGCTCAGGTAGTTACGCACCCAGTCGAACGCGGCCTTCTCGTCACGCGCGACGTGGTGCACGTTGCCGTACTGCGCCTGCTTGCGTGCACTTCCGAGTTCGTCGAGGCTGACGTCCTCACCGGTGACGGACTTGATGATGTCCGGTCCGGTAACGAACATGTACGCCTCTTCGGTGGCGACGACGATGTCGGTGTTGATCGGCGCGTAGACGGCACCGCCTGCGCACTTGCCCAGGATGACCGAGATCTGCGGGCACATGCCCGACAACGGCTCGTGACGACGGCCCAGCTCGGCGTACCACGCGAGTGACGTGACGGCGTCCTGCACGCGCGCGCCACCGGAGTCGTTGATGCCGACGACGGGGCAGCCGACCTTGATCGCGAAGTCCATCAGCCCGGCGACCTTGCGGCCGAACATCTCGCCGACGGTTCCGCCGAACACGGTCTGGTCGTGCGAGAAGACCGCGACGGGACGGCCGTCGACGGTTCCGTGGCCGGTGACGACGCCGTCGCTGTACAGCGCGCCCGGATCGTTCGGAGCTTTGACCAGCGCGCCGATTTCGACGAAGCTGCCCGGGTCGAGGAGCATGTCGATGCGCTCGCGCGCGCTCGGGATGCCCTTCTTCGCCCTCTTGGCGACACCGACCTCCCCCGCCGGTTCCCTGGCAAGTTCGAGGTTGGCGCGTAGCCCGGCCAGCTTTTCCGCGGTGGTACCAGTCAAGATTCTAAACTCCGGTTCTAGCTGACTCGATGTCGTTCAGCGTCGTCGTCAGGTGTGCCGCAATACGGCCGATGTACGGTTCGTCGACGACGGCAAGGTGGTCGCCTCCGATGTACACGATCTCGAGATCCTTCACGACCGGACCCCAGCCGCCGTGTTCCTCACGGGTGGCGTACGCGGGTTCGAGCGCGATGGCGTCGTCGTGATACTTGTCCGCCATGTACAGCGTCACGTGTCCACCGTACGGCTTCAGTTCCGCCGTTTGGATGGCACGGTTGTCGAGCCACGACGTGCGCTGGTGCTCGATGATGCCGCCGGGGATCTTCGCGCCGCTGAGCTTGACCAGGTCCGTGATGATCCGGATCTGGCCCTCGTCGTCGGCATCCACGAGCTTCTCGTACGGAATCGGGTAGTCGACGCCGTACGTCTTCTTCGCGAACGCGGCGTACCGCTCCCAGCGTCGACGCACTTCCTCGCGCGTGTCCGGAATCTCGGTGCCCGGCATGACCGTGTCGAGCAGTCCGACGTACGCGACCTCGATGCCCTGCTCTTCCATCTGCCGTGCGACCTCGTAGGCGAGGATGCCGCCGAGCGACCAGCCGACGAACACGTAGGGACCCTCGGGCTGGATCTCGCGGATGAGCGGCACGTACTCGGCGGCCCGCTTCGAGATCGGGCCTTCGACGCGCTCGAGTCCGTACATCGGCGTGCCCGCGGGCAGCTTGCGGAGCAGCGGCTCGTAGGCGACGGTCGAGCTACCGGCCGAGTGGAACGCGAAAACCGGTGTGGCCGTCGACCCTTCGGGACGCGGACGCAGGTTGCGTACGAGCCCGTCCATCTCCCCGCCTTCGAGGTGCGGACGTACCTTCTCGGCGAGCTGCTCGATGGTCTCGGAATCCAGGACGTCGTCGAACGTGACCTCGCCGCCCGCACGCTCGGTCAACCGAGCAGCCAATTTCTCGGCGGTCTCGTCGTCGAGAATCGGCAGCGTGTTGAAGATGCCCTTCGCGGACTCCTTCGTCACGACGGCCCATGTGGCGAACGTCAGACGCTCGGCGTTGTCACGCGGCGGCACATCCGACCCGGCCGCCTCGGCGAACGCCTCACGATTGCCGACGTCGGCAGCCCCGGTCTCGGGGGCAGGCTGGTATTCGGCACTCGGCACGTCGGTTTCGGGGGTCGCGACGGCCTTCTCCAGCGCCTCGTCGCGCGCCTGGCCACCGGCTTCGGCCGCGGCTTCGGCTTCCTTCTCCGCCTTCTGCTGATCTGCCAGCGCCTGAACCTCGTCGCGGTTCTCGAGCGCGTAGCGCAGGTACTTCTCGACCTCGCGCAGATTGGCGTCACGCACGGCCTGCAATTGCACTGTGGGGATGTCGAATTCGTACTCGACGCGGTTCTTGATGCGCACCGCGCTGAGCGAATCGAGACCCAGCTCGATCAGCGGAATCTCCGGCGGCAGATCCTCGGGTGCGTAGCCCATGGAGTCGGCGACGATGATCGCGAGCCGCTCCTCCATGGTCTGCTTGCCTGCCGGATCCCAACGATCACCGAAGTCCTCGACCACCTCGGGCAGCTCTTCCATGGGCGAAGAAGAAGAAGGCACTGCGACAACAGGTTCCGGCAGCGCCTCACCCGATGTCACGACTGCTTCGTGCAGCAGCGTGAACGTCGACCCGGCGCGCGCATGAACCTGGATCGACGCGCCTCCGAGGTGCGACGTCAGCGTCGTGACCAGCGTGCCACCGGCAGGCACCGAACCGTGCGACACGGACGCGCCGAGCGTGACGCCCGAGAACACCTGTGCGGCAGCCGCATTCACCAACGCGTCCAACGAATCCACAGCCGACGCGTCGACCTCCCACACGTGGCGGCCGTCCGGCAGTGCTACCCGAGATCCGGGAATCCGGGCGCTTCCGCTCGAGTTCACCCGAGTCGACAGCCAGAATTCCTTGCGCAGGTAAGCGGTTCGTGGAATCGCCGCGTACGCACCGTCGTCGAACAGCGTCGTCAGGTCGAGCGCGTGACCGTGCACGTAGAGCTGCGCGAGCGCGGCCAGGAACGTCCCGGCCTCGTCTTCCTTGCGCTTGAGCGTCGGGATCAGCGTCGAATCGGCGACGCCCGCAGCCCACGCCGTCGCGGCGACCGACATGAGAGCGACCGGGTTCGGCGCCAGCTCCACGAACGTCGTATGCCCGTCTCCCACAGCCACATTGACGGCCTGCGTGAAGTAGACCGGGTACCGCATGCCCTTGGTCCAGTAGTCGACGCCGTGGATCGGCTCGTGGCCGGCGCGGTAGTGGGCTTGCTTGTCGACGGACGAGTACACGCCTGCGCGCAGCTTGCCCGGCTCGATACCTGCCAGTTCGGCCGCGAGTTCACCGAGCAGAGGGTCGACTGCAGCCGTGTGGCCTGCGCCCTTCACGTCGAGGATGCGGGCCATCTTCTCGGCCGCTTCCGCTTGCGCGACAAGCTGTTCGACCTGTTCACGCGGCCCACCGACCGTGGTGTGCGTCGGTGCTGCGTAGACGCAGGGTTCGACGTCGGGGAATTGATCGGTCAGCTGAGTGACCTCGTCGGGGGTGTATTCGACGAGTGCCATCGCGCCCTGCGACGCGGCACCGAGACCCTCCTGGCCCTCGGCGAGCAGGCGGGATCGTGCGTAGATGATGCGCACGGCGTCCTCGAGGTTCAGACCACCGGCGACATAGGCCGCGGCGACCTCACCCATCGAGTGCCCGATGACGGCAGTCGGCTCGGCGCCGTGCGCGCGAAGCGTTGCCGCCAAGGCGATCTGGATGACGAAGATGGCGACCTGAGAGTTCTCGAACTCGTAGGTCTGCGAGTCGTCGAGGACGATCTCCTTGATGGAGTACCCGGCCTCGTCGATCAGCAGTTCGTCGACCTCGTCGAGCGCGGCAGCGAAGATCTTGTTCGTGCGGTACAGCCGCGACGCCATCTTGCGATGCTGCGAGCCGAACCCGGAGAACACCCACACCGGCCCGTTCGACGCGGGCGAATCGGCCGAGAACACACCGGGCCCCGGCTTGCCCGCGGCGACCGCGCGGAGTCCGGTGATGGCCTCGGCCGTCGTCGACGCGAGAACCACTGCGCGCGAACGACCGTGGTTGCGCTTGGCCAGCGCGCGGCCGACGTCGACGAGCGGGGTCGTGCTGCCCTCTTCGGTCTCGAGCCAGTCCGCGAGATCCGAGGCAGCGCGCTTGCGTCGCGACGGCAGTGCCGCCGACACGGCGAGCACGATCGTCTCGGGAGCGAGCTCCTCGGCGAGCGTCTCCTCCGCAGCGGGCGTCTCGAGAACCACGGGTTCTTCCTCGACGGGTCGTTCCGCAGGCTCCACTCCTGCCGAAACACCCTCCGCCAGAACAGCTTCCGGGTCCACCGACGCCGCGTCGAAACCGGCTTGACCATCGGGTCGTTCCGCAGGCTCCACTCCTGTCGTTTCGTCGGCGACGTACTCCTTCACGACGACGTGCGCGTTGGTGCCACCGAAGCCGAAGCCCGAGACACCCGCGACGGCCTTGCCGGTGTAGCGAGGCCACTCCGCGCCGTCGGGAATGACCTTCAGATGCGCCTTGTCGAAATCGATGTACGGGTTGGGGCCCGCGAAGTTGAGCGACGCAGGCAGACGGTTCTGCTGCATCGCGAGGACGACCTTGATCAAACCTGCTGCGCCTGCGGCGGATTCGAGGTGGCCGAAGTTGGTCTTGGCCGAACCGAGCAGGGCAGGCTTGTCGGCGTCGCGCCCACGGCCGACGACGCGTCCCAACGCGTCGGCCTCGATCGGGTCTCCGAGGATGGTGCCGGTGCCGTGCGCCTCGATGTAGTCGACGCCCGACGGGGCGATACCTGCATCGCGGTACGCGAAACGAAGTGCGTCGGCCTGGGCGTCGGGGCTCGGAGCCAGAAGACCGTTGGAACGCCCGTCCTGATTGACGGCGGAGCCCGCGATGACGGCGAGGATGTCGTCGCCGTCTCGCTTGGCGTCCTCGAGACGCTTGAGCACGACGAGACCGCCGCCCTCGGAGCGAATCATGCCGTTGGCGTCGGACGAGAACGCTTTGATCTTTCCGTCGGGCGCGAGCACGCCGGTCTGACCGAATCCGACGGTGATCGGCGGCGCTAGCAGCATGTTGACGCCACCGGCGACGGCGAGATCGGACTCACCGGAACGCAGGCTGCGGACTGCCTGGTGGACGGCGACGAGCGACGACGAGCACGCGGTGTCGACGGCCACGGACGGGCCACGGAAGTCGTAGAAGTACGAGACGCGGTTGGCGACGATGGCGGTCGACGTTCCGGTCAGCGCGTACGGGTGCGCGTTCGGGTCGCTGACGGCGAGCAACTGGTAGTCGTTGGACGAGCTACCGATGAAGACACCGACCTGCGAACCCTTCACCGAGCTCGCCGGGATGCGTGCGTGCTCGAGCGCTTCCCACGTCAGTTCGAGAGCGAGTCGCTGCTGCGGGTCGACGTTGACGACCTCGTTGGGCGACATCGCGAAGAATTCGGCGTCGAACGTCTTGACGTCGTCGAGGTATCCGCCCTTGGTGACGGTCGCGTCGACGGCTGCCTTGATCGCCGGATCGGAGGTGAACTCCTCCCAGCGGCCCTCGGGCAGATCGGTGATGCCGTCGCGTCCTTCGCTCAGCAGCGACCACATCTCCTCGGGCGTCGACCCTGCACCGGGGAAGCGCGTCGACACGCCGACGATGGCGATGTCGTGCGAGTCGCCGGGCTGCAGCCCGTGCGTGTAGAACGAGTCGTCGACCGTGTCCGTGACCTCGGGCTCGCCCTCGATGATGATCGTGGCGAGCGAGGCGATGGTCGGGTGCTGGTAGACGACCGTCGCCGTGAGCGTGACGCCGACGAGCTCCTCGATCTCACCACTGAGAGCGACGGCGTCGCGCGAGGACAGCCCGAACTCCTCCATCGGCCGGTCGTCGGAGATCTGCTCTGCCGACTGGCCGGTGGCCTCGGCAACCCAGTTGCGCAGCCACTCACGAAGCTGAGCGACGGTCATGTCACCCCCAGCGCCGTCGCCGGCCACGGTGGGCATCGTCTTCTCAGCATCGTTTTCGTGGTCTGCCATCAACTCACCAAGTTACCTGTCGATTGAGGAACGGGACGTCTGCGCGCCGAGGTCAGTCCTGCAGTTCCGCGTCCGGGAACGCGGTCTGCTGGTATCCACCGCGCAGCGTGCCCTCGATGTACGCCGCCTTGCAGGCACGGCGGGCGATCTTGCCGCTGGACGTACGCGGGATGGACCCGGCGGGAACGAGCAGGATGTCGCGAGCGGTGACGCCGTGACGAGCCGAGATCGCAGCGCGCACCTCGTCGGCGATCGGCTGCGGATCCGCCTTGCCTGCGCCGGGAGCACGCTCGGCCACGATGACGAGCTGCTCGGACGAGTCGCCCGGATCCTTCGTCAGTGCGGCGCCTGCGAATTCGAAGACGACGTCGGGCAGCTGGTTGGCCGGGACCGCGAACGCTGCGACGAAGCCGGGGCGCAGGGCCTTGCTCGCTTCTTGCGCCGAGAACTCGATGTCCTGCGGGTAGTGGTTGCGACCGTCGACGATCACGAGGTCCTTGACGCGACCGGTGATGTACAGCTCGTTCTCGTAGTAGACACCGAAGTCGCCGGTGCGCATCCAGTTGGCACCCTCGGGCGCTTCCTCGGCGTGCGACGCGGTTCCGCTCAGCGTCAGCAGCTTGTTGTGGAACGTCTCGCTGGTCTCCTGCTCACGACCCCAGTAGCCCTGACCGATGTTCTCGCCGTGCAACCAGATCTCGCCGACGCGCTCGTCGGGCAGCTCGGTGGCGGTCTCGGGATCGACGATGGCGGCCCACTGGCTCCGCGCGACGTGTCCGGTGGAGACCTGCGGAATCGCTCCCTCGGCGTCCTGATCGACGACGACGAACACGCCCGCGTTGAGCTTGTTCCGATCGACGTAGACGACCTTGGCCTCGTCGGTGTGCCTCGGGGTGGAGACGAACAGCGTCGCCTCGGCCATGCCGTACGACGGCTTGATGGCGGTCTTCGGAAGCCCGTAGGGGCCGAACGCCTCGTTGAACTTTCTCATCGACGTCGTCGTGACCGGCTCGCTGCCGTTGATGAGGCCGATGACGTTCGACAGGTCGAGGGTCTCGCCTGCTTTCGGCAGGCCGCGGGTCGCGGCGTGCTCGAACGCGAAGTTCGGGGCGGCGGCGAAGGTACCTGCACCGTCGGAGACGGCAGCGAGTTCCTTGATCCAGCGCCAGGGACGCTGGACGAACGCGCGCGGGGACATGATGGTGATGTACTTGCCGCCCAGCGCCGGGAGGATGACGGTCAGCAGACCCATGTCGTGGAACATCGGCAGCCACGTCACGCCGCGCGAGTCCTCGTTGAGCTCCATGCTGTCGACCATCTGCAGCGCGTTGACGCCGACGGCGCGGTGCGTGATCTCGACACCGGCGGGCACACGCGTCGAACCCGACGTGTACTGCAGGTAGGCGATGTCGTCCAGCTTGGCGGGCGGCTCGACCCAGGTTTCGCCGACGCTGTCCGGGATGGCGTCGACGGCGATGACACGGGGACGCTGAGCGGCGGGAAGAGAGCGGAAGAAGTTACGTACACCGGCGGCGGAATTCGTGGCGGTGAGGATGGCCGTCGGCTCGCAGTCACCGAGGACCGCGTGCAGCCGGTCGGTGTGGCCGGGCTCGTCGGGATCGAACAGCGGGACGGCGATGGTGCCCGCGTAGATGGCACCGAAGAACGCGACGACGTAGTCGAGGCCCTGCGGCGCGAGGATGGCGACACGGTCTCCCGGCTGGGTCACCTGCTGCAGACGCGCGGCGACTGCGCGGAGTCGGGTACCGAACTGAGACCAGGTGAGCTCGTGAGCTTCCCCGTCGCGTTCGCGGGAGTAGTCCATGAAGCGGTATGCCAGCGTGTCGGCGTTCTCCGCGACGTTCACCTCGACGTGGCGGACCAGCGTCTTGCCCTCGCCGATGTTGATGTGGCCGTTCTCATCGATGTACTCATCGAATTTGTGGCTCATTGTGTTCAATCTCCTCCGACGGGAATCCGCTGCCGGCTGTGCCCCGAACGGCAACGGCCCGCGCCCGACTATGCTCCGGCTCACGCCTGGTTCGAACAGCGTGAATAGTAGTAGCTGCTAACTATCTCGATGACCAAATCTTTTCGTCGCACCGCGTCCGCGGTCATTCGCCTTTCAGCAGATCCACGACAGGTGCGAAGGCTTCCATCTGTGTGGGGAAAACCCCGACATAGGACATCGTCGTCATCTTGCGAACGTTACGGATCTGGTCGGCTATTTCCTCGTACGTGCCGAATGCCAGGTACGGGGACGTCAGAATGTCCTCGACGCTGAGCTTCACGTCGACGTCGACGTTCGGCGGGTACCCGTTGTCGAGCGCGGCCAACGCCATCTCTGCCATCTGCTCGCGGTCGTCGGTGACGACGATGGTGGTGATGGCCCAGTTGAGCTCGATCGAGTCGAAACGATCGCCCGCTGCCTTGCGGATCAGTTCGACGCGCTCCAACGTCTTGTCGAGGGTCATTCCCGACAGCTGGAGCTTGCCCTCCTTCGTCGTACTCGGCACGACGGAGATGATGTCGGCGTACTTCGCCGCGAGTGCCAGCATGCGCGGTCCGCCGCCTCCGACGCAGATCGGCGGGCGTGGACCCTGACGCGGGCGAGGGCTTCCCTTGAGACCGGTGATCGTGAAGTGCTTGCCCTCGAAGTTGCACTCCTTGCCGCGCAGCAGCGTGTCCAGGATCTCGAGGCTCTCCTCTAGCTTCTCGATACGGACACCGGGCCGGTCGTACTCGATTCCGGCCTTGTCGTACTCGTCCCGCATCCAGCCGGCGCCGAGACCCAGTTCGAGACGGCCACCGGAGAGGACGTCGATCGTCGCCGCGTCCTTCGCGAGGATCGCCGGATGACGGAACCCGTTGGCAAGGACGGCGGTGCCGAGGCGGATCTTGTCCGTCGCGACCGCGAGTGCTCCGAGGGCGGCAATCGGCCCGACCTGATTCCCGAGGTGATCGGGGATCATGAAGCTGTCGTAGCCCAGCTCTTCGGCCTGCTGCGCCAGCTTGATGAACTTACGCGCCCCGCCCTCTTCGGCATTGCCCTCTCCGCCTGCGGCGAAGCGGAACTTGCGCAGTGCCGCGGTCTGCCCTTCTGCGGGCTGAGCTGAGCCCCCGGGAGACAAACCTGGGGCCTGGGCGGAACACATCTATTGGTCTCCTCGGTGCGGGTTTCGGCGTGGTCGATCGATGCCGATCTCGGCTGGTCCAAGGCGTCACTCTATAGGTTCGCCACGTGCGAATACACCTGGCGGGGTCACCCACGACCAGCTTTGTGCCCGATCATCGACCGTCCCAAGCGGTCGTTGTGAGAACTACACGGCCGTAGTCAGGAGTGCGCAATCTCCGGTGCCGACTCGATCAGACCAGCTGCCCACGACGCCGTCCACTGCGTCGAAGTGGTACCCGCGTCGTCGACGACGAAACTGTTGTACGACGCGTGCACCGGGTTGCCCGCGGCCCCCAGCAAAATGCCGATGCTTTGCGGAATGTTCCGCAGCGACAAGCCTTCCGACGGTGCGGCGCAGATCAGATCGCCTGCCGCACAGATCTGATTGACCTTGTCGTCGAGCGTTCCGAAACCGCCGGGACGCGGTCCTGTCATCGTGATTCCCGGCAGGTCCAATCCGCCGAGAGCCACCTCCGCTCCGACGCCGTCGACGGCCGGTCCGATGTCGTTTCCGGACGTGCCGTCGCGCCTGCCGTCGGCGATGAGTGTCACGCCGAGAACGCGGTCCGCGGCGATCGGTCCGTTGCCCGCGCCGATGTCCGACGCGATGTCACCGGCGATGACCGCGCCCTGCGAGAAGCCCGTGAGAACGAAGTTCGTCAGGGGGCAGTGCTCGCTGTAGCGAGTCATCTCGTCGCGCGCCACTGCCGAACCCTCGGTGCGGCTGTTGTTGTACGACTGCTGCCCGTCCGGCGGGAAGGCGATCGGATTCGAGAACTGCGCGACGTACGGAACGGTGTAGACCGTCGCCCGGCTCGGGTCGAACTGCTGCTGCAGCGCTCGCGTCACGTTCAGCATCAGAGACGCGGGGTTCGCGGTCGGGTTGTACGGGTCGTCGTTCGCCGCGGATTCCCACGTGCCCGGAATGGCGATGACCGCGACGTCGGCGCAATCGGCGGGTTGCGACGACGGCTCTTCGGGACCCGGCCCCGGAATCGGCGACGGAATCTCCTTCGGGAGCCTTCCGGCCAACAGGTACCAGAGCGCCACGATGACAAGCCCGAGTACGACTGCTACCGCGAGAAGCTTCGGTAGCAGTCGTCTCCTGCGTTTCGTTCGATTCGCCACGACGTGTCTCGTCAGGACTTGCAGTAGGTGTTCTGCGCGGCCGTGATGTAGGTCTGGGCCTGCTGGCCTGCCTGCTCGGCGCTGATCTCCGTGCCCGACGCACTGGCCTCGACGCCGACGTTCGCGGTCACGAACGTCGAGATCTCGTCCGCTGCGACACCCTGCGACTGCGCAGAGCAGATGTAGTTGGCGGTCGAGATCGCGATCTCACCGTTTCCTGCCGGCGTGATGCCGTCCTTCTTCAACTCGTCGAGGAACGCCTGCCCGCGTGCGTCGATCGGACTCTCGGTCGTGCCGGGGAAGTCGTCGGGCACGGGCTGCGGCTGCTCGGGGGGAGCCGTCGCCGCCTCGCCCGGAGTCGTCGTCGGCGCAGTCGCACTGGTCGTGTCCGACGCCGACGTGGTCGCCTCCGCCGATGTGGACGTCGACTCGGCGGCGGCGGAGGTCGTGGTCGACGGAGTTCCGGTGGCAGTGGAATCGTCGCTGCCGCACGCCACCAACAGTCCACCGGCGGCGACGGCCAGTAGGCCCATGGACAGTGTTCGGGCCAGAGTCGTGTGCATCATCGTGTCTACGTCCTTGGTCGTCGTCGTTTCAACGCGTCACGGTACAGAGAACCGCTGAGAGAACTCTGAGGGACTACTCGTCGGTAACTGCGGGAGTTACGGGGCGATCGTGACCTTGCCGTCCTTGACCGTGATGATGCCGAACTGGAAGTTCTGCTGGATTCCGCCGCCGTCCATCTCGAACTGATCGCTCGTGATGTAGCCGAGGCGTCCGTTCTCGTAGCCGACGCTCTTCCACGCGTCGAAGATCTCGCCGTTGCGGATGGCCCATGCACCCGTCACAGGACTCCAGTAGATGTTGCCGTTCTCGAACTCGTTGAACCGACCGCCGTCCTTGAGCGGACCCATCTCACTGGTCTTCGGGAAGCCGAGAGCGCTGTTCTCCCAACCCAATTGACCGTACTTGTCGAGGATCATGCCCTGCACGGAATGCGTACCGAGGTCGGGGCTGTGGTACATCGCTCCGATCTCGAAGCCCTGGACCGCGCCCGGCTTCGACGGCGTCGCGACCTCGTCGAGGACGGGGTAGCCGAGCGGTCCGGTCTCGTAGCCCTGACGCGCCCACTCGTCGAGAATCGCTCCGCGGACGGCGTGCGCACCGGTCTGCGGCGTGAAGTAGATCATCCCGTTCTGGAACGCGCCCGCGCGTCCGCGGCCGTCCGGCGTGCCGAACTCACCGGTCTTCGGGAAGCCGAGCGGGCCCGCAGGTCCGCCGGATGCCTGGTAGTTTCCGCCGATCGCGCCTGCCACGACCTGCGCACCGGAGTCCTGCGAGAAGAACACCCGTCCGAAACGGAAGTCCTGAGCGCGTCCACCCGCGACGTTGTATTCCGGCGTCAGGCAGTCGCCGAGCCAAGCGTTGGCTCCCGACGCGTTGCCGATGGCACCCGTCGGGCTGCACGCGGGCTTGTCCGCTTCGACCCCGAGGGCGCCCGCGAGCTGCGGCCACAGCTGGTGCAGCTCGAACTGCCAGTACTCCCACGAGTGCGTGCCGGACGGCCGGTAGTTGACCTGCGCGGGAATGCCGAGCTTGTTGAGCTTGGTCGCGAACGTCTGCGACGTCAGCCGCGACAGAATCTCGAGGCCCATGCCGGCGTAGTTGGAGCTGACGCCGGGGATTCCCGACGGTGCGTCGTACGGCCCGGCGGCACCGTTGCCGCTCGAGATGTACAGGCTGACGCCCTTCAGCTTCTCGGCGAGCAGGTACGGATCGTGCTGCGCCCACAGATCGTTGGTCGGCGCGCCCCACATCGCCTTCGAGTCGAAGCCACCCGCGTCGGCCATCGCGTACTGAATTGCCTGCGGCATGCCGAGGGTCGTCGTGGTGAGCATTCCGGACAACGATCCGGCGAACTGGAAGAATCCCTCGTTGCGCGCGGCGAGGAACATGGCCGCGGTGCCGCCCATCGACAGGCCGACGACGCCGCGTGTCTGGTTGGTGCGCCAGTCCCGCTCGAGAATCGGGGGCAGTTCCTTCGTCAGGAACGTCTCCCACTGGTAGTTCTTGCCGTTGTCCTGGTCGACCCAGTCCGAGTAGAAGCTGGACTGTCCGCCGACAGGAAGGACGACGTTGACGTTCTTGTCCGCGAAGTACGACTCGGCGTCGGTCTCGGCGGTCCAGCCGTTCTCCATGTCGGTGGCGCGCAGACCGTCGAGCATCCACACCGACGGGAAGGACGCCTGCGGGTTCAGATTCCAGTCACGCGCGAGCAGCAGCTGCACCTGGATCGGAGTGCCCATCGACGGCGACTGGATCCACAGCGCGACGCGGCGGTCCGACAGCCAATCGACGGCGGTGACCGTCGCCCCGGACGCCGTCTGCGTACGGTCGGGCGACGACGCCACTGCAATGGGCGACGCCTGCGCGATCCCCACGGCGCCGAACGGCGACGCCAATGCGACGGCCACTGCCGCGGCGATCGCAGCCCGACGAGCCTGAATTCCGGCTGTGCGGCGCCGATCGGTCCGAGCAAGCCCAGTGCGCATGATGGTGACTCTCCTTCTGCAAGTGCTGCTGCGAGGTCGCGTCGACCCGTGTCGGATGCCGACGAGGGGTAGGTCACCGACCTCTTTAGCTGTCTTTCTTACACGCGAACGACGACGAAACGACCGAGGCTCGCTGTGGCTGGTGATGCAATTGTGAATTTATCTTCGGAATGCCGACCGGTCCGTACACACGCGAAAGCCGTCCTACGCAGGGCGCAGGACGGCTTTCGACGATCATGAGACGAACGACCCGAATCAGGCGTTCAGGGCCTCGAGGATCTGGCCGCGAGCCTTCCAGAGCTCTGCGGACCAGTACGGCCACGAGTGGATTCCGTTGGACGGGAAGTCGAACGTCGCCGGGATTCCGAGCGTTGCCAGGCGGACCTGGAATGCGCGGCTGTTGGCGAGCGCGAGCGCTTCGAGAGCCATGCCATTGGCCGTGTTGTAGAAGTCGATCGGTGCGCGCGGGTGATCGAACTCGCCGGGCAGGCCGCTGGCTGCCGAGATGTACATCGACAGGCCCTCGAGCTGCGGAGCGAAGACGAACGGGTCGTTACGCAGCCATGCCGGGCTCCACGGAGGTCCCCACATGGAGTCGACGTTGAACCAGGACTGCGACAGCATGGCGACGCGGATCGCTTCGCGCATACCGGGAGCCGAGATGTTCAGGTAGCCCGAGAACGAACCGGCGAACTTGAACTGCTCGCGGTGGTACGCAGCCAGCGTCAGAGCGGCCGATCCACCCATCGAGATGCCGAGAACGGCGTTGTTGGTACGCGAGACTCCGTAGCCCTCGAGGAACGCGGGCAGGTCCTGCGTCAGGAAGGTCTCCCACTTGTAGGTGACTTCCTGGCCGTTCAGGTTCGACGCGGCGTACCAGTCGCTGTAGAAGCTGGCCTGGCCGCCGACGGGCATGACGAGCGTGACGTCGTCGTTCGCGAACTGGTCCTGGGCGTTGGTCTCGAAAGTCCATGCGTTGCGGTCGTCGCGAGCACGGAGGCCGTCGAGCAGGTACAGAGCCGAGCTGCCGCCGCGGGCTGCCCACTGGACCTGGACCTTGATGGGGCCCATCTCGGACGGAACCCAGAGGTCCTCACGGCCGCCGGCCGGAGCCTTGTGGGTGATGGGGCTGGGAGCCGCTACCGCTGTGGCACCGCCGACGGCTCCGAGAGCGATCGGAAGTACGAGTGCGGCTGCACCGAGTCCCATGAGTCGCTGACGCCATCGCTGGGTCAACCTCGGTTTGTTGCTGAGGCCGGCAAATCGCATGAATCGTGCTCTCTCTCGTCTTCTGCGGATTCCGCGTCTGCTGCGGCCCCCGGCAATTCCAACAGGGCTGTTCTTCGGCCCTGTCGGGCCGTAGTACGGGCTGTTCAGTTTTTCGACAATCAAGTGTGAAACAGGTACGGACCCGTCCGCGCCCGCGAGGGTCGGCGGCCGTGACCGAAAGGGAGGCTATTGCACCCGGCGGCCCCGATGCAAAACCGTGATCTTGATCTCAGGTTTGCTTCGGGGCCGATATCAAGTCGTGACACTATCCTGTCGGCCCCCCGCGCGACACCCCGTGAAAGTAGTGAAATATCACAGCAAGTTGTCGTGCGGGGACCGCCGTCAGGTGTTTCAGCCGATGTTGGCGCTCAGGTCCGGTGCCATGATGTGCACCTGCTCCTGCCAGTAGCCCCACTGGTGGGTACCGACGGCCGGGAACGCGTACGTCACGTTGTTGGCGCCGATGCTGGCCATCCGGACCTGGAATGCCCGGCTGTTGGCCAGTGCGATCGCTTCGAGTCCCATCGCGTTGCCGGTGTTGTAGTAATCGATGAAGCTGCGCGGCTGATCGAGACCACCTGGGAGACCGCTACCGGCGAAGACCCACACTCGGGTGCCGTTGTCGCGCAGTCGCGGGGCGAAGACGAACGGGTCGTTGCGCAACCACGCCGGGTTCCACGGCGGGCCCCACATCGCGTCGATGTTGTATCGGCCCGAATCGAGCAGAGCCAGACGCATCGCTTCGCGCATGCCGGGTGCCGAGATGTTCAGGTAGCCGGACAGCGAGCCCGCGTAGGAGAACTGATCGGGGTGGTAGGCCGCCAGCGTCAGCGCCGCGGATCCACCCATCGAGATGCCGACGACGCCGTTGCGGTTCCGGTTGAAGCCGAGCTGATTGGCGAGATTGTCGCGCAGGTTCTGCGTCAGGAACGTTTCCCACTTGTAGGTCGTCTGCTGACCGTTGAAGTTCGACGGCGCGTACCAGTCGGAGTAGAAGCTGGACTGACCACCGACGGGCTCGACGACATTGATGTTCCAGGCAGCGAGCGTCGCGCCTGCATCCGTCTCGTGCTCCCAGCCGGAGATGTCGTTCGTGGCGCGGAGGCCGTCGAGCAGGTAGACGACGCGGTCGGTGTTACCGTCCGCGGCCCGCCAGACACGGCTCTTGATCGGGCCCATGCTCGAGTCCGTCCAGAAGTCGAACGCACGCGGATCGAACGCCGCGTTGGCGGTCGCACCCGTTCCCACCACTGCCAGCCCGAGGGGTAGTGCCACAGCCATCACCAGTGACGTCAGCAAACGGCGTGTGCGCCCCCCGGCACTCTTCTTCGTTCCAAACAGCATGCAATCGACCTCTCAGCGGTTTTGGTGGGCCGTAGTGCTACGACTCGCCCGTTCAGCGTGGTGATTTCGGTCCCGACGGCCCATCAGTCACACACATCTTCGACATACATCGGCCGAAACTCGACCTCCGTTACGAAAATGAGATATCCCATCTTGGCGTCGAACCGATATCGGCGCAACTAATTGTCGGCTTGGAGAACCGGCTCTTCCAAACCACATCTCTGTATTTCGTATTTCGGCACTCGGTCGAAACGGTAACCCGCATAGAACAGCGACCGCTTGATGTTCCTGATGAACAGGTCTTTCGTCAACGGGGCCCGGTACGACGCGATCAATTCCTGCGTATCGGGGCAGGACAGCGCGACCCGCGCCTCGGTGTTCCAGTCCTCGTCCATGTACCAGGGCAGATACGGATGCTCGCCGACCATGCCGAGATCGGCGACGACCCAGTCCGGGAAGAGGTTCTTGTCGTGGCCGATGCGTCCGTTGTCCAGCCGCTCGGTGTGGGACGCCAACGGGTACGCGAGGCCCATCTGATCGATGACGCGAACGTCGAGTCCGACGTTCATGCTCGTCATGCCCAGATTGAGGAAGTACACGGTGTGCCCTGCGCCGCCGGGCGGGATCGGCAACGGTGGCGACACGACGTCCCAGTACGTGAATTGCGACGACGGAAGCAGCAAGCCGCCGTCCGGCGTGTTGTCGATGGCTTCGACCATCGCACGCATACGCGGGTAGTCCAAGTAGTCCGACGCCAGGATCGGGTGAGCGTGACCGGTGTTGAGCGCGTAGAAGGCGCGCTCGTCGACGATGCCGGATCGACCGACGATCGACCCCTCGGGCATTCCCGTCGTGTTCGCCGCGAAGAACGCCCAGATCACCGTGACCACCCAGACGAAGGCACCCGCACAGAGGAGAACGACACCGCGGGTATCGGACTTCGTGGCGGGGATCGTCAGCGGCAACACCGAGATCGGCAGCAGAAGGGTGAACAGTGCCGGGAGCAGCGTGCGTCCGTGCATGAAGTCGCCGCCGACGCGTACCGCGTACACGAGCTGCAGCACACCTGCGAGCAGTACGAACACGAGAACCGCCGTCGGCGACCGCAGCGCACGTTGCGCGCCTCCCACCGTCTTCGGGAGTTGCACCTTCCGCGGCGTGCCCGTCGTGACGACGGCGCCGACGAGGAGCAACAGCAGTGGCAACCACAGCATGTACGGGCCGAGAAGATTCCACAGGTAGTCCAAGCCCTGTGCCCATTTGGCGCCGCCCGCGTCCTTCGCCACCGCGGTGTTGGGGTACGGCAGGCCGTAGTAGCCCATGCGCCAGATCTGGTAGGCCACGGGGACGGCGCCGGCGAACACGAACACGAGGAACCGACTCGGCCAGGTCTGCGGGGCCAGGAAGATCATGGCGAGCGCGAGCCCGGACAGGATGACCAGCTCAGGGCGAACGAGCGGGCCGAGGCCCGCCCAGAACGACAGGAACAGCAGCTTCGCCTGGTCACTCCGCAGGCTACGCTCCCGCGCCACCTTGCCGATGTCTCGCGTCGCCCACCGGACCATGAGCAGCCACAGCGTCGCGATCCAGAAGATGACCAGGCAGGTCTCGAGTCCCGACGTCGCGAAGTCACGTGCAGGCGGGACGGCGATGTAGACGAGTACGCCGGCGGGAAGAAAGATGCGCTTCGCGCCCGTGCGGGCACGAAGTGCATAGGTGCCGATCATTGCGATCGCGATGGCGGCGGTCGACAGCACGAGCGCGATCGTCAGCACGACGTACTCGATGCGCGCCTCGCTCAGCCAGCTGCCCGCGTACACGAGGTACGTCCAGATGGTGCTGGTGTTGGTCTCGACGCGTTCGCCCGCGTTGAAGACCGGGCCGTTGCCCGCCAGGAGGTTGCGGACGGTGCGAAGGACGATCAGACCGTCGTCGGCGATCCACCGTCGTTCCCAGGCGCCGAACAGGAACAGCAGGCTGGAGACGGCGACGCCGATACCGAAGATCGCTGTGGTGAGGGGGGTACGCGAGCTGACCGAGGGCGCGTCGGGTGCGGGGTCGGTCAGTGCCTCACGCGAGGTAGACAGCGACACCCACTACTCCGATCCACGCAAGGGCGAGCACCTGCAACACCCTGTCGCCCAGCGCGATCTCCTCCGGTTCACCGGCCTGACCCCCGTCGACGTCCACCGCGTACCGCAGGATCGCGATGGTGAACGGAATCATCGAGATCGCGAACCAGTTGGTCGAGGTTTCGGCGTCTTGTTCGAAGGCCCACAGTCCATAGCAAATCACGACTGCCGTCGCGGACAACGTCCAGACGAACCGAAGGTAGGTGGTCGTGTAGTTCTCGAGCGACTTACGAATCTTCGCGCCGGTGCGTTCTGCCAGCTGGAGCTCGGCGTAGCGCTTGCCCGCGGCCATGAACAACGAGCCGAACGCCATGATCAACAGGAACCACTGCGACAGCGGAATCGACGCGGCGACGCCGCCCGCGATGGCGCGAAGCAGGAAGCCCGACGAGACGATGCAGATGTCGAGTACGGCCTGGTGCTTGAGCCCGAAGCAGTAGGCGAGCTGGATCGCGATGTAGACGGCGATGACCAGCGCGAGCTTCCAGTTCGCGAGGAACGACAGTCCGATCGCCAGCACGATGCAGGCGATGGCCATGCCGTACGCCAGCGGGACGGGCAGTACACCTGCGGCGATGGGCCGGAAACGCTTGGTGGGGTGCGCACGGTCGGCCTCGACGTCCATCGCGTCGTTGACCAGGTAGACACCCGATGCCGCGAAGCAGAAGACGACGAACGCCAGCCCCACGGGCAGCAGGACGTCGGCCTGCGTCACCGATCCCGCGGCGAGCGGGGCAGCCAGGACCAGGACGTTCTTGACCCACTGACGTGGACGCAGGGCCTTGATGATCCCGTCGACCAGGTTCTTCGGGGGCGCCCCGACGGCAGTAGCTTCCTCGCTCATGAATCTCCTTCGAACTTGCGCACGGCGGCTGCGGACAGAGCGCCGAGCGCAGTTCCGGCAAGTACATCTGTGGGGTAGTGCACACCGAGGACGAGCCGCGACAGCAGCATCGGAGGCACCAGGACCGCAGGCAAGGGTAGACCGGTGAGCCGTCCGAGCAGAATCGCGGCTGCCGTCGTCGAGGTGGCATGCGACGACGGGAAGCTCAGCTTGCTGGGCGTCGAGACGTTGATCTGGACGCTCGGGTCGTTCGGTCGAGGGCGACGGACGACGCGTTTGATCACGATCGACGCCGCATGCGAGCCGACGGCACCGACGGCGACGCCTGCCCACTGCCTGCGACGCGTCGAGTCCAGAGCCGCGCCGACGCCTGCGACGGCCACCCAGCCGAGCGCGTGCTCGCCGAAGTGGGACATGCCGCGCGCGACGGAGATCGCGCCCGGCTGGGCTGCGACGGTCTTCTGGATCTTCGACAGGATGCGAACTTCGGCGGCTGCCTCGCTCTGGTTCTTACGCCTCGTAACGAAAGACACGTTCCCAGGTTTCCTTACTGGTGAGGTGAGGGACGGCGTCGCGATAGCGACCCTTGAGATCGGGGAAGCGGCGAGACAGTTCCGTCCGCAGCGCCATGGCTTCCTTGAACAGAGCCGCCGCCTTCTCGCGGTCACGCTGCCGGTACACGACGCCACGGCCGTCGGCAGTGGTGACGGTGACGCCGTCGACCTGGGACAGCAGGAACCAGCGCGCGTCGAGCGTCGGCACGTTGAGCTGCGGGCGCTCGTGGTGACGCGTGTGCGCGGGCTTGACGTTGTGGATCAGGCCCTTCGCGAGCCGGCCGATCTTCGCGAGCGGGTTGGTGGGCAGTCCGACGGCTCCCACCTCTTCGCCGGACGCCAGCGGCAGTTCCGTCGAGGAGCCGACGACGACGGCGTCCGGGTAGTTCTTGCGCAGCGCGTGCACATCGCCGAGCGACGTCGGCAGGATGTCGAGGATGTGTTCGGGTCCTTCGAGGAAGTCGCGGATCGCCTTGTTCTGGATTGCGACGGTCGAGTACTCGAGGCACAGCAGATGCTTGATCGTCGCCTTGACGGTGTCGAGGACGAGTCCTCGGCCGTTGCCCGGCATGTGCAGCGCCGCGACGACGAGACGGTTACGCAGGTGGAAGTACGCCTGCCAGTCGATGGCGTCGTCCTTGTCGCTCCACGCCATGTGCCAGATCGCAGCACCGGGCAGAGTGACCGTCGGGTAGCCGGCTTCCCGTGCGCGCAAACCGTATTCGGCGTCGTCCCACTTGATGAACAGCGGGAGCGGCTGGCCGAGTTCCTCCGCGACGACGCGCGGGATCATGCACATCCACCAACCGTTGTAGTCGACGTCGATACGCCGGTGCATCAACTTGCTGGAGCGCAAGGGGTTTTCGCTGAAGTCGTGGTCGTACTCGACGTTCTGGGCACCGGTCCACATGAAGTTGGTCCGGTTGACGACCTCACCCATGACGTGAAGGTGACTGCGCGCCTGCAGATTCAGCATCTGTCCGCCGACGAGAGTCGGCACTTTCGCGAAGCGGGACATCGCGAGGGCACGCAGGATCGAGTCCGGCTCGATCTCGATGTCGTCGTCCATGAACAGGATGTGCTGCGCCGACGTGTTGTTCAGCGCCTCGTACATGATGCGGCTGTATCCGCCGGAGCCGCCGAGGTTGGCCTGGTCGTGGACGGCCAGCCTGC
This sequence comes from Rhodococcus sp. Eu-32, assembly GCF_003336925.1. Classification (NCBI taxonomy): domain Bacteria; kingdom Bacillati; phylum Actinomycetota; class Actinomycetes; order Mycobacteriales; family Nocardiaceae; genus Rhodococcus; species Rhodococcus sp. Eu-32. The sequence goes on along the minus strand of NZ_QGNK01000011.1, from coordinate 146,697 downwards.
CACCGAGAGCTGCGGCGGCCGCGTCGAAACCAGGTTCGTCCTTGGCTTTTCGGGTTCCCTGGTCCGGCATGATGACGGCGTCGACCACCTCGAGAACCAGCGGGTCCGATCCCAGCGCCTCCAGCGCCTTGACGGCGTCGGTCGGGCGGTTGAACGTCGGGATTCCGACGGCGACGCTTGCCTCGCCCGGCGCCTCGATCGGCGCGTACCAGCCTGCGCTCTCGAGCACGACCTCGCTGTCGGAGGTGATGTCGAACCAGATCCAACCGCCGTCCTCGAACGGGCCGAGATCGATCAGGAACTCTTGTGTCGCATCGGATTCGACGACCTCGCGGCCCTCGACGTGGATGCGCGAGCTGTCGGCCTTGGACCGATAGACGTCGATGCGGCAGTGCCCGGAGACCTCGACGCGCAGCACGACGGACGTCAGGATGCTGTAGCGCCGCCAGTAGCTCGCCGGGAACGCGTTGAAGTAGGTGCAGAACGAGACCTCGGACTCGGCACCGACGGTCAACGACGTACGCGAGAGCGAATGTGCCCGTCGCGCATTGGTCGTCGCTTCCTCGAGGTAGAGCGTGCGCACGTCGAGCGGCTCACCGGATCGCGGCAGCAGAATCCTCTGCAGAAGCGACTTGCCGAGAACCTCGGTGACGTCCTGGACGCCGTCGTCGAGCAGGTGTTTGGCCGTCATTTGTCCCCCGTCAGCGCAGCGCCCGACTCGAAGTGCGGGACGAGCGTGTTGTCGTACATGTTGAGCGCGCTGGCGATGGCCATGTGCATGTCCAGGTACTGGTACGTGCCGAGGCGACCACCGAACAGCACGCCCGCGTCGGCCGTTTCCTTCTTGGCCAGGTCGCGGTACGCCTCGAGCTTCGCGCGGTCGTCGGGGGTGTTGATCGGGTAGTACGGCTCGTCGCCGCTTTCCGCGAACCGCGAGAACTCGCGCATGATCACCGTCTTGTCCGACGGGTACTCGCGCTCGGGGTGGAAGTGGCGGAACTCGTGGATACGGGTGTACGAGACGTCGCCGTCGTTGTAGTTCATGACGGGCGTGCCCTGGAAGTCGCCCGTCGGCAGTACCTCGGTTTCGAAATCGAGTGTGCGCCAACCGAGTTCGCCTTCGGCGTAGTCGAAGTACGCGTCGAGGGGGCCGGTGTAGACGATCGGAGCGTCGGGGCTTTCGGCCGTCAGCTCCGCCTTGACGTCGAACCAGTCGGTGTTCAGCCGAACCTCGACGAGCTCGTTGTCGGCCATCTTCTCGAGCCACGCCGTGTAGCCGTCGACGGGAAGGCCCTCGTAGGTGTCGTTGAAGTAGCGGTTGTCGAAGTTGTAGCGGACCGGCAGACGCGTGATGTTGCCCGCGGGCAGATTCTTCGGATCGGTCTGCCACTGCTTGGCCGTGTAGTCGCGGATGAACGCCTCGTACAGCGGGCGGCCGATCAGCGAGATGGCCTTCTCTTCGAGGTTCTGCGCGTCCTTGGCGTCGAACTCGCTGGACTGCTCCTCGATGAGGGCGCGCGCCTCTGCAGGCGAGTAGTACTTGCCGAAGAACTGCGAGATCAGACCGAGGCCCATCGGGAACTGGTACGACTGCCCGTTGTGCATCGCGAAGACGCGGTGCTGGTAGCTCGTGAACTCGGTGAACTGGTTGACGTAGTCCCAGACCCGCTTGTTCGAGGTGTGGAACAGGTGCGCGCCGTACTTGTGGATCTCGATGCCGGTCTCCGGCTCGGCCTCCGAGTACGCGTTGCCGCCGATGTGGTGACGACGGTCGAGAACGAGGACGCGCTTGCCCAGCTGCGACGCCGAACGCTCCGCCACGGTCAGGCCGAAGAATCCGGATCCGACGACGATGAGGTCGTATCGGCCGGTCACGGAGGCATCTCGGGCAGAAGACGAAGGAGTTACAGCAGTCACGGGCAACCAGGGTATCCGACGCCGGCGGATGTGCCGTCCATGGTTGGTTTGCCGGCGGATTGCCCAGTCACCGACGAAGCAGGTATGTATCCATCACCCAGCCGTGCTCGGCCTTGAGCTGCGCCCGCACCTGCTCGATCTCGCCGATGCAGTCGTCGAGCGGCCCGGCCACCAACTGTTCATCGTCCGTTCCCAGGTTGGCTCCCCAATGAATACTCCACCGGCCGTCGCCGACCAGGCTGCGGCAGGTCAGGTGGCCGTCGAGCATGACGACGACGTTGTCCGCCCCGGCCTTCACGTCGTCGAGCAGGGCCCGTCCGGTCGTGATCACGATCGGCCCGCCGATGCGATTGAGCACCAACCGGTGCGCCGCTGCGAGCATCGACACACTGCTGATGCCAGGGGTGACATCGAAATCGATGCCCAGCCTCTCGACGACTCGAATGGTGCTGTCGTAGAGCGCCGGGTCGCCCCACACCAGAAAACCGATCGTCGACGACGGATCCAGCTGCGCCAGAACCTCCTCGTACGCGCGGGCACGGGCGTCGTGCCAGTCGAGCACCGCGGTGCCGTAGTCGCCGGGCTTGCGGTCGCGCTCCGGATCGGGCACCTGGATGACCGTCGGCTCACCGGGAACGTGGCGACGCAGGATCTCGGCGCGCGCCTGGGCGAGGTCGCCCACCGAGGAGCCCTTGTCGGCGACGAGAAAGACGTCGACCTCACGGAGCTTGGCGACGGCCTGGACGGTGATCTGGTCGGGATGGCCTCCGCCGATTCCGACGAGATGCGCCCTCACGCGTCGCCCCCTGGCCGTTCCGGTCGTTCCGCGGGCTCCACTCCTGGTCGTTCCCGGCATGCGTCGTACAGGTGCGATTCGACGCCCGAAGTGCGGCCCACCGCAGGCCCGACCAGGATCACTGCCGCCTGCCGAAGCCCCGCGGCCTCGACCTGATCCGCGATGTCGGCGAGCGTTCCCGTCAGGACGAGCTGATCCGGCTTGCTGGCGTGGAACACGACGGCAGCGGGGCAGTCGGACCCGTAGAACTCGACCAGCTCGTCGGCCAGAACCCGGGCGCGCGTGATCGCGAGGTGCAGCACCAGCGTCGCGCCGGTCGCCGCGAAGTTCGTGAGCGCCTCGGCGTCGGGCATCGCGGTGGAGCGTGCCTGGGTCCGCGTCAGGACGACGGACTGCGTGACCTCGGGAACCGTCAGTTCGACGCGCAACGTCGCCGCTGCGGCTGCGTACGCCGGCACCCCGGGCGTGACGTCCCACGGCACACCTGCCCGGTCCAGGCGCGCGGACTGCTCCGCGAGCGCCGAATAGAGAGACGGGTCACCCGAGCACAACCTGGCGACGTCCTCACCGCGTTCGTGCGCGGCGACGAGCTCGGCGGTGATCGCGTCGAGATCCATCCTCGCCGTATCGACCTTCCGAACATCGTCGGGGCAATGCGCGAGGACGGCGTCGTCGATGTAGGTGCCTGCATAGACGCAGACCGGGCTGGTTCGGAGAAACTGCGCCGCGCGCAGCGTCAGCAGATCTGCGGCGCCCGGGCCGGCGCCGATGAAGTGAACAGTCACGAGCAGCAGCCTAAATCGGGGCGCTCCTGCGGACTCCACGCCCGACCCCAGGCACGAAGCCCGACGCGCCGCGGCCCCTCGGATCCCCGCACTGGCTAACTCTCAAGCTAAGGTTTAGCCTTGTGTCTGATGAGGTTGCTGTTACTCGTGTGACTTAATTCAAGCATCAACAGTCACACACGTAACAACAGCATCGAAGCTTGCGGACATTGGATCTGAACGGAAGCAGAACGCGTCGCACCGTCGCCGGATGCTTCGCGGCGGAGGCCATGGCAGTACCGGTCGCCCGTCGCACCCAACAACCAGGGAGAAACGCCTTGCACCGTCGAACGAAGCCGTCGATCGTTCTCGGCGCAGTCGCCTTGCTGGCCGTCGCGGGCCCCGTGACGGTCTACAGCATCTCCGGCGACGCTGCGTCCACCGATGTTCGATCGGCCAACGAGACCACCCCTGTCACCGTGCCGACCAAGATCGTCGAGACAGCGCTCGATTCCGCGCCGGACATCGTCCTCCCCCTCGCAGAACTCACGGGTCTGCCGTTGCCGGACCTGCGCCTCTCCGACCTGAAGTACCTACCTCTTCCGGACAACATCACGCTTCCTGCGATCCCGGAGATCCCCGGCCTGACCGTTCCGGCGCCGACGAGCCCGTCGGCGCAGGCCCCCATTCCCGGCCTGGAGCGCAACAACGCATCGGCACCGATTTCCCCGTCCGCCGACGACCCCGGCGCCCCCTTGGGTGCCGTCGTCAAGGAACTGCGTCAGGACGACCCCTTCAGCATGGTCGCGCTGACGTCGACGGCTCTCGACGGGGCCGTCGCGCAGGTCCGCCGCCAGCTCGACGACGGTTCGTGGGGCCCGTGGATCGCGACGGAACCCATCGACACCGCCGCGAGCGACGCCGCACCAGTGCCCGACAAGAAGGGCACCGAACCGATCTTCGTCGGCGCGACGAAGGCCGTGCAGATGCTCCTGACGCCGCGGCCCGGATCTGCCGTTCCCGCACCGGAACTCGCACCGGTACCCGAGGCAACACCTGCTCCCGAGGCGCAGGCACCCGCTCCCGAAACGCAGGCACCCGCTCCCGAAGCGGCAGCACCCGATCTCGGGTACACACCCGCGTCGGTCTCGAAGCCGCTGCGCCAGCAGGAAACTCCCGTCGCGGACGCATTGGCCGACATCAGTGCCGTGCTCATCCAGCCGGGAAGCTCGCCTGCGGACTCCGCGCTCGCCGACCTCGCGACGCCCGTCGCCGGTGATGCAGGGCCGAAGGTCATCTCGCGTGCACAGTGGGGTGCCGACGAATCGATCCGCTGCGCCAACCCGACGTACGACGACTTCCTCGGTGGCGCAACGGTTCACCACACCGCAGGCAGCAACGACTACTCCAAGTCCGAGTCGGCCGAGATCGTCCGCGCGATCTACGCCTACCACGCACAGACGCTCGGCTGGTGCGACGTCGGCTACAACGTGCTCGTCGACAAGTACGGCCAGATCTTCGAGGGTCGCGCAGGCGGACTCGACAAGCCGGTCCAGGGCGCGCACGCCGGTGGCTTCAACGAAAACACCATGGGCATCGCGATGATGGGTGACTACACGTCGCAGTCGCCGTCGCAGGAAACCCTCGACTCGGTCGGCAAGTTCCTCGGATGGCGTTTGGGCAAGGCAGGTCTCGACCCCGAGGGTGAGACCACGATGACGTCCGAAGGCACGAACTACACGTTCATCGGCCAGGGCCAGAGCGTCGACCTGCCGGTCATCTTCGCGCACCGCGACGTCGGAAACACGACGTGCCCCGGCGACGCCGCCTACTCGAAGATGGACGAGATTCGCGACATCGCGGCCGCCAATCTGGGAGGTGGAAGCGTCGACACCGCTCCTGCTCCGTCGGCGGACGAGCCGGAACAGGCAACGCCGTCGTCACCGGGAACGGATGCGAGCAGCACTGTCGGACAGAACATTCCGGCTCTCGTCGACGAACTGGTTCGCCTCGCGAGCTCGAACCCGATCGCGAAGAAGTGGCTCGACTCCGGCGGTGAGACAGGATCGCTCGGCGCCCCCGTCAGCGGTCTGGTCCAGGTCAAGGGCGGCGGTGAAGCCGCGGCGTTCACCAACGGGTCTATCTTCACTTCGCTTGCCGGACAAGCTGTATCGGTGATCGGCAAGATCTTCGAGCAGTTCATGGCCCTCGGCGGCGAGAACGGTGAACTCGGTCTGCCGATGACGGACGAGTACCGGGTTCCGGAAGGTCTGCGCACCGACTTCGAGAACGGGTCGCTGATCTTCAACGAGCTCACCGGCATCGTCACGACCGTCATCAAGACGTACAACGACACGTACGAGCAGGAGATGCAGAATCCTGTCGCTGCCCCGGTCGAGCCCGCTCCCCCAGCTCCGGCCCCGTAGCAGTTCCGCCCAGAGAAATGCCCCCGCACAACGGCGTGCGGGGGCATTCGGCGTTCTCGGGGCCGTGGGCTTCAGGGGCCGTGGGCTTTGGGGACCGGGGGCTGGCGCGGCATCGATGCGCCGAGGTAGCCGTCTATCGGCTGCCGGGGACCATCGATGCCACCGGGGAGGGCCGGACCGTCACCACCAACGCTCGAGGACCCGCGCGACGCCGTCGTCGGCGTTGGTGGCCGTGACCTCGTTCGCGACGGCCAGAGCCGCGGGATGCGCGTTGCCCATGGCGACGCCGAGGCCCACCATTTTCAGCATCGGCACGTCGTTGGGCATGTCGCCGAACGCGGCGATCTCGCCGACCGCGACGCCGAGCCGCTCGGCGACGACCGAGAGTCCCGACGCCTTGGTGACACCGGGCGCAGAGAGTTCGATCAGTCCGTTGTCGGTGGAGAACGTCAGGTCGGCGCGACCGTCGACGAGCGGTTCCAAGGCGTCGACCATCTCTCCGCTGGATGCGCTGGACAGTCGGATGAGCAGTTTCACGGCCGGGACGTCGAGAACCTCGTCCTGCGAGACCTCGGTGTTGTCCGGGTTCAGCCAGGCGTGTTCGTAGCCGGGTGAGCTGACGAACTGCGGGGTCGCGGCGTCGTGAGCGGTGGCGCCGACGCGTTCCGCGGCGAGACCACAGCCCGGCAGGGTGCGGTAGGCGATGTCGGCGAGCCAGCGCAGCGTGTCGCTGGACAGTGTCTGCGCGTCGAGGATGCGGTCGGTGCCACTGTCGTAGACGACGGCGCCGTTGGCGCACACGCACATGGGGGCGTATCCGAGTTGCTCGACGACGGGCCCGATCCAGCGCGGCGGACGGCCGGTGGACAGCACGAACGGCGTTCCTTCGGCGGCCATGGCCAGCACGGCCCTGCGGGTACGCGGGGTGACGTTCTCGTGCGGGTCGAGGAGCGTGCCGTCGACGTCGCTGGCAACGAGGCGGGGCTGGATACGGCTGGTTTCAGGCATCGGGGCCATTCTGCCGTACCGACATCCACGCCAGTGGAGCGGAGCCCCACCCAGGGTGGAAAAACCACCACCTCAGGGTGCACGCCACCACCTCGAGGGTCCGTGTCGGCGAAGCCCGATCCCGACGAGTGTTCTGTACATGGATTTCACCACTTCAGAGGCCACGACCTTCCCGCTCTCCGCCGCTCAGCGCGGAATCTGGTTCGCGCAGCACCTGGCGGGCGACGTCCCCATCTCCATCGCGCAGTACGTCGAGATCCACGGCAATCTCGACATCGAGCGCCTGACCACTGCGGCGAAGACCGCGGGCCGCGAGTTCGGCACCGGCTACCTGCGCATCGTCGAGGTGGACGGCCACCCGATGCAGACGATCGATCCCTCCACCCCCGAGACCATGCCGTACTTCGACCTCCGCGACGAGGCAGATCCGATCGCCGCCGCGCGAGCCTGGATGTACGACGAGTACACCTCGCCCCTCGATCCGACGCGCGATCGTCTCGTGAACATGGCCGTCCTGCGCGTCGGCGACGAGCAGTCGTTCTGGTACTCCCGCATCCACCACATCGCCCTCGACGGGTACGGCGCGATGACGCTGCTGAAGCGCTGCGCCGAGCTCTACACCCTCGGTTCCAACGCACCGGCATCCAAGGCCGAGGACCTGAACATCCTCGTCGACGCCGACCGTAAGTACCGCGCGTCGGACCGCTTCGACGCAGACCGCGAGTACTGGACCGAGCATCTCGCCGGACTTCCCGACCCGGTCAGCCTGGCCGGACACGCAGCACCGGCCGGGGCACATCCGAGGCTGCACCGCGGCGAACTGAGCCGCGCGATGTCGCAGCGTCTCGAAGAGGTTGCGGCGCAGCTCGAGTCGAGCGTCGCACCCGTCACCGTCGCCGCCTTCGGTGCGTATCTGGCCCGTGCCACCGACAGCACCGAGGTCACCCTCAGCCTGCCGGTCTCGGCACGAACGACCGCCGCGCTGCGACGCTCGGGCGGCATGATGGCGAACGTCGTCCCCCTGCGTCTGCGGCTGACGGCCGCGACGTCGGTCGCCGATCTGGTGCGCGACGCGCAACTGGAACTCACGGGGGCCCTGCGGCGTCAGCGATACCGTCAGGAAGACATCGCCCGCGATCTCGGCAACGCGTCGGGCTTCGGACCGTCGGTCAACATGATGATGTTCGACACGCGAATTATGCTGGGCGACTTCACCGGCCGATTGCACGTGTTGACGTCGGGCATGATCGACGACCTGTTCGTGAACATCTATCCAGGTGTCGGCGGTGAGAGCACGCATATCGATTTCCAGGGTAATCGGGAGCTCTATTCCGACGACGATCTCGCACGCCATCACACCGCATTCCTCGCGTTCCTCGAACGATTCCTGGACTCGCCGTCCACACCGATCGTCACCCTCGACATGACCGACGTCGACGAGATGCACAGCGGCGCCGAACCCGTTGCCGTACGAACCTTTCCGGAGATCCTGGGCGACGCGGCGACCCGGCGCCCCGACGGAATCGCCATCGCGAACGGTGACGACGAGATCACCTATCGCGAACTCGACGAACGCTCGAACCGTCTTGCTCGCGCACTCATCTCCGACGGCGCGCGCCCCGAAACCACGGTAGCCGTCCAGATCTCACGCTCGATCGAGTCGATCGTCGCGATGTGGGCCGTCGCCAAGACCGGCGCTGCGTTCGTCCCCGTGGACCCGACCTACCCGCAGGAGAGAATCGACTACCTCGTGTCCGACTCCGGCGCACTGTTGTCGATCGACGACGTCACCGGACACGACGACTTCTCCACCGAACCCATCACCGACGCCGACCGTATCGCGCCGATCCGCCCGGGTAACGCCGCGTACATCATCTACACGTCGGGGTCGACGGGGAAGCCGAAGGGCGTCGTCGTCACGCACGGCGGACTCGCCGATCTGGTCGACGACGGTGTCACCCGCCTCGGACTGACCGAGAACTCGCGCCAGACACATTTCTACTCACCGAGTTTCGACGCGTCCCTGTCGGAACTGCTGGTGACGTTCGCGGCGGCCGCGACGGTGGTCGTCGTACCTCCCGGAACCTACGGCGGCAGCGAACTCGCCGACCTGCTGACCGCGCAGCGCGTCACACACACCGACGTCACCCCTGCCGTTCTCGGCACGCTCGACCCCACGAAACTGTCCGACCTGACCCATGTAGTCGTCGGTGGCGACGCCTGCCCATCGGAGCTTCGCGCCCGGTGGGCAGGCGACCGGCAGATGATCAACGGGTACGGGCCGACCGAGATGACGGTGACGTCCACCTACAGCGCACCGATGAGCGTCGACGGCCCGGTCACGATCGGCACCCCGGTCGGCGGCACGTCGGCCATCGTTCTGGACCGCTGGCTGCGGCCCGTCCCCGCTGGACGCGTCGGCGAGCTGTATCTGGCGGGTGAGGCAATGGCCCGCGGATACCACGATCGTCCGGCCGTCACAGCATCCCGGTTCGTCGCGAGCCCGTACTTCCCCGGCGAACGCCTCTACCGCACCGGCGATCTCGTGCGCTGGAACTCCGATGGCCAGCTCGAGTACTCGGGACGCAGCGACTTCCAGGTCAAGATTCGCGGGTTCCGCATCGAGCTCACCGAGATCGACGCGGCCATCTCCGCCGCAGCGGACGTCGACTTCGTCATGACGATCGGCCACCGAACCGATTCGGGTGCAACGATTCTCGTGTCGTACGTCACCGGACGGGTCGACGTCGCCGTCCTGGCCGCGCAGCTGTCCGCGACCCTGCCCGCCTACATGGTGCCGTCGTCGATCATGGTGCTGGACACGGTCCCGCTGACCCCGGTCGGCAAAGTCGACCGCCCAGCACTTCCCGACCCGGTGTTCACGACGTCGACGTCGCACCGACCGCCGAGCACCGAACGGGAGATCGCGATCGCAGCACTGTTCGAGGACGTTCTGAGTATCGACTCCGTCGGCGCCGACGACAGCTTCTTCGCCCTGGGCGGCGACAGTATCGTCTCGATCCAACTGGTGTCCCGCGCGAAGACCGCAGGACTGCACTTCACCGCTCGCGACGTCTTCGAGCGCAAGACCGTTGCAGCACTGGCCGACATCGCCACCGATATCGTCGCCGCACCGGTGCTCGACGAACTACCGGGCGGCGGCGTCGGAGACGTGCCGTTCACGCCGGTTGCCGCCGAGATGGTGGCTGCGGGCCACTTCCGCACCTACAGCCAGGCGGTCCGAGTCACCCTTCCCGACGGCATCTCCGACGACACGCTGATCACCGCAGCGGCGGTTCTGATCGATCATCACGACGCCCTGCGCTCCCGCGTCACGGACAAGCACGAGATCATGCCGGCCGGATCCGTCGATGCCGCAGCGGCATTCGTCAACGGGGGCATGGAGGATGCCGCGGACCGTCTCGATCCGGAAAGCGGGAAGGTCGTCCAGCTGGCTCGCACCGACGATTCTCTGTGGATCGTCCTGCACCACATCGCCGTCGACGGAGTGTCGTGGCGAATCCTGCTGCCGGATTTCGCGTCCGCCGTGATGGGTGAGTCGCTCGAACCCGTCGGCACCTCGATGCGCCGATGGGCGCACGGACTGACCGACTGTGCCGCCCGGCGCATGGACGAGGTGTCCCTGTGGTCCGACATCGCACGCACACCGGATGCCCCACTGTCGCACCGCTCGATCGATCCGGCGATCGATACCGTCGCCACCCGCGTCGACAGCGTCGTGACCGTCCCGGCGGCACTCACCGACACCGTCCTCGGCACCGTCGTCGACCGCTTCGGGTGCGGGCCGAACGATGTCCTGCTGGCTGCACTGGCCCTGGCCGTCGCCCGTTGGCGTAGCCGTGCGACGTCCGTGGTCTCGCTCGAAGGCCACGGACGAGAGGAGCAGGCAGTGCCCGGAGCCGATCTGGCGCGCACAGTCGGATGGTTCACGACGGTCTTCCCCGTCGCGTTCGATCTGACCGGCATCGACATCGCCGACGCGTTCGCCGCGGGTTTGGCCGCAGGCACGGCGCTGAAAGCGGTCAAGGAACGACTGGCCACGATACCGGACCACGGCATCGGCTACGGCATGCTGCGCCACCTGGCCGACGCGTCGGAGATCGCCGTGACGCCCCAGGTGTCCTTCAACTATCTGGGGCGCGTGCAGACGGCAGCCGATTCCCCCTTCGTGCCTGCCCGATTCGCGTCGCATGCCGATCCGGCCATGCCGCTTCCCGCCGCGATCGACATCAATGTCGTTGCGGAACAGACGGGTTCGGACACCGAGCTGGTGGCGACGTTCTCCTACGCGTCGACCATGTTCGACGATGTCGACGACCTGGCCACCGCGTGGATGGATGCACTGACTGCCCTGGCCGCGCACGCCGACGCCGAGACCGTCACGAGGCACACGCCGTCGGACTTCCCGCTCGTGCGCACGACGCAGACCGAGATCGATTCGTGGGAAACCGAATTCCCGGAACTGATCGACGTGTGGCCCCTGTCGCCGCTGCAGGAGGGCTTGCTGTTCCATGCGGTGTTCGACGCGGAGGGTCCGGACAGCTACATCGTCCAGTCCGTTCTGACGTTGACGGGCACCGTCGACGCCGGCCGGTTGCACGATGCAGCACAGGCACTCGTCGACCGGCACGAGAACCTGAGAGTCGCTTTCCGCGAGCAGGATTCGGGCCCTCGCCAGATCGTGTTGGATCAACTCGACGTCGGTTGGACCGAGACCGATCTACGTGGCGCGGAAGACGCAGCATTGGGCCGAATCCTGGAGCAGGACAGGGTTACTCGCTTCGACATGGCACATCCGCCGCTGATCCGGTTCGAACTGATCCGCACCTCCGACGACCGATACCGCCTGGTGATGACCAACCACCACATCCTGCTCGACGGCTGGTCCACGCCCCTGCTGGTGCAAGAACTGCTGACGCTCTATGCAGCCTTTGACGGTCTCGGTGCACTTCCCCCCGCACGCTCCTACCGCGAATACCTGAGCTGGCTGGCAGACCAGGACCGCGGCGCGTCTCGGCTGGCCTGGCAGGAGGCACTGAACGGAGTCACCGAACCGACGCTCGTGTCGTCGTCGGACCACATCGGCGGCGACAGCACCGCGGGTGAGCACTCCCGGGCCCTCGGCGCCGACGTCACGGCCGCTCTGCACGGGCTGGCCAGGACGCACGGCATCACGATCAACACGGCCATCCAGATCGCGTGGGCGTTGACGCTGTCGTCGCTGACCGGCAGGACCGACGTCGTCTTCGGCGGCACGGTGTCCGGTCGGCCACCGGCTCTGCCGGGCGTCGAGCAGATGGTCGGACTGTTCATCAACACCGTTCCCGTCCGAGTCCAGCTGGGCCCGCGAGAAACGCTCGCCGAGTTGATGTCTCGCGTCCAGAACGAACAGTCCCAGTTGCTCGACCACCAGTACGTCGGGCTCAGCGATATCCACGAGGCAGCAGGACTTCCCGAACTGTTCGACACGTCGACGGTGTTCGAGTCGTATCCGGTCGACCGAGCGGCGCTGTCGCAGTCACTGGACCTGGCCGGAATGCGGGTCGTCGACGCCGAAGGCACCGACGCAACTCCGTATCCGCTGTCGCTGTTGATCATCCCGGGTGACTCACTGCAGATCACGCTGAAGTACCTGGAGAACGCCGTCGACGATCCCGAAGCAGTACTCGACCGGTGCGTGGATCTGCTGTCGCGGGTCGCTGCCGAGCCGGACACGAAAGTCCTGGCCCTGTCGCCGGCTGCACAGCCCATCCGTGGTGGAGAAGCACACGCTCCGCGTACCTTCGCGTCGATCCTGGCCGACACGGTCGCGGCACACCCCGATCGCATCGCCGTCACCTACGAGGGCACGGAGATCACCTACCGCGAACTCGATGCACGGTCGAACGCGCTGGCACACCGACTCGTTCGGCACGGCGCGAAGCCGGAGACGTTCGTTGCACTGGCGATCCCGAGGTCCATCGAGTCGGTCCTCGCGATGTGGGCGGTTGTCAAGACCGGCGCCGCGTTCGTTCCGATCGACCCGAAACTGCCCGCCGAGCGGATCGAGCGCATGCTCGACGACTGTGGCGCGCGAATCGGTGTCATCGCGGACCAGCAGCTGGACCAATCTGGGTCACTCCGCAGGCTACGCTCCCGCCCCGCGTTCAACGCGCCGATGACGTGGATCGACGCCACCGACACCGCCTGCAGCACAACACCTGTGGACGTACCGGCTCCACACCTGGACAACCTGGCCTACATGATCTTCACGTCTGGATCGACCGGGACGCCGAAGGCCGTCGCGGTTCCGCATCGCGGGCTGGCGAATTTCGCCGAGTCACAGCGCGAGGAGTTTCGCCTCGACAGCACGGCACGCGTGCTGCACTTCGCCTCACCGAGTTTCGACGCGTCGATCTCGGAGTCGCTCATGGCCTGTGCACACGGCGGCACCCTGGTCGTCGCACCACCGACCGTCATGGCAGGTGTCGAGCTCGCCGAGCTGGTGCGTCGGGAACGCATCACGCACATGGTCATCACGCCCGCAGCGCTGGCCACGGTGGATCCGATCGACAGTGTGCGTGTGTTGGCTGTCGCGGGTGAGGCACCGAGTCGCGACGTCGTCGAGCGGTGGGCAGGCGATCGGGTGATGCTGAACCACTACGGACCCACCGAGTTCACGATCTGGGCGACGGGTTCGGCTCCGCTGCAGACAGATTCACCGGTCGACATCGGTGGTCCGATTCGCGGGGCATCGATGCTGGTTCTGGACAGCTGGCTCCGCCCGGTCGCCGACGGCACCCCCGGCGAGCTGTACCTCGCCGGCCCCGCCGTCGCGCGTGGATATCAGAACCGCCAGGACCTGACGTCGACGCGATTCGTCGCGCATCCCACCGATCCCGGCGTTCGCATGTACCGCACGGGTGACGTCGTCCGCTGGGACGGAGAGCGACTGCACTACCAGGGCCGCGCCGACTTCCAGGTGAAGATTCGCGGCTTCCGTGTCGAACTCGGCGAGGTGGACGCGACGTTCACCGAGCGTCCCGACGTCGAGTTCGCCGTCACGGTCGGTGTCGACGCACCTGCGGGAGCGACGGTCCTGGTGTCCTACGTTCTTGCCGCCGACGGCACGACACCGGATCCGGAAGCGTTGCGGCAGCACGCATCCGAACGCTTGCCCGGATACATGGTCCCGACGGTCGTCCAGATGCTCGACGAGGTCCCGCTGACTCCCGTCGGGAAACTGGATACGGCGTCGCTCCCGAAGCCGGACTTCGCATCTCGGCGTCGACGCTACCGCGCTCCGCGCACACCGATCGAGTTGCTCGTGGTGGACGCGTTCAGCGAGATACTGGGCGTCGACGATGTCGGTGCCGACGACTCCTTCTTCGACCTCGGCGGCAACTCGCTCGTCGCGACCCGAGTGGTGACGCGCATCAACGCGGCTCTTTCGTCACCTGTGTCGCTGCGTGACCTGTTCGAATCCCCCACTGCAGCAACGCTGGCGAGCCGAATCGACGACGGCGACACCGGCTCGGAATCGACACCGTTCGACACCGTCGTCCCGCTGCGGCGCGGCGACACCGAGGCTCCGCTGTTCTGCATCCATCCCGCATCCGGGATGGCATGGAGCTACGCGGGACTCGCGGCGATGCTCGGAACGGATCGCACCGTCTACGGTATCCAGGCACCCGAACTGGCCGGGGTGGCAACGACGTCCACGCACCTCGACGACGTGATCGATCGGTATCTCGCCGAGATCCGCGCGGTGCAACCGCATGGCCCGTACAACCTGCTCGGGTGGTCGTACGGCGGATTCGTCGCACACGGAGTCGCAACCCGGCTGCAAGCAATGGGCCAGGAGGTGTCGCTGCTGGCGATGCTCGATTCCGACGTCGACGCGTGCGAGCTCGAACCGCCGAATCCACTGACCACCGGTGAATTCTTCGGTGAGTTCGCGCCCGTACTCGGCATCGACGGAGTGACGTCCGAGATCACTGCGGACGACGCAGCGATGCGGGTTCGGGAAACCGTCGGAGTTCCCGTCGAAGCGCAGCACGTCGACCGTCTCGCGACGGCCTACAACAACGCACTACGACTGCTCGCCGGATATCGCCCGCCGGTGTTCGACGGGGACGTGCTGTTCTTCAGCGCTCGCGACTCACACGCCGCCGAGACGTGGCGAACCTACGTCACCGGCTGGATCGACGACCATGCTGTCGACGCCACCCACGACGGCATGCTGGATTCCGCTTCGCTGCACCAGATCTCGGCCCCGCTGTCCGCCCACTTCACCTACGCACTCGCCTCCTAGGAAGGATCACATGACCACCTCGATCGAAGTATGCGACCTCCGCAAATCGTTCGGCCCCGTCCAGGCATTGCGCGGCATCGACTTCGCCGCCCAGCGCGGTGAGGTGCTGGCGGTGCTCGGGCCGAACGGCGCGGGCAAGACGACCACCGTCGGTGTCCTGGCCACACTCGTCACACCGGACAGCGGGACGGCACGCGTGGCAGGACACGACGTCGTCACCGACCCCGCAGGTGTCCGCGCGTCCATCATGCTGACGGGCCAGAACGCCACGCTCGACGAAACCCTCACCGGCTACGAGAATCTCGTGATGTTCGCCCGACTCATGGGCATGCGGCGCCGCGATGCGAAGCGTCGTGCGGACGAACTGCTCGACGAGTTCGACCTCACCCACGCGGCCGGTCGACGCGTCGGCCGCTACTCCGGTGGGATGCGTCGCCGCATCGACATCGCCTGCGGTCTCGTCGTCCCACCCGAGGTCGTGTTTCTCGACGAGCCGACCACAGGACTCGATCCGCGCAGCCGACAGGCCGTGTGGGACTTGGTCGCCGGCTTCTCGGACCAGGGCATCACCACATTGTTGACGACGCAGTATCTGGAGGAGGCAGATGTGTTGAGCGACAGGATCGTCGTGGTCGATCACGGCACGGTCGTCGCCGAGGGAACCTCGGCGGAACTGAAGGCACGCACCGGTGGAAGTTACTGCGAGGTGGTTCCGCTGCACCCGCACGACGTGCCCGCCGTCGCCGAGGTCCTCCGACCGATGTTTCCGGGTGGCTTCCTCCTCGACCCGACATCCGACCGGGTGTCCGTTCCCGCGCCCGACGGCGCCCGCACGCTGGCCGAGGTGCTGCACCGAATCGACGGTGCCGACGTCGAACTCGTCGACATCGCACTGCGACGCCCCTCGCTCGACGAGGTCTTCCTGTCTCTCACCGGCACACCTGTCGCAGACAAGGTCGCGTCGTGACCGCGCCTGCCCGGTCCTCGGGCTTTCAGTGGTGGGTGCTGACGTCGCGCACG
Source organism: Rhodococcus sp. Eu-32 (assembly GCF_003336925.1). Taxonomy (NCBI): domain Bacteria; kingdom Bacillati; phylum Actinomycetota; class Actinomycetes; order Mycobacteriales; family Nocardiaceae; genus Rhodococcus; species Rhodococcus sp. Eu-32. The sequence goes on along the minus strand of NZ_QGNK01000011.1, from coordinate 130,452 downwards.
CTGCGCACGTCGATGCGTGCGGGTGAGTTCGTGACGGCGCTGATCGCGCCGGTCGTGTTCACGATCGGCTTCTATCTGCCGCTACAGAAGGTCATTTCGATGTTCGGCAACGGCGTATCCGACTTCGGGCAGTTCCTGATGCCTCTGATCGCGTTGCAGGCCATCGCGTTCACGGCCATCTCGGCGGCGTTCCTCGCTGCGACCGACGCCACCACGGGCATCAACAGACGGTTCGCGTCGATGCCCGTCTCGCCGGCCGTGCCACTGTCGTCGCGCGTGGCGACGGGACTGCTCAAGTGTGCGATCTCCTCCGCCGCGGCCCTCGCATGTGGTCAGGTGATCGGATTCCGGTTCTCCGGCAGCGCACTTCAGACCGTAGGTTTCGTCGCTTTCGTCGTCGTCATCGCGGTGACACTGATCGTCGGCGCAGACATGGTCGGCACCCTGTCCACGAGCCCGGAGGCGACGACGCAGATCCTCGTCCTCCCGCAGCTGATTCTCGGCCTGCTGTCGACCGGTTTCGCGCCGATCGACCAGTTCCCCCAATGGGTGCAGCCGTTCGTCCGCAACCAACCCATCTCACAGTTCACCACGGCACTGCGAGGCCTCGCCGACGGCACCGCCACCGGGTCCTCACTGCTGCCCGCCGTGCTGTGGTTCGCGGGCATGCTCCTGCTGCTCGTTCCCCTGTCCCTCCGCGTGAATACGAGACGCCCATGACCGAGAACGCCACCTTCGCGCTCGTCCCCCAGACTCTGATCCAGAGCAGGCGCCTGCTACTGCATCTCGTGCGCGATCCGATGACCCTGATGCAGTCGATCGTCTACCCCGCCATCATGCTGGTGATCCTGAACATCGTTCTGGGACAGCAGGTATCGGCGTTCTCCGGTCACGACGCGCTGTACGGGACAGTGCCTATGACCGCCGTGCTCAGCGCGATGCTCGGATCCGTCGCCGGTGCCGTCACCCTCGGAAGGGAATGGGACGCAGGCATTCTCGCCAGGTTCTGGGTGTTGCCGATCCACCGCGCATCCGGCCTCGCGGGTCGTGTGACGGCAGAAGCCACACGAATTCTGGTCACTACGCTAGCCATCATTGCCGTCGGGCTGCTTCTGGGTTTCACGTTCCACGGCTCGGTGGTGCTGTTCGTCTTGATCCCGTTGGTGTACGGCATGGCGTTCACGACGGCTGTCATGGCCGCGTCGTTCACGCTCGGCAAGACGGCACTCGTCGAGACGGTGTCGCTGTTCTGCTCGCTGTCGATGTTCCTCAGCCCGGGCTTCGTGCCGATCGCCGCCTATCCGTCATGGATACAGCCGCTCGTCGAGTACCAGCCGATGAGCTGCGCGATCCAGGCGATGCAGGCGATTGCACTCGGTGAACCGGCCGGCGCGGCGCTGGCGAAAGCGGGCATCTGGTCGGTCGGAATCTTCGCCGTCTCCGTCGTCCCGGCCTACCGCGGATTGCGACGGGCAACGCAGCCACGGTGATCTCCTCTTCGGCTGACGTTCTCAGGAACCGTCCGTACACTCGGCGGGATGCTCATGACGAAGGACGCCGCGAACGCTGCTCGCTGGCGCGGCTTCCACGCGTACCTCGACGTCGCCATCGTCGTCGCCGTACTCGTCTGTACCAACCTGATCGCGCATTTCACCACCGTGTGGGCCAGCGTCGCGACGGTCCCGATCGCGGCCGTCGTCCTGGTTGCCCTGACGCGTCGGCGCGGGCTCGGGTGGGCCGAACTCGGCCTGTCCCCGAGACAGTGGAAGACCGGGTCGCTGTACGCGCTCGGTGCCGTCGGCCTCGTGCTGGCCGTCGTCGCGATCGGTGCATTGTTCCCGCTGACCAGGCCGTTCTTCATGGCGGACCGCTACGCGACCATCTCGGCTGCTCTGGTGGCGTCGATGATCGTCATTCCGCTGCAGACGGTCATCCCCGAGGAACTCGCGTTCCGCGGGGTGCTGCACGGCACGCTGGGTCGGATCTACGGCGCTCGCGGTGTCTTCGCCGCCGGGTCACTGCTGTTCGGACTGTGGCACATCGCGTCGTCACTGGGCCTGACCGCAGGCAACGCCGGGCTGAGCAACTTCCTGGGTGGCGGAGTGTTCGGCCAGGTCGCCGGTATCGTCGCCGCCGTCCTCGCAACCGCAGCCGCCGGGTTCGTCTTCACGTGGCTGAGGCGTCGCAGCGGCAGTTTGCTCGCCCCGATCGCACTGCACTGGTCGCTGAACGGCCTCGGCGCGCTCGCCGCGGCACTGGTATGGCACGCGTCGGTGGCCTGACGCTACTTCTCCCGGGTGGTGGCTGCGGTCCCCACGCGCAGGTTGCAGTGAGTGCGCACGTTGCAACACGCGCGTCTGCTGGAACGTGCGCGGTCAAGGTGAGGATGCCGGGACCGTAGACTCAACCACCCCCGCGCGCAGGTTGCAGCAACTGCGCACGTTGCAACACGCGCGTCTGCTGGAACGTGCGCGGTCAAGGTGAGGATTCCGGGACCGTAGGCTCAACCATCCCCGCGCGCACGTTGCAGTGAGTGCGCACGTTGCAACACGCGCGTCTGCTGGAACGTGCGCGGTCGTTCCCGAAAAACCTGGCCGACGCTACTTCTCCCTCGCAGCCCGTCTGGCCGCCATTTCGGCCTCTTCGATCTTCAGTGCCTCTTCCAGCGTCGGTGCTGTTCCGCCGAGGCGTCGCGGAACCCACCGTGCGCCGACGGGATGCTCGTACCCGTCCTGCGCCGCCGCGAGCGTCGTCTCCATCGCCGTCCGCAGCTCTGCAGTCAGCTCGTCGGGCGTGCCGTGCGGCTGGATGGGCGGGCCGACGGCGATGTGGATCGGGAAATTGTGCCGACCCACCGCCCTCGGAATGTCCTTCGTCATGACCCGCTGCGCGCCCCAGATCGCGACGGGAACGATCGGCACCTGAGCTTCGAGAGCCATCCGCGCGGCACCCGACTTGAACCGTTTGAGCTCGAAGCTTCGACTGATCGTGGCCTCGGGATAGACGCACACCAGTTCGCCGTCGCGCAATGATTCGACTGCGGCCGCAAAAGACGCTGCCCCGGCCTCACGATCGACGCCGATCGCTTTGCAGTGCCGCATCAAGAACCCGACGATCGGGTTCGCTTCCAATTCCTTCTTCATCATGAAGCGAACCCGCCGCTTACCGCGCCGCGCGACGAGCCCGACCTGCATGAAGTCCAGGTACGCCGTGTGATTGACCGCAAGCACGACGCCGCCCTCGCGCGGAATGTTCTCGGTGCCGCGGTAGGTGGTCCGCAAACCCTGCACCGCCGTGATCGCCCGCACCAGCGCGGTGAGGGTGGCGTAGACGGGTTCGCGGGACATCGTTACTTCTGTTGTCTCCGTGCTGCTTTCGCGGCCGCGTCGTCGGCGTCGAGCTTGTTGGCTTCCTCGAGCGTCGGAGCGCTACCGCCGAGACGCGCGGGCACCCAGTAGGCGCCGGGCTCGTGCTCGTAACCGGTCTGCAGCTTCAGCAACATCTCCTGCATCGTCGAGTGCAGCTTCTCGGTCAGTTCACTCGCGGGACCGACGGGAGCGATCGGCTCGCCGACGGCAATCGAGATCGGAGTGTTGGTGCGCCCCAACCGTTTCGGGAATCCCTTGGTCCACACGCGCTGCGCGCCCCAGATGACCGTCGGGATGATCGGAACGCCCGCTTCGATGGCCATGCGTGCCGCGCCGGACTTGAACTCCTTGATCTCGAAGCTCCGGCTGATGGTCGCTTCCGGGTACACGCCGACCAGTTCACCCTTCTGCAGGGCCTGCACTGCCGCCTTGTAGGACTCGGCACCCGCAGCACGATCGACCGGGATGTGCTTCAGAGCGCGCATGATCGGGCCGGAGATCTTGTTGTCGAACACTTCCTTCTTCGCCATGAAGCGGATGTACCGCTTCACGCTCCGCGGCGGCAGACCCGCGTAGGTGAAGTCCATGTAGCCGGTGTGATTGACGGCGATGACCGCACCGCCGGTCGCAGGGATGTTCTCCTCGCCCTCGACCTCGAATTTCAGGCCTTCGAAAGCGAAGACCGCACGGGCAATGCCGATGACAGATCGGTAGACGGGTTCCACAGTCGGCTAGCGTAGTCGCATCGGCAACTCGGGGAGAAGACAAAGTGGGGAAGGTCAGCTGAACATGAGTGACGTGCGCCGTTTTTCCATCGCCGGAGTCGGGCTGTCGGTGGCAGTTCTGGCGCTCACCGCTTGCGGGGGCGACGGTCAGCAGGGGCTGCCGACCGAGACGCAGTCGGCGCCGACCACGGAGGACACGACCACCACGACGCAGCCGACCACCACAGTCGCACCCCCTCCCGGACCGGCGGTCGGAGACGTCGCCGGGAACCCGGAGGCCGCGTCGGCGCTGCGTGCGTTCCTGGTCGACCTCGAAGCGGGCGGCATCCCGGCCGTCGCACCGACATGCTGGACCATCCCGCCGTCCGAGGTTCCGCAGCAGTATGCGGACGTACCGGCGATTCTCGACGCGGCCGCCGCACCCGGCGTCGACGGGCCGTCCACAGTGACATGGAACGGGCCCGCGGTCACACTGTCCGTCGCACGCACCGACGTCGCGTCGGGCTATGCCTGCCCTCGTATCTCGCCTGCCGGAACCCAGCCCGTCTTCTCGGACGCCGACGCCACCTACACCGTCGCCCGCTACCTGGGCCGCTTCACCGGCAGTCCCGTGTCGCCGGGCGATCTCGAGGGCGACTTCCCTCTCGTCTGTGCCGACGAGCCGACGTGGGACCCGCAGGGCACCGGCGCGCCGACGGTTCCGCCGCTGGTGAACAACCCCGGCCGGCTCACCGGGTCCGCGTCGTACAACCCCGACAGCGTCTACGTCGCAGCGGTGAACGGGACCTATACGACGGTGTACGCCGACGTCACCGACGTGTCGGGGTTCGAGCAGAATCGAGTGTTCACGCTTGCATCCGGGCCGAACGGCTACTGCATCGGTGACGTCGCGTGATCGGCGTCGACACCAAGATTCTGCTGCTGTTCGCAGGCTTGATTCTGTTGTGGGCGCTCGCGCTCGGGGTGTGGAAGTTCCGAGAAATGTCGACGTCGCCAACGGCCCTCGCGCACCCCTATGTCGACATCGCGCATCGCGCTGCGCTGATGTACTCGTTCGCGACGCTCGTACTGGCCGCGCTGACGGAATTCTCCGGATTCGCGACGGCCGTGAACCTCATCGCGGGGCTGGTGGTGGTGTTCTTCTTCGTCGCGGCCATCGCGAGCTACATGTACCACGGGTGGGCGAAGGACACGGACAATCAGTTCCAGAACCCGGTGCACGGCACGAACGCGTTCATGTGGGCCTTGATCGTCGCCGAAATCGGCGGTACGGCAGTGCTTCTCGCCGGATTCGTGAGTGGGCAGTTCTTCTGATCGCTCGTCGCCCCCACATTTCGGCATCGATGGCCCGCAGCATCCGATAGACGGGTGCCACGTGACATCGATGCCACTTTCGGCGCTCACCCCACATGCACATTCGGCCGCTGCTTCGGATCGCGCTCGGCCCGCCGGATGACCTCGCGGGTCACCGGTGCCACCTCACCGACTCCGATGAACAGGAATCGCAGCAGATTGACGACGGGATCGCCCTCCGACCATTCGAAGTAGACGTCCGGGCGCACACCCGTCGTATCCCGAATCTGCAGCAGCACAGCCGCAATCGAGTTCGGCACGGCCGCGGCGTCGACCCACAGAATGCGGTATTCGCCGCGCTGCCGACCGTGCACCAGAATGTCCGTCGAGAATTCCGACGCGTCCTTGATGTTGATCTCCAGGAACAGGATCGGGTCGTCCGACGGAATGTGACTGTCCGCGCGTTGCTGCGCTTCCTTCTTCCCGTACTCGTCGAGATCGAGGTTGCGCGCATCGTGGCACACCACTTGGATACTGCCCCGCGCGGCAGCCTCCTCGACGAAGGCCGATGCCCGCTCGTCGAAAGTTACCGACGTGGAACGCAATTCGAACGATCGCGTCACCCGCGAGACGAACGACACCACAAGGATCGCGGCGATGAAGAACGACGCCACCTTCACGCCGTCGGGACGCTCGAAGATGTTGGCGACGGTCGTGTACACGAAAATCGTTGCGACAACCGAAAACATCCACGCAAGCCTGCGCTGACCGTGACGTGCGGCCGACAGCGACACCGCTACGGACGCCGACGTGATCAGCACCAGCACACCCGTCGCATAGGCGGAACTCTGCGCGTCGACACTGGCCTTGAAGTACAGCGTCACGACGAACGCGATCACCGAGAACACAAGCACCAGTGGACGAACCGCGCGCGCCCATTCGGGGGCCATGCCGTACTTCGGTAGATAGCGGGGCACCAGGTTCAGCAGACCGGCCATCGCCGACGCGCCTGCGAACCACAGAATGGCGATGGTGCTGACGTCGTACACGGTTCCGAACGCACTCCCCAGATATTCGTGCGCCAGGTACGCAAGCGCACGTCCGTTCGCCTGTCCGCCCGCCTGGAACTCCGCCGGCGGAATCAGAATCGTCGTGACAATACTCGACGTCAGCAGGAATCCACTCATGATCAGTGCCGCGGTCGTGAGCAGCCGACGTGCGCCGCGGATTCGCCCGGCTACCTCCCGTGCGTGCGAATGTGTAGAGGAGTACGCATTTCTGCTCACATGGCCGTCGATCTGCGGCATCACGGCGACCCCGGTTTCGAAACCGGACAGTCCCAGTGCGAGCTTCGGGAACACGATGAGCGCGACGGCGATCATCATCAACGGATTGCCATGCTCGGCCGTCAGGGCGTGTTGCCAGTCGGTGATCAGCGAAGGCTCGGAGGCGATCTCCCAGAACCCCACGATCACGACGACGAGGTTCAGCGCCAGGAACGTCCCGACGAGCGCGACCGCGATACCGATCGCCTCGGTGAACCCTTTCAAGAAGACAGCGGCGAGGAGCGCCAGCAGCACGAGGGTGATGATCACCTCCGCGTCGCCCAGACCTGCAGGCGCGAACGGGTTCTCGACGACGTGAGCCGACGCGTCGGCCGCCGACAGTGTCATCGTGATCAGAAAGACCGTCGCCGCGAACCCCAACAGGACGAGCACGAAGATCTTGCCACCCCATTTGGGGAGCAGCTTCTCCAGCATCGCGATAGAGCCCTCACCGTGCGGGCTTTCCCGTGCAACGCGCCGATACACCGGGAGGGCACCGAACAGCGTCAACAGAATCAGTACGACGGTAGCCAGCGGCGCCAGCGTTCCCGCCGCCAAGGCAGCGATTCCGGGTTGGTAGCCGAGCGTCGAGAAGTAGTCGACGCCGGTCAGACACATCACCTTCCACCACGGATGAGTGTGCTCGACCCTGCGCGGCTTGCGATACGGACCGAGATGTCCCGACGGTTGCTCGGTGATATCGCTCAGCAGCCACGACCGCAGACGCACCATCCCCAGAGCGTAAACCCGCACAGGCGGTACGGAGGGGCTTACTGTTGTCCCATGACTCACGTGGTGGTCGCCGGAGCTGGACTGGCAGGCATTGCCTGTGCACACGAGTTGGGGAAGAAGGGGGTCGACGTCACGATCGTCGACCGACACGACTATCACCAGTTCCAGCCGCTCCTCTACCAGGTCGCGACGTCGCAGTTGCCTGCCGAGGACGTCGCCCGGCCTCTCGCGTCGATCTTCGAGCATCTGCCGACGGTCCGAGTCGTTCGTGCCGAGATCAGCTCGATCGACGCCGGGGCGCGTTCACTCGTCGCGTCCGACGAGACGATCTCGGGTGACTACCTCGTCGTGGCCGCGGGTGCGACGGCGAACTTCTTCGGAACTCCCGGCGCCGACGAGTGGTCGTTCCCGCTCTACTCCGTCGCCGACGCCGAGCGACTTCGGCACCACGTCCGCGACGTGCTGGCCACCGCCGAGGACCCGCTGGACATCGTGATCGTCGGCGGTGGTCCGACAGGTGTCGAGACGGCGGGCGCCTTCGCGGAACTGTTCCGCGCGCTGCGCACGATGAACCACCCGGGCGGACGCGGTGATGCATGGCTCGTGAACCACGGCCCCGCGCTGCTCGCGCCGTTCACCGACAAGTCGCACCGGTACGCGCACGACACGCTCGTCGCACACGGCGCCAAGGTCCGCCTCGGTGTCGGCGTGCAGTCGGTCGACGCGGACGGTGTGCAACTCAGCGACGGGTCACGCATCTCGTCGCGGACCGTCGTCTGGGCCGGCGGAGAGACCGCAGCTCCGGTCGCCGGAACGGCGGGGGTGACGCTCGGCCACGGTGGACGAATCGACGTGTCCGCCGATCTCACCGTTCCCGGTGTCGACGCGGTGTACGCCGTCGGCGACGTCGCGAACATTCCTGGCGACGACGGAAAAGCACTGCCGCAGTTGGGTTCCGTCGCCCAGCAGGCAGGAACGTGGGTTGCGCACAACATTCTGCGCACAGCCGAGGGCAAGGCGACGAAGCCCTTCTCCTACCGGGACAAGGGCATCATGGCGATGATCGGTCGCGGTGCCGCGGTCGCCGAGATCGGCGAGCACCGTCATCAGATCGAGGGGCCGATCGCGTTCGCGGCGTGGCTCGGCGTCCATGCCGCGCTGCTCAGCGGCGCACACAGCAAGGTCGACGCGTTCCTCACCTGGGCCTGGGACTACTTCGACGCCGACCACGCCGCGATCGTCGAATGCCACGGGGATCCGAAGCGCATCGCGTGGGCGTAGTGCGGCTCCGCCGCCCGCAGGTGCACTAATCATCAGAGCTTTACGGGCAGATTTGGTCCGCAGCGTGCGGCACTGCCCCTCTTGACGGCATAAAAGTCTTATGTTTAGGTTGAGTCGTCTGTTATCCACGTCTCAGTAAAGACGTCGAGTGGTAGCTATCACTACGGCGACGGGACGCATGCACGTACGCACAGCGACCAGCCCTAGGACATCCATGTTCACACACCGTGCCGCGCTTCTACCGGCCGCCGTGATTCTCGCGCTCGGGCTCACGGCCTGCGGGTCGGATCCGGGTCCCGACGCGGACCCTGCCAATCCCGTCACCATCGACGTCACCGTCTCCGCGGCGGCCGAGATCTACAGCATTCCGTGGCTCGTGGCCCAGCAGCAGGGGTTGTTCGAGAAGCACGGCGTCATCGTCGAGAACATCGTCCCGGGCAAGGGCGGAAGTGCCACGATGCGAACGCTTCTCGACGGCAACATCCCGATCGGCGAGGTCAGCTACCCGTCCATCGTCCAAGCCGACGCAGGTGGGTCCGAGCTGCGCATCGTCGGCGGCGGAACGCAGGGTCCGTACCCGATGAACTTCTATGCGCTGGCGTCGAACACGACGGTGAACACCATCGAGGACGTCCGAAAGTGGGCCTACACCAGGCCGAATTCCGCGTCCGACGCGCTGACGCTTCTGCTCCCGGAACTCGCGGGTGTCGACACCAGCAGAATCGAGCGCGTCGCGTCGGGAGGCATCGGTGAAGGACTCGCACTGCTCGAGGCCGGTTCGGTCGACATCGCCCTGATCCCGTCGATCGTCGCCGAGCAGCGCCCGGAGGACTTCAAGCTGATCGTCTCCAGCCCCGACTACGTCAAACGCTTTCTGCAGTCGACGATCACGACCACCAAGGACTACGCGGCGAGCAACCCGGGAGTCGTCCGCGCGATCAATGCCGGCTACACCGAGGCCGTCGCGTCGATCAAGGCCGATCCCGCGGCTGCTGCCCGAATCTATGCCTCCTACACCGGTTTCGACGTCGAGTCCGCCTTGGCAGTCGTCGAGCGCGCGTCGTCCGTCGACACCTGGGGCGGAGGCTTCGAACCGGCAGGCGTCGAGGCCGCGCAAGACGGTGTCGAGGCGTCGGGAAGCGACCGGGTGCCCGACTTCTGCACACTGTTCGATCCGCAATTCCTCGCCGACGGTGTCGCGAACGACATGCCAGGTGACTGCGAATCTCCCTATCCGACCGACCAATCGAGAAAGTGACGCCGATGACGCGAACGATAGAACGACACCGAGCGAGCGCGACGGAGCACATCGCGGTCGCGTCCTCCGTCTCCCGCCGATTCGGCGACGTCGTCGCACTCGACAACATCGATCTGGCGATCGGACGGGGTGAGTTCGTCTCCATCGTCGGCCCGAGTGGCTGCGGCAAGTCGACGATGCTCGAAATCTTTGCGGGACTGCAAGATCACGATTCGGGCTCCGTCACCGTCGACGACAAGCCGTTGACCGGGCCCCGCAACAAGACGGCCATCATCTTCCAGGAATCGGCGACGCTTCCCTGGCGGACCGTGCGCGACAACGTCGCATTCGCGATGGAAGTCAAGGGCGTCGGTAAACGCGAAAGGCGCTCTCGCGCAGACGAACTTCTCGCGACGGTCGGACTTTCGAAGTTCGGCGACCATTTCCCGATGCAGTTGTCCGGCGGTATGCGTCAGCGCGTCGCGATCGCACGATGCCTGTCGATGGAACCCGATCTGATCCTCGCCGACGAGCCGTTCGGCGCTCTGGACGAGCAGACTCGCCTCGTCATGTCGTACGAACTACTGCGTATCGTCGAAAAGCTCACGTGCGGCGTTCTGTTCATCACCCACAGCATTCAGGAAGCCGTTCTGCTGTCCGACCGCGTTCTGGTCATGAGCGCACGGCCCGGCAGGTTCATCGACGAGCTGACGATCGACCTTCCGCGTCCCCGGTCCGAGGACGTGCTGGCCAGCCCCGAGGCGCGCGAGCTACACGAACGAATCTGGTCGAGCCTGCGCGACGAGGCCAAGAAGACGATGAGCATCGAGCCATGACGACCGCACCGACCCGCCGAAAGTCCGTCGTCCCCGGGTATCTCAGGCCCGCGCCTCCGACCGTGCTGAAGCTGCCCTCCGCGGGCTGGACCGTTGGTATCGTCCTGCTCGCACTACTCGCTGTCGAGGCGTACGCCCGGTCGCCGTTCGCGTCGCCGCTCGACATCGTTCCGGTGTCCGAGATGGTGGCCACGATGGCCGATCTTCTGACCCGGCCGGAATTCCTGGTCGACGCGTTGGCCCGCACCGTCGGCATCATCGTCGTCGCGTTCGTCCTGAGCTCGGTGCTGGGTGTCGCCGCCGCGTACGTGCTATGGCGTTTCGAGCTGTGGGACAGAGCGTTTCAGCCCTACCTGAACGTCTACTACGCCGTCCCGACGTTCGCGCTCTATCCGATCATGGTCGTGCTGTTCGGAAGCGGTATCGCACCCATCGCGATCCTGTCGACGATCTTCGCGTTCGGTGTCGTCGCACTCAACGCGCGCACCGGTTTCAATTCGGTCAGCCCCATCGTGACCAAACTCGGCACCACACTCGAGATGACGCGGTGGCAGTTCTTCCGGTCCATTCTCCTGCCGTACGCGTTGCCCAACATCGTGACCGGACTGAAGCTCGGTCTGTCCTACGCCATCATCTCGGTGCTGGCCAGCGAATTCATTCTGTCCACACAGGGTCTCGGACACTTCATCTCGATCGCCTACGACAGCTTCGACATCGCCGAGATGTACGCGGGCATTCTCGTCGTGACCGCGCTGGCACTGCTGGCTACGTTCGGTATCTCCGCTGTTCTGAATCGCTTCGATTGGAGGCGTCGTCGATGACCACAACTACAGCCGTCGAGCGGCCGGTGATCACGCCCGCATCGAGGAAAGCCGATCCTGCACAGCCCAGTGTGCTGCGGAAACTCGCACCGCCCGTCGTCGTCGCGGTGGTCGCGGTTGCACTGTGGTGGATCGCCGCACTGCTGGTGAACAGTCTGATCTTCCCGACTCCTGCCGAGGCGATGCATTCTCTCGCAGACGATCTCGGCAAGGCGGAGTTCCGCGCCAACGTGCTCGACTCGCTTCGCATCCTCGTCCTGGGGTACGTCGCCAGTACGATCGCGGGAACCCTGCTGGGGCTCGCACTGGGCGTCAGCGCATTCTGGACGCGCGCGATCCTGCCGATCTTCTACTCCGTCAACAGCATTCCGAAGATCGTTCTGTACCCGATCTTCCTGTCGTTCCTCGGAATCGGCGAGCTCAGCCGTGCCGGGTTCACGTTCTACGCCGCATTCGTTCCGATGTTCCTCGTGGCGGTGGAGAGCACGGCGGCGGTGCAGCAGATCCACCTGAAGATGGCCGCATCGCTTCAGGTCGGTTGGCCACGGTTGATCCGGCAGATCGTCATCCCGTCGGCGCTTCCGGCACTGGCGACGGGTATGCGGATGACTTTCGGTCTCGCGTTCCTCGGTTTGCTTCTCGCCGAGATGTTTTCGTCGTCGAGCGGAATCGGCTACGAGTTGCTGCGCAACGTCAGCCTCGTGCGGATGGAGAACATCATGGGCACCGTCGTGCTGATCATGGTGATGGCGCTACCGCCGACGATCGCGTTGCAGTGGTTGGAGCACCGGGTCACGGCTAAATACGGCGGCTGACGCCACCCGTGAGTGGCAATGTATAGCCCGCTATACATTGCCACTCACCTGCGCGCTAGCGCAGCACGTCCGTCCCGACGAACGGAACCAGCGCCTCCGGGACGCGCACGGTGCCGTCGGCCTGCTGGTGGTTCTCCAGGATCGCCACGATCCATCGCGTCGTCGCCAGAGTTCCGTTGAGCGTCGCGGCGATCTGGGGCTTGCCGTTCTCGTCGCGGTAGCGGACGTTCAAGCGCCGCGCCTGGAACGTGGTGCAGTTCGACGTCGACGTCAGCTCGCGGTACGCGTTCTGCGTCGGGACCCAGGCTTCGCAGTCGTACTTGCGCGCCGCCGACGAACCGAGATCGCCGCCTGCGACGTCGATGATGCGGTACGGAAGTTCCACTGCTGCAAGCATTTCCCGTTCGAACTCGAGCAGCTTCTTGTGCTCTGCCGCCGCATCCTCGGGCTTGATGTACGAGAACATCTCGATCTTGTCGAACTGGTGCACACGGATGATGCCGCGCGTGTCCTTGCCGTAGCTGCCGGCTTCCCGGCGGAAGCACGACGACCATCCGGCGTAGCGCCTCGGGCCGTCGGACAGGTCGATGATCTCGCCCGAGTGATAACCCGCCAGCGCGACCTCGGATGTACCGACGAGGTACAGGTCGTCGGCTTCGAGTCGATAGATCTCGTCGGCGTGTGCACCGAGGAACCCGGTCCCCGCCATGATCTCGGGGCGCACGAGCACCGGCGGGATCATCATCTGGAAACCGTTCTTGACCGCCTTCTGGGCCGCGAGCTGCAGCATTCCCTGCTGCAGCAGCGCCCCGTAGCCGGTCATGAAGTAGAACCGCGAGCCCGAGACCTTCGCGCCGCGTTCCATGTCGATGAGGTTCAGCGACTCGCCGAGCTCGAGGTGATCCTTCGGCTCGAAATCGAACGACGGAATTTCGCCGACGGTCTCGAGCAGCACGAAGTCGTCCTCGCCGCCGGCGGGGGCTCCCTCTTCGACGATGTTGGAGATCTTGCGCGCGGCGACGTCGAGGGCCGCGTCGGCCTCGTTCTGGGCAGCCTCGGCGGCCTTGACCTTCGCCGCCAGCTCGGATGCGCCCGCGAGGAGGGCCGGCCGCTCCTCGGCGGATGCCTTCCCGACCTTCTTACCCAGTGCCTTCTGCTCGGCGCGGAGCTGATCTCCGGCCAACACAGCGGCACGACGGGTGGCATCGGCCTCGAGCAGTGCATCGACGAGACCGGGGTCTTCGCCGCGGGTGCGCTGCGAGGCGCGGACAACGTCGGGGTTCTCGCGAAGGAACTTGAGGTCGATCACGACATGCAACCTTACTTGCCGAGGATCCCCAGGTAGTCCTCGCGTCCGAACATGCGAGCTGCATCGATCGCCGACGGGTGGCCGCCGTGCGGATCCGCGCCGCCCTCGACGAGCGCCTGCACGACGTCGTCCTCGCCCTTGAACACCGCCCCGGCCAGCGGCGTCTGTCCCTTGTCGTTGGGACGGTTCACGTCGGCACCCCGCTCGACCAGCGCTCGAACCGTCTCCGCGTGACCGTGGTACGACGCGAGCATGACCAACGTGTCACCGGACTCGTTGTTCAAGTCGACCGGGATGCCCGCGTCGAGGTAGCTCGCGAGCGCGGCCGTGTCACCGGTGCGCGCCATAGTGAACAGTCGGCCCGCCAATTCGGCGATGTCGGCGTCGTCTGCATCCGGGTGCGTCATGGGAACCGAACATACTCGGGCATGATGGAGGAGATGTCCACACCCGATCCCGCCCGGCCCGGGCGCTCGAAACCACGACGCAACCAGCGCACCGTGACCGCGCCCGTCGCGCGCCGAGGGCTGGCGTTGATCGCGATCGGCGCTGTCGCGGCCGCCGTCGTGACCCTCTTCGTCTCCGGGGGCTTCTCGCAACCCGAGAAGATCACCACCCACGCCGATTCCGGGCCTGCCACCAGCGGACCAGTGTCCGCGAGGTCGTTCGGATCCGCCGATCCTGGCACGTGCCTACAGTGGACGCCGACCGACGATCCCGAGACCGACCGTCAGGATCTCGCCGAGGTGTCGTGTGCAGAACCGCACCGGTTCGAGGTCGCCCAGGACGTCGATCTGAGCGCGTACCCCGGCATCGAGTTCGCGCCCGGCTCGGCCTATCCGGGGGCACTGCGCTTCGGTCAGTTGCGCGACGAGCACTGCGTCGGCATCGTCGACGACTACCTGGGCACCAAGTTCGATCCGAACGGCAAGTTCAGCGTCGGACTCATGTTCCCGTCGCAGTCCGGATGGATGGCAGGAGAGCGGACACTCCGATGTGGCATCCAGCAGTCGTCGAACACCGGGGTCCCTCAGGAGATGACCGGTTCGGTGCTCGACCAGGACCAGTCGAACGTATGGGACGTCGGCACCTGCATCGGCATCAACCAGAACGTGCCCGCCGACCCCGTCGACTGCAACTCGCCCCACGCGTTCGAGGTGGCGTCGATCGTCGATCTTCAGCAGCAGTTCCCGCGCGGAATCCCCAGCGAAGCAGACCAGGACGCCTACCTCGAACCGACATGCACCGCCACCGTCAACACCTACTTGGGCTCCGACACGGCTCTGCGCGACAAGACGCTGACGCTGTTCTGGAACACCATCGACGTCACCAGCTGGCTGGCCGGTAGCCGACAGATCACCTGCTCGGTCGGCAAGGAGCTCGACGAAGGCGGATTCGCCACCATCACCGGAAGCGCCAAGGGCGACATCCTGATCAACGGTCAGGCACCCGTCCCACCACCGGCGGCACCGGACGGACGCGCCTTGCCGACCCCGCTGCCCGGCGCAGCCCCGATCACCCCGGGAGGGTGACATTCCTTTCCACATGAGCGACGCCGACTTCGACAACGTGGTCTCCGACGCCCTCGACACCCTCCCGCCCGCGATCATCGACTTCATGGACAACGTCGTCGTCCTCGTCGAAGACGAACACCCCACCGAGGACATCCTCGGACTGTACGAAGGAATCGCGCTGACCGAGCGCTTCGAATACAGCGGTCACCTTCCCGACGTCATCACCATCTACCGTCGACCGATCCTCGAGATGGTCGACGACGCCGACACCGCCCGTCGCGAAATCGCCATCACGGTCGCCCACGAGGTGGGCCACCACTTCGGCATCGACGACGAGCGGTTGCACGAGCTCGGGTTCGGCTGATCTTCGGTCCCACACCGCTCGAAGTTGGCATCGACGGTCCACTGCAGCTGTCTAGCGGATGCCGCGTGACATCGATGCCGACGGGGTGGCCGGCGAACGCGACGCCCTATCGGTCAGGAAAGCGAACACCAAACCTAGTCCGAGCCACAGCGTCGCCTGGGTTGCGAGGGACGACAGCCGGAACTCCCACAGCAGTGTGGCCGGGAAATCCGATCCAACTTCGTCGATTGCGGGCAGCAGGACGTACCCGAGCCCGACCACGACGAGGAACGCCACCAGCGGGGACGCGATCCTCACGGCGATCGATGTCCGTGCCGCGGTCAGCTTGGCGACGTAGACGCCGATTCCGACGGCCAGCAGTCCCAGCGTCACCGACGCCAACCACAGCCATGTGCGCTGCGAGATGGTGTCCGGATCGCCGACGGCAGGCGGGTTGGCCGGGTACTTGAAGAAGGGCACCGCCTCGATCGAAACCCATCCGAGGGCCGCGACAGCCACCGCCAGTACCGACCCGGACAGCGTGGTGAACCGTCGCGCGTAGTGCAGGACCGTCGCGAAGATCGCACCGAGCGCGAGACCGGCGAGTCCCGTCGCCAGGAACAGTCCGACGCGTTGGCCGTCGCGGCTGACGAGGGCGTCCTCCTCG
This sequence comes from Rhodococcus sp. Eu-32, assembly GCF_003336925.1. NCBI lineage: Bacteria > Bacillati > Actinomycetota > Actinomycetes > Mycobacteriales > Nocardiaceae > Rhodococcus > Rhodococcus sp. Eu-32. Next base: position 114,186 of record NZ_QGNK01000011.1, on the reverse strand, counting down.
TCGTGCGAATGCGCGGCGGGTGCTTCGTCGGCGTGGGAGTGCTCTCCTGCGGCTTCTTCGATGGCGATGGCCGAATCGACGTGCGGCTCACCGATCGTGAACGCCACGGCTCCCGCGAGGAGCCCTGCGATCAGTCCGGCGAGTAGTCCCCGGACGAGTAGCTGAACGAACGTGCCCTGGAGTGCGTTCAGTGGCATGGCAGACCCAGCAGGTGACGTCCGTCGTGCATCAGTTCGTGCATGAACATCCCGCTGCGCGAGATGGCGCCCTGATCGAATCCGACCAGGTAGAGCACGAGGAATGCGAGCAGAATCACCGCAGCCACGACGAGGGCAAGAGCCGCCGACTCGGTGGTGGTGCTGGGGGTATGGACAGTAGCCATGGGGATGTTTCCTCCTGGGATTGTGCGTCCCGTCGAAGAACCGAAGCGATGTGTGAGTTTTCTGGCTCCCGAACTCATGTCCGGTCACAGTGGCGCAACCGCTCCGGATTTCCACCGGCATTACCTGCGCACATCGCACTGACCCGCGAACTGTGGCACCGATCTCTCGTGTCTGTCAATGCCGACATACAGTGTCGCGCATGGCTCCGACCGTCACCCGGCTGTCCCTGATCAGCCACGCGATGACCGAGGCCATGCGTCGTGCACGCTTTCCATCCGACGAACCGGTCGATTCGGACGGGCTGCGCCGGCTCGACGAACTCTCCTTCACCATGAAGGTGGACTCCGTTCTGATCGCACCCGAGCGCCGGACCCGCCGGACTGCCCAAGCACTGGGCCTGCGCGGCGCCATCGACGACGACCTGTCCGATCTTCGGTACGGCGACTGGACCGGATCCGGTCTGGAAGATCTGGCCGAGCACGAGATGGTAGGCCTTCTCACCGACACGTCGACGACGCCACCGGGTGGGGAGTCGATCGACGCGTTACTCACCAGAGTCGGCCACTGGATGGACCGCGTCAGCTCCGAACAGCGGCGGGTCCTGGCCGTGACGCATCCCGCGATCGTCAGAGCCGTCGTCGTACGCACACTCGATGCGCCTGCCGAGTCCTTCTGGCGCGTCGACATTCCCCCGTTGACGACGACCAGCGTGAACTTCCGCGGCGGCCGATGGACGTTGCGGTCGGTCGCCGAAAGAATCGATTGAGCCTTTTTCGTCCGACCGGGAACCGATCACCCGCGGATGCCGTCCAACTCCTACGAGAACGGAGTTCTCGCTCGATCCCGAAGCTCTTTCATTCCTGGCAAGGGAGTACTGATGCCGGCACACGTGCGTGTGGACCCTGTCGCTCTCGAAGCCGCTGCCGCGGAGCTCGACGCGGTCGCCGCCCGGTTGCAGGCAAGTCTGGCTGCGGCGTCGCTTCCGATTCAGGTGCTTCCGTCGGGCAGCGAAGAGGTGTCCCTGTTGGCCAACCGCTACTTCAAGCACGCGGCAGGCTCGTACACGCCGACCGCACGCGAGGCCGTCGACGAGCTGATCCAGACCGCGGCGGCCTTGCGGACACAGGCCGCGGCGTATCGCGACGTCGACCTCGAACACAGTCGCGCACTGGGCATCTGAGCCGGAAACACCATCACACGACGGGGGTAGATCGATGACGCTGGGAGTGACAGGAGTCGTGTGGTTGCCACGCACGGCGATGGTCAATTCGACGACGCTGTTGGCCGGAGCCGGGCCTGCACCGCTGGCGGCGGCGTCGGGCGTGTGGCATTCGGTGGCCGCTGCATACACGGACGCAGCCGTCACCGTCACCCGCGTGATGGCGATCCTCGCCGCCGGATGGGAGGGCTCGACCGCCGACGCAGCTCAGGCCAGGCTCGGTGCGTTCGCCGCATGGGCGCAGGCGTCGGCCATCAAGGCAGCCGACGTCGGAATCCACGCGGCGGGTGGGGCTGCGGCCTACACGACGGCCACCGTCGCGATGCCGAACCCGGTCGAGATCGCCGCGGTGGAATCCGCCAAAGTCGCCGCATACGGCACCGGCGGAGCACTGAACGGAAGTGCCGCGGCACTCGAAGCCACCGCCCGCGCCCTCGACGTCCGAGCAGGTCTCGTCATGGAGGCCTACGAAGCGGCGACGACGCCACTCGCCGTCCCGATTTCGTTCGACAGCCCACCCGAGATCGTCGTCGACGCCTCGGGTACGTCGTCGCGGGCGTCGACATCCATCGACGGCGCGACGTCCTACGAGGAATCCGGAGTGTTCGGATTCGGCGCACGCACTTCCCCCGCACAGGCCGCCATCGCCACAGTCACTGCGGCAGTACAGAATCCGACCGTAGCAGGCGCGATCGGACAGGCCGCGAGCACGGCAGGTACCGTCGCCGGGTCGTCGGTCACGACGGTCGCGTCCGCGGCAACCAATCTCGGCGGCGCAGCGGTGTCGTCGCTGACGAGCGCCACTCAGGGCACATCCCAGTCTCCCGCACCGATGCAGGCAGCCACCCGCGGAGATACCGGCGCACCGGCCCAGACGCGGGCAGTGTCATCGACTTCCACTGGCTCCGGCGGCCTTTCGGGCCTCGGCCCGAGCGGTGGGTCGCTCGGAGGTTCACGCCTTCCGGCAGCAGCACCAGGAAGCCTCACAGGACAACTCGCCGGCGCCGAACGAAACATGTTCGGCAGCAACCTCTCCGGAGGCCCAGGGACAGGACCGCTCGACGCGGCCGCCGCCACTCGCGGTGGTCACGCGGGCGCCCCGATGGCGGGAGCTCGCGCCGACGACGGAGACGACGAGCACGACACCCCCGATTATCTCGAGCAGTTCGAGCACTTCGCGGACGGACGTACGGTGGCGCCGTCCGTCATCGGCGCCGAACCGGCAGGAGTGAAGCCTGCGGAACGACCCTGTGATCGGAACGGTCGTTGATCGACTTGGGAACGCGACCTGTCGGCCACGGCCTTCCGTTCGTCGAGCTCGACGACGATTGCATGGACTACCTCGTCGAGCGGCTCGGCATCGCCGAACTGCCCGTCGTGCTCGACGTCTTCCCGCGTTTCGACGCGGCCGCGGATCGGCAGGCCGCGCTGGTTCGTGGGCGTGCGGGGCTCGTCGAACACGGAGTGTTCAGCGACGATCACGTACATCCGGATCTCGAGGCGTGGCTTCGCACTCTCGAGCGTCCCACCTGGTACATCGCGGCCCGGCTCGTTCCGCGCCCGTACGGCACCGGGTCGATCACTCGGGTCTGCCGGGCGGCAAGCGAGTCCGGTTCGGTGATCGCCGTACGCCGATCCGGCCTCCTCACCATCCGCGCCACCGTCGCCGATCCCGCGCGTGACGTGCTCGATGCCGTCGGGAGTGAGCCTGCCTTGGACTTCGTGGGCGTCTCCGCGCCGACCGACACTCTCGCCGAGGCCCTCGATGCCAGCCCGACCGATGCCGGTGCCACCGCCCACCGTCTGACCGCCTTGGACATCGATCACGCCGCAGCCGCGGACGTCGCCTCAGCCCTTGCCCTCTGCACTTCTCACACCGAAATAACGTGCACCACAGTCGGATTCGGGACGAGCACGCTCGATCCACTCCCGATCGCGGTGTTCGACACTCCACGGGGCCGCCTCGTCGCGACCACGAGTACCGCCGCAGACGGTCGACGATGGACGTCGTTCGCGCCCGGTTCCGATGCGCGCATCAGGTCGGCGCTCACCGACATGGCTCAGCGAGCGGAAGCGCCGGGCGTCAGCTGATCGGGTTGTCCGCGACGTGACTTCCCTTGCCCGCGAACGGCGGCAGGAACGTGCCCCAGCGGACGCAGGTCCAGCCACCGCCTGGCGTCGGCACCAGTTCGACGGTCTCGGTGTTGTTCAGGTGATTGTCGGCGGCGAACTCACCGTCGACGCCTCCCAGCACCGCGCACACCAGGCGAATGGCGGCACCGTGACTGACCACGACCACGTCGGGCGCGTCCACGTCGGTCAAGTACTCGTCGCGCAGTGATTCGAGCACCGGCACGTAACGGTCGAGGATGGACCGTCCGCTGTCCCCGCCGGGGGCCTGCGCGTCGAGGTCGCCGGCCTGCCACTTGCCGTAGATCGTCGTGAAGGCGTCGTGTGCTTCCTTGTCGGTGCGGTCTTCCCACTCACCGACGAACGTCTCCTGGATACCGTCACGTTCCTGGGCGGGGACGGAGGTGGCCTTGGCGATGTGCTCGGCGGTCTGTCGCGCACGCAACGCCACCGACGAGACCAGGACGCTCGGGGGCGTCGCGACGAGTGTGTCGCCGAAGCGCTTGGCCTGTTCGTGTCCGAGGTCGGTCAGTGCTGCGCCGGGCGGGAGGGTGTCGAGGCGTTTCTCGACGTTCGCGAACGTCTGACCGTGCCGTACCAGTATCAACTTGCCCGTCATCTATCCGCCTTGCCCGTCGTCCGACTTGCCCTCGCGCAGTCGCTCCAACCATCCGATCTGCTCGTCCAACGAAGGCGGCGTGCTTCCTGTTCCCGTCGCGACGGGCCAGGATCCGAGAAATCGAAGAGTCATCTTGCGATGCAGGGCGCCGAGCGCTTCGGCCACGATCGGGTCCTCGATGTGGCCGGCGCAGTCGACGAAGAACCTGTAGGTTCCGAATTCCTTTCGGGTGGGCCGTGATTCGATGCGGGTCAGGTCGATGTCGCGGAGTCCGAACTCGGCGAGGGCGGACTGCAGCACACCGGGCACGTTGTCGGGCATCAACACCAGCGCGGTGCGGTCCGCTCCGGTGGGGGCGGGCGCACGCCGCGGCGGGCTGACGAGCACGAAGCGGGTGCGAGCCGTGTCCACGTCGGCGACGCCGTCGGCCAGGGACGGCAGTCCCAACCTCTCTCCGGCGAGGGACGTCGAGACGGCCGCGTCGGCGAGACCGGCAGCGACGTCCTCTGCCGCACCGGCGTTCGACGACGCGAACTGCACCTCGGCGTCCGGGATCCTTCGCTCCAGCCACTCTCGAACCTGCGCTGCCGCAATGGGATACGCGCGGACCAACTTCACGTCGTCGAGCGCGATTCCCGGCCGCCCGAGTATCGAGAAGGCGACGTCGATCTCCGTCTCGGCGATGATCTGCAACCGGCTGGACGCAGCCAACGCGTCGAGCGTCGGAGGAACCGAACCTTCGACCGAGCTCTCGATGGGTACCACCGCGGCAGCCGCTTCACCGTCGCGCACGGCCTGCAACGCTGCCGGCTGACTCCCGTAGGGGACACGTTCAATGTCCTGGCCGAATCCGAGTGAATCGAGGACGCCTGCGGCCTCCAACTGGCCGAGCGCCATTTCGGTGAACGTTCCCGACGGGCCGAAGTACGCGATTCTAGGCACGACTGCCAGATTACGTCCCCAACGAATCCGTGCGGATCAAACCCGCCGCGTCCAGATCGCGATGCGCGGCCGATGCGTCGTCCACCTCGATGCCGAGCAACACGGTACGGACCGCATCTGCCGCCTCGGGGCGCAGTGCCGCCAAGGCCGCGGCGTCGGGCTCAGCCAGCGCGGCAGGAATGTCGTCGCCACGCAGCGCGGCGACGGTGGCCGCGACGACGGCGATCGCGTCGGCACCCGACCGGGCCCGCGCGGTGAATCCGACCTCGGAATGCGCGACGACGGCAAGCACGTCGGCGATATGACGCGGGGGCTGCCAGGCCGCGATGCCCGGGGTGCGGTGAGCGTCGACGATCGCGGTCACGGTGTCCAGCGCCGACGCGTCGGACAGTTCGGGATACAGGACGACGGGCGACGGCAGCCGCAGCGCTAGCGCATCGGAAAGGGTGTCGTCGTCGACGTTCACCGTGTACCGCACGACCTCGTACGACGCGCGGCTGTCGCGCAGCCGGTCCGGATCCACGTCGAGTTCCACGACCACGCGACCGAGCTGCACGTCGTCGTCCAGACCCAGCAGGACGGAGGCCGGAACGACGACGGGACCTGCCGTGATCGCCCTCTCGCCGCCGGTGGACGCGGGGTATCGCTGCTGCAGGAGGCCTGCGACGAGCGCGTTCGGGTCGGGCCGGTGCGGTACGCCCAGCGTCAAGGGAATGGACACCGTCTACACGCTAGACCGCCCGCTGCACTTGCGGTCAAAGGAAGTGTGGACTAACTTAGGTTTGCCTCACCTCGTATCCCACGCATCGGAGGAAGCCCATGCTCGGCGCTACCACCAACGGACCGTCCACCGCCGAACGCGTTCGCAGTGCATGTGCGCGTGCGGAGGGTGCTGCACTCGCCATCGAGGGCAGCGAACCCGTGGTCACCACGATGCATCATCTGCGCTCCAACGGTGAGGTGGTCCTCGCGGTGCCGATGGACTCGCCCATGGGGTCCATCGCGTGGCAATCGTCCCGCGCAGGAGTTCCGGCCGTGCTCGAACTGACCGATCACGCGCCACTGGCGCTACGCGAGCCGGTCCGATCGCTGGTGTGGTTGCGCGGCGAGCTGCGTCCCGTCCCGGAGTCGCTCATGCGCCCGATGGCCGGGGCGGTCGCCGCCGAACATCCACACCCGTCGCTGCTCGACGTCGGACACAGCACCGTACTTCTTCGCCTGATCATGTCGTCGGCCGTCGTCGCCGACAGTACGGGCGCCGAGCCCGTTGCCGTCGACGATCTGCTCGCAGCCGAGCCGGATCCGTTCTGGGAGATGGAAACCAGCTGGCTGCAGCATCTCGACGAGGATCACACCGACCTCGTCAACCAGCTTGCCCGACGCCTCCCCCCGTCGCTGCGGCAAGGACGCATCCGCCCACTGGGCATCGACCGCTACGGCATCCGGTTGCGCATCGAAAGCGACTACGGCGACAACGACGTTCGACTCGGTTTCGCCGAGCCCGTGGACGACACCATGTCGTTGAGCCGAGCACTCCGCGCCCTCGCGGGATGCCCGTTTCTGAACGGACTGCGCGCCAGGAGTTGAGTCGCACGAGGCAGACTTGCCTTCGTGATCGACGTCAAGAGCTGGCTGAATCCGCCGTCGCCGACTGCCGGCCCTCCGCTGGAACCGTCCGAGCGACGTGCGATCAAGATTGAGATCGCGATCGTCCTTCTGGTGACGTTCGGGCTCAGCGGACTCAGCAGCATGCTGTCCCTCGTCGAGGACGCGCTGCTTGCAGGCAGTCTGTCGGATCAGACCGTCGCCCTGAACACGTCGAGCTCGAGCCTCGGCATCATCGACCTGCTCTACCAGGTCCTGCGCATTCTCCGCCTGTGCGCCTGGGGTGCGCTCGGCCTGTATCTGCTGTGGCGTGCCGGGCTCGGACCGAAGCTGATCGGTCTCGCGAAACCCCGCGTTCGGCCCGACCTGCTCCACGGGGTCGGTCTGGCCGCGCTCATCGGCATTCCGGGGCTCGCGCTGTACCTCGTCGCCAACGCGCTGGGCCTGAACCTCACCGTCGTCCCCAGTGCGATCGACGACCACTGGTGGCGTGTTCCGGCTCTCGTCGGCTACGCCTTCGCCAACTCGGGCGCCGAAGAAATCATCGTCGTCGCCTACCTCATCTCGCGGCTACGACGCCTCGGCGTCTCCGAGAACGCATCCCTGCTCGCCTCGGCCCTGCTGCGCGGGTCCTACCATCTCTACCAGGGGCTCGGCGGCGGAATCGGCAACGTCGCGATGGGTCTCGTGTTCGGCCGGTACTGGCAGAAGACCGGCCGGCTGTGGCCGCTGCTCATCGCTCACGCGGTGATCGACATCATCGCCTTCGTCGGATACACAGCCCTGAAAAACCAGCTCTCGTGGCTGCCGTAAGAACCTCTCGTCATTCCTGCAGGCTCCACTCCTCGCCCTCCGGTCATTCCTGCAGGCTCCACTCCCTGGGTACAGTCACATCGTGAACGACGACCAGCGGAACCGGGGGAACCCCAGGCAGGGCCCACCACCGCCGCGCCGAGTTCCTCCCCCACCCGGCTACCGACCCCCGCCGCCGAGGAACCCACCTCCCGGCCGCATGCCGCCGCCGCGCAGGCCCGACGGTCCGTCCCCGGAGGGCACCCAGATCATCCGACGCGACGGCCGCCCGTCGGCGCCGCGTCCCGGCCCCAGCGGGCCACAGGCCTGGTCGCAGGCGCCCGAGCCCGATGCGTTGTCCCGTGGACCCAACCCGACCCGAAGCTACCCACGTAACGATCAGCAGGGCGTGCAGTACGCGCCACGGCAGACCCCGCAGCCGTACGTCGACGAACCCCCGCGCCGCCAGCCACCGCGCCGTGAACCACCCCGTCGTGAGCCCCCTCGTCGCGGGGCACCGCCACCCCCGGCAAGACCGACGCCGCCGCGTGCGCGCAGGAAACGACACTGGGGTCGACGGTTCGGCGTGACGTTCCTCGTCCTGCTTCTCGCCCTCGGCGGCCTCGTCTACTACGTCGACAGCTCCCTGACGCGCGTCGACGCACTTCCGGAGTACAGCGGCCGCGTCGGCGACACTCCCGGCACCAACTGGCTGCTCGTCGGATCCGACAGTCGCACCGGGCTCACGCCCGAGCAGGAAACGGCGCTCGCGACGGGTGGCGAGGTCGGGCCGAGCCGCACCGACACGATCATCATGATCCACATCCCCGAGGGGGGCGGACCGTCGACGATGGTCAGCCTGCCGCGAGACTCCTACGTGTCGATCCCCGGTTACGGACAGGACAAGCTGAACGCGTCGTTCGCGTTCGGTGGCCCGCCGCTGCTGGTCCAGACCGTCGAGGAAGCCACGGGCGTCCACATCGACCACTACGCCGAGATCGGATTCGGCGGGTTCGCGGGCATCGTCGACGCCATCGGCGGTGTGGACGTGTGCCTGCAGAACGCCATCTCCGACCCGCTCGCCGGCATCGACCTCCCGGCAGGCTGTCAGGAACTCGCCGGGTCGGAGGCGCTCGGTTTCGTGCGGTCGCGTGCGACGGCCCTCGCCGACCTCGACCGGATGAACAACCAGCGTCAGTTCATGTCGGCCCTGTTGGCGAAGGCGACGAGCCCGTCGACCTTCCTCAATCCGCTTCGGCTGTGGCCGCTCGTGAAGGACACCGCGTCGTCGATGAGCGTCGCCGAAGGTGACCGCATCTGGAATCTCGCCGGTCTCGCGTGGGCGATGCGCGGTGACCTCGTCACGACCACCGTGCCGGTCGGCGGATTCTCCGATTCCGACGTCGGAAACGTGCTGTTGTGGGACGACGATCGTGCGTCGCAGTTCTTCGACGCGCTGGCACAGGACCGTCAGATTCCTGAGGAGCTTCGCACTTCGGGGCCGTAGGAGTAGCGTTACTTCCATGTCCTCCAACGGCTTTCACGAACTCCTGCGAGAGCAGATCGGCCACGAGTTCACGGCGTCGCAGCAGTACGTCGCCATGGCGGTCTGGTTCGACTGCAACGATCTACCGCAGCTGGCGCGACGGTTCTACGCGCAGGCGACCGAGGAGCGTGGCCATGCGTTGATGATGGTTCGGTACCTCATCGACAGAAAAGTATCGGTCGTCGTGCCGCCCATCGGCGACGTGGCCTCCGAATTCGCCACGGTCGGCGAGGCCGTCGAACTCGCGTTGCGTCAGGAGGAGACCGTCACCGGCCAGATCACGGCATTGGCGCAGTCGGCGCGTGAAGGCGGAGATTACCTCGGTGAGCAGTTCGTCCACTGGTTCCTGCAGGAGCAGGTCGAGGAGGTAGCGAGCATCCGCAGCCTAGTACGGATCGTGCACCGAGCCGGTACCGACTTCTTCGACGTGGAGCAATACGTGGCGCGCGAAAGCGTCACGCGGAAGAGTCGCGGCACGAACGCCCCGAAACAGGCAGGAACCGTATGACCTGTTTTCGCTGGTAGAGGTAAAGAATTAGGCGGGTCTTATTTAGGGAACGTTGACCTCAATAAGGCCGAGCTTGGATGACAATGCCCTCTGACCAGCATATTCTCGTCGCCATGAGCGCAGACATCAAGGAAACGACCCACTCGAAATTCCACGCACTGCTTCGCGATCAGGTTCGCAACGAATTCAATGCGTCGCATCAGTACATTGCTACCGCCGTGTATTTCGCGAACGTCGACCTGCCGCAGCTGGCGAAGCACTTCTATGCGCAGGCCGTCGAAGAGCGCAACCACGCGATGATGATCATCCAGTACTTCCTGGACCGCGACATCACCGTCGAGCTCACCGGAGTCGACGCCGCGAAGACCGTCTTCACCGACGCACGCGAGCCGATCGCCCTCGCCCTGGCTCAGGAAGAGACCGTCACCGAGCAGATCGTCAACCTCGCGAGCACCGCACGCGAAGAGGGCGACTACCTCGGCGAGCAGTTCATGCAGTGGTTCCTCAAGGAGCAGGTCGAAGAGGTCGCCAGCATGAAGACGCTGCTCAACGTCGCAGATCGCGCCGGCCACAACCTGTTCGATCTCGAGCAGTTCGTCGCCCGCGAGTACAGCAACAACGTGCCCTCCGACACCGGCGCACCGAAGGCTGCCGGCGGCGCGATCTGATGCGCCTCCGGCGCTCGTGAGTGGGAATGTACAGCGGGCTCTACATTCCCACTCACATGCGCGAAGCGCCTAACGCAATGTGACCTGACGAGAACGCAATCCGTCACGTGAGCGTCGCTGCTCCGAGGTCAGCGGCGCATCGTCGGCCAGGGCCTCGGACAGCTTCGCGCCGAATTCGATTGTCGGCGTAGCCCATTCGGTCGGATGCATCTCGGGATCCAGATCGAACACCGGCACGAGCAGACCGTGCGTTCGGAACGATCCCGCATAGCGAGACCCCTCACCCAGCGACAGATCGCCTGCCGCGTGCAGCCGAGCCAGCGCGAGCATCAGATCGTCCTCGCTCTCCGGCCGCACCCACCTCAGATGCGCCTTGTCACCCGCGTCGACCCACCACGCCGCCACCAGGCCCTCGCCTTCCAAGCGTGCCGACGGCATGATCGCCTGGTTGGCGCGTTCGACGGTCGCCGCGACATCGGGTGCAGGAGAAGCACTTTCGGGAATCCACCAGTTGAAGTCCTGGTGCACGGTGATGTCGAGCTCGCCGACGGAACCCAGAACCTCGCCGATCGGCGCCGTGTTCCCATCGGGATTCGCCGCTTCGAGCGACTCACCTGCCTCGGCACCCGCAGCCCACCGCAACGCGCTCGACAGATCGGCTGCGACGTTCGGCGAATGCGCCTGAACCTGCAGTGCCGCAAAGCCTTTCGTCACACCATCCTCGTCGCGCGTCAACGCCGCGACCGCACCGGGAAGAACCGTCGCGATCGTCACCGTACGGCCGTCGACCTCGACAGGCGCAGTAGCCGACGGCACGAATTCACGCAGCGCGACGAGATCGCATTCGGCAGCGACACCCTGGAACGGGCGTACCGGCGCGGCAGCCGCGTTCCGACGGTCGGCCTCACGCTGCGCCAGCAGCGCGGCTCGGTTGCTGCCCTGCTTCGGACCACTGTTTCTTTTGCTCTTACCCACGCCCGAAACTTACACGCTATGCCTTTACCCGGGTCATTCCGCAGGCTCCACTCCCGCCTCCACCCGGGTCATTCCGCAGGCTCCACTCCCGCCGCCAGCCATTCGCGAGTCCGGCCCGGATTGTTCGTCGCGATCCACCCCACACCGAGTTGCCTGCACAGTTCGACGTCGTCCTTCTCGTCGACCGTCCAGCAGTACGTCGCACGTCCCGACGCGGCCGCCCGATCGACGATGCTCGGACGCTCGCGCAACGTGGCGATCGACGGGCCGACGGCAGTCGCGCCTACGGTCGTCGCCGCGCCGCCACCGAGATAGTACGACGCGTCGCCCAGCAGAACCGTCGGAAGCAACGGCGCCGAGCGGCGGATTCGCCAGACGGCGGACGGCGCGAACGACATGATGACCGCACGCGAATGATCCGCGGAGGCCGGTTGGGCGAGACCGAAGCGATGCAGCTCGGCCAGCACCTTCGCCTCGATCAGGCTGCCGAATCGCACGGGATGCTTGGTCTCGATGAACAGCTTGGTGGGCTTGCTGGTCCAGCTGAGCACCAGCTCGATCAGGTCGGACAGGGTCAACAGTTCCGCCGGCTCGCTGTCGTCGCCGTAGTCGAACGTCTTGAGCGTGTCGTACGACAGTTCGCTCACGATGCCGGTGCCGTTGGAGGTGCGGTCGACGCGGCGGTCGTGCACGCAGACGATGTGCCCGTCCCGGGTCAACCTGACGTCGCATTCGAGCCCGTCGGCACCTTCGCGCAGCGCGAGGTCGTACGCGGCGAGCGTGTGTTCCTTCTTCTCCGCCGACGCGCCGCGATGCGCGACGACGAACGGTCCACGGCGTCCCGACGTCATGATGCGGTCACCTCGTCGCGCGCGGGTTCGGTCCTACGCGAGGTGTCCACGACCCACCGCGTCGGCGCGGGCCTGTCCGCACCACGCAAGCTGCGACTCTCGACGTCGCGCACGATCCGCAGAGTGAAAAACGCCATGCCTGCGCCGACGAGGGCCAACAGCGCGGAGAACAGCACGCCGTCGGCCTGTGCTTGCAGGGAATCGCGGGTGCGCCACAGCGTCGCGCCGAGAATCAAGACCCAATTCACGGTCCAACTCGCCCACCAGAGACGAACCAGCATTCGCAGCCGATGTCGGTCGCTACGGCCTCGGACGTCGACCAGTTCGGTGAGAAAGACGCCCGGCAGGACCAGCGACACAACCGGAACCAGGCACCCGAGAAAGATCGTCCGGACGCTACGTGGGTCGCGGGATCCCGCCCGCGCATAGAAGTCGCGACGGCGTTTCACGAGCCAGCAGGTCGACGCGACAGCAGCCGCGATACCGATGACGATTGCCGAGACCTCGGCGAACAGAACGAGAGCATCGGACGTGACGAGCACCGTGCGGTCGATCAGACGCGTCCGGTTGTACAGAAGAATCCCGTAGCGGACGAGCTCGGCCACGAACGCGAGCAGCAGCAGCGCCCCGGTCAGAACGAGCAATCCCGACGCCGACCGAGCCCACCGGTCCAGCCGGGAGACGCGGTCGTCGGGTCGGGGAACCGGGTGGTCCAGCAGTCCCCAGCGCGGCATCTCGTCGTACCGCGGTGTGGTCCTCGGACGGCGGACCGTGCGACGCGGCGGCGTGGCCCCGCTTCTCGGTGTGCGCGCAACCCACTTGAAGTTGCGAAAGCCCTGCGCAGGGGCCTGCGCCGACACCGGTGACAGCAGAACTCCATGGCAACGCGGGCACCACACCGCAGGCGCAGTCCCGACGGGCCATCGTGTGGCACAGCGGGCGCAGACCTGGAATGCGGACACTAGAAGATCTTTGCGTCGTCGGCGCCGTCGTCACGTACGAGAGGCCGGCCCGCGACCTGCCAGCCGACCATGCCGTCGTCGACGTTGACCGCGTCGTATCCGATCTGCTGGAGATACTCGACGACGCGCAGCGAACGGCCGCCCTGCCTGCACACGACGTACAGCTCGGCATCGATGTCGATTTCGCCGATCCGCGACGGAACTTCGGTCATCGGGATGTGCACTGCGCCGGGCGCATGCCCTTGCTGCCATTCGTCGTCCTCGCGGACGTCGAGGAGAACCACCGGTTCGGTCAGTTCGAGAGGCAGTTCGGCGGCGGGCACGGAAGGGCGATCCGGAGCAGACACTCCCCGATCTTGTCACGCAGTCGCCGTGACCTGCCACCCAACAGCCGCGTTATCCACAGTTTCCACAGGACATTCCACAGAAACGGGGAATCCGACGGTTTTCATCCACAGGCGTAGAGCGGCCTCTCTTCTAGGATTCGAAGCATGGCCTCATCGAGTATCGAACTTCGCATCTTCACCGAACCACAGCAGGGGGCGACGTACGACGACCTTCTGCGCGTCGCTCGCACCGCCGAGGACCTCGGCTACGGCGCGTTCTTCCGCTCCGACCACTTCCTGGCCATGAACACCGAAGGACTGCCCGGTCCGACGGACGCGTGGATCACGCTCGCCGGCATCGCCCGCGAGACCTCGACGATCCGGTTGGGGACGCTGGTGACGTCGGCGACCTTCCGCTACCCGGGTCCGCTGGCGATCAGCGTCGCGCAGGTCGACGCGATGAGCGGCGGCCGCGTCGACCTCGGTCTCGGCGCCGGATGGTTCGAAGAAGAGCACACCGCTCACTGGCATCCCGTTCCCGCCGCTCGGTGAGCGATTCGATCGGCTGGAGGAGCAGCTCGCCGTCATCACCGGGCTGTGGGAGACGCCCGTCGGCGAGACGTTCTCGTACGACGGCAAGCACTACCCCGTCGCCGATTCGCCCGCGCTGCCCAAGCCGGTGCAGAGTCCGCGACCTCCGATCCTGATCGGTGGTGGCGGCAAGAAACGCACGCCCGCGTTGGCAGCGAAGTACGCCGACGAGTTCAACATCCCGTTCGCCTCGCTCGACGACACGGACACGCAGTTCGGCCGCGTTCGCGCCGCGTGCACGACGGCCGGCCGTGATCCCGAATCCCTCGCGTATTCGACGGCGCTCGTGCTGTGCTGCGGAAAGACCGAGGAGGACATTGCCCGACGCGCGGCCGCCATCGGCCGTGAGGTGCCCGAACTGCGCGAGAACGGTGCCGCGGGCTCGCCTGCCGAGCTGGTCGACAAGATCGGCCGCTACGGCGAGATCGGTGCGTCGCGGGTGTATCTACAGATGCTGGACCTGAGCGATCTGGATCATCTCGAGCTGGTGGCGTCGGAGGTCATGCCGCAGCTTCGCTGACTCGTGAGTGGCAATGCATAGCCCTCTATGCATTGCCACTCACGGGGCGGCGCAGCCGCCCGTTCAACCAGCGGGCGGCGGGCGTCTCGACCCATCGGTAGACGGCTTCGGACACCACTGCGGTGACGACGACGAACGCGACGACGGCCCCGGTGGGCCCGGTGATCGGGACGACGTTCTCGTAGACCCGATAGAGAATCAGCGTGTGGACCAGGTAGATCGCGTAGCTGCGGGTGCCGATCCAGCGCACGACCTCCCACTGGGCGACGCGGCCGTCGTAACGGGCGAGGGCCAGAACCAGTCCGGTCACGACGACGATCGTCCACATGTACTTATCGCCTGCCCAGTAGGCGTGGATGTCCGTCGCGAGGCGCACGACCTCGGCCTGCGCGATGACGGCGACGACGACCCACCGCCAGCCGATGATCCGCGCCCACCCGAGGTAGATGATCTGCCCGAGGAACAGCGTCGGTAGCGTCGCGGCGATCTTGGACAGCATCGGCACCGACCACGGCTGCGGAATGTAGAAGTTGTAGAGCAGCACGACGACGCACAGCGCCGCGCCCATCAGCGGCACGACCACCGGATACCGGCGCAGCACGCCGCGAGCAGCCGAGCAGTAGAGGTAGAACAGCAACTGGACGGTCAGTGTCCACGTGACGCCGAGTACCGCGACCTCGGGCTTCAGGAAGAAGCCACCGAGCACGAAGCTCAGCGCTGCCTCGGAATTGCTGATGCCGTTCTGACCGCTGAACATGCCGTTGATCCCGAGCCGAACCAGCACGATCGCCGCGGCGACGCTCACCCACAGCGCGGGGAGCAGCCGCGCGAGCCTGCTGACGGCGAAGTCCCGACGCGACTGCCGCATCGCCGAGCGCGTGACGAGCAAGCCCGTCAGCAGCATGAAGATCGCGACGCCGACGAACGACAGGTGTTGGTTGAGACCGGTCTCCTGCACGAGCGTCGCGTAGACGACGTCGATGACCCACCAGCCTTCGCCGCGGTCGTCGATCAGATAGAACGAGATGTGCGAGTAGAGGACTGCGAAGACCGCGATGGTCCGAAGCAGGTCAGCGCCCGCGAGTTCGACCCTGGGGGCGACCACCGAGGGTCGCGCGTCGGCACGCTCGCTCGACCTTCCCACCGGACCCACGCGGGCAATACTAGGTTCCTGTTCATCTACCGGACGAATCCTGACGCCGAGCTGTGACCTTGCTGTGACCTTCCCGGGTACCGGGGCGAGCGTCGAGCCGTGCGTCGCGTGAGCGTGTTTTTATTCCGAGAAATGCGTCTCGGTTACAGGTGTTGCGCTAGGGGTACGAATGAGATTGGGTTGAACCTGACGAATGATCAACAGAAGGCGCGCGCCTGCAGTTTTGCGTCGCGCCGAAAGAGAAGGGAAACACGTGTCCGAGTACACCCTGCCCGACCTTGACTTCGACTACTCCGCCCTCGAGCCCCACATCTCGGGCGAGATCAACGAACTGCACCACTCCAAGCACCACGCAACCTACGTTGCCGGCGCCAACACCGCCCTCGAGAAGCTTGCCGCCGCACGCGACAACGAGGACCACGGCGCCATCTTCCTGCTCGAGAAGAACCTCGCGTTCCACCTCGGCGGACACGTCAACCACTCCATCTGGTGGAAGAACCTCTCCCCGAACGGTGGCGACAAGCCGACCGGCGAACTCGGCGCTGCGATCGACGATCAGTTCGGTTCGTTCGACAAGTTCCGCGCACAGTTCACCGCCGCAGCCAACGGCCTGCAGGGCTCGGGCTGGGCAGTTCTCGGATGGGACTCCCTCGGCAAGAAACTGCTTACCTTCCAGCTCTACGATCAGCAGGCCAACGTGCCGCTGGGCATCATCCCGCTGCTGCAGGTCGACATGTGGGAGCACGCCTTCTACCTGCAGTACAAGAACGTCAAGGCCGACTACGTCAAGGCATTCTGGAACGTCGTCAACTGGGCCGACGTCCAGGCTCGCTTCGAGGCAGCGACGTCGAAGACCCCGGGCCTGATCTTCCCGTAAGCGTTCTTCCGTAAGCCTTTTCGCATCGATGGGCCGTGGCAGCCGACAGACGGTTGCCACGGCCCATCGATGCGTTCGGGGGTAGGCCCGAAAAACCGTTAGCACTCACACCATCTTGTGTGCCAGAACGGTTTCGGGCCACAGTTGGTCGTACCCAACGTGGCGTACCGGATTTTTCTGGGCTGATCCCGCGCGAGGAGTGCGACATGAACGACCGTGATCTCATCGGCATCTCCCCCTTCCATGCCGCAGGCATCCTGCAGGGCTTCGTCGTCTCCGGCCGCTGGCCCGACACGACGAAAGAGTGGGCACAGTTCCTCGCGTTGGCCGTGCGCGTCGCGTCCATGCCGGGTCTGCTCGTCACGTCCACCGTGTTCGGCGTTCGAGAAGAGCTTCCCGACGACCCGGCGCCCGGAACCGTCGGACTCGTCGTGTCCGAAGGCACCGTCATCGGTGAGACGGCTGTCACACCCGGTCGCTTCGCGGACCATCAGCCGGCGGCACTTTTGATGCTGCATCCGCCGTCCGAGACCACTCCGAGCCTGCCGGAGTGCGCCGGGGCCGCGTCGGGATGCGTTCTGTTGCCGGGCTTGCCGCATCTGGGCCTCGAACACCGTGCTGCCTGGGTCGAAGCGGAATCCGACGGTACCGTCACGTCGATGGTCAGCAGGGTCGGCCTCGACCCGATCAGCGATCCCGACACCGCTGTTTTGGCCATGCTCCTGGCGTCGTGACCTGGGCCCGAACGCGTAAGTTCGGGATCCCAAACTTATTGTGCCGTTGGACTTTTCACGAACCCCCTCCTAATCTGGACAGCAGCGAAGGGGAGTAGCCCCCAATTGCTGTGTCGACATACTGGCAGCGCGGATCGATGCGCAGCCCGGCACAGTGAACCGTCTCGAGACAGGCGGTGGGCGAGACCTTCGGTCAGAGAAGACGACCGAAGGAGTCTCACCCCGTGCTGTCCGCCCTGTTCCTCAGCTTCGCTGTCATCTTCGTCGCCGAGCTCGGCGACAAGTCCCAGTTGATGGCCATGACGTTCGCGCTGCGCTACAAGTGGTACGTCGTCATCGGCGGAATCACGGCTGCTACCGCCGTCACCCACCTGGTCTCGGTCGCCGTCGGCCACTTCCTCGGCCTGTCGATCCCCACCCACATCGTCTCGATCTTCGCGGGCATCGCGTTCGTGATCTTCGGATTGTGGACGCTGCGAGGCGATTCGCTGTCCGACGAGGAAGGCGAGAAGGCGTCGAAGGTCGGACGCTCGGCATTCATCGCGATCGCGTCCGCGTTCCTCCTCGCCGAGCTCGGCGACAAGACGATGCTCGCGACGGTCACCCTGGCCGCCGACAAAAACTGGTTCGGCGTCTGGATCGGCTCGACGGTCGGCATGGTCGCCGCCGATGCGCTGGCCATCGTCGTCGGCGCCGTCCTCGGTAAACACTTGCCCGAGAACTTCATTCGCATCGGTGCGGCGGTTCTGTTCTTCGTCTTCGGTGTCTCCCTGTTCTTCGACGGCGTCATGCCGGAGACCGCGGCTCCGGCGATCGGTGCAGCCGTCGTGTTCGTGGTCTCGGTCATCGCGTGGATCGCAATTGCCGCCGCCCGTCGTCGAAAGAACCGCGACGAGGTGTCGTTCGAACAGCAGAACGTGTTGAACGACAAGTAGTCACCGCCGTACACTCGTCCGCCGAGACGAGGGACGGGGATGCATGACGACCGACCGTGACGGCACGGGTGAGCATTCGTCGTCGGATCGACTGCTTCGCACGTTCGCCCGCTTCATCGCAGCCGGCTATCTGATCTACCTCGTGATGCTGTTTCCGGAAATCGTTCGTACAGCATCGTTCACCGCGTCGTGGTGGACACCCACCAGCACCGTCGCCGTCTTCGGCACCGGGCTGGCCATGGCCGCCGCGTCGGTCGCCCCGGACGCGACATGGGTTCGAATCGCGGCTGCCACAGCATCTGTCACGTACCTGGCAGCGGCACTGACGTGGTGGTTCGCATGGAACGGCACCCCGGACATGAACGGTATGCCGCTGGCGACCTTCCCCGGTGTTGCAGGACTCGCAGCCGGGTGCGCGTTTCCTGGCTGGCTCGCGTTCGCCTATCTGGCAGCGGCCGTGTCGTCGGTCCAGATCGGTCAGTACGCACTTCGATCGACTCTCGTCGATGCGCCGTTGTTCGCGGAATTGGTCTTCGCACTCGTCCTGTGCTCGGTGTTCCTCGCCGCAACCATCGGTGCTTTCAGGACGGCCCGCATTCTCGACGCGACCATCGACGCCACCCACCGACAGGTATCCGCGACGGCAGCCGTCAGCGCACGAGCGGTCGAACGCGAGCGCTTCGACGCTCTGATCCACGACGGCGTGTTGTCCACCCTGCTTGCTGTCGCCAGGCAAGGACGCACCGACGGGGTTGTTCAGCAAGCGAAACGCACTCTCGCGCAATTGGATTCGCTACGCGCACACGCGGTCGTCACCGAATTCGACGCGAGCGAAACCGTCGCCCATCTGCGTTCTGCCGCAACGACTGTCGACGAACACATCACCGTCACCGTCGGGGCGGCCGACGGCGGACGCTTCTCGGCCGACGCCGTGCGCACGCTCGGCGCGGCCGTGTCGGAGGCCGTCCGGAACAGCGTCCGACACGGCGGCGACGACGCCACCCGCGCGGTCGCCATCCGCGTCGACGACGGGCTCCTCGAAGTCGTGGTACGCGACGACGGTTCCGGATTCGATCCGGCGCACGTCCCGCCGCACCGCCTCGGCATCGCCGTCAGCATTCACGGTCGAATGAAGAGTCTTGCCGGTGGTTCCTCACGGCTCGAATCGGCTCCCGGCGCCGGCACAACCGTTCAGCTGTCATGGACACAGCAATGAACGAGCACGACGGCGAGGACATCCGTGACCTCATCGGCATCCGGTCGCGCGCCGCGTACTGGTTCGTCGGCTTCTACACACTCGCCGCTGTCACGTGCGCCTTGTCGACGCTCGACGGCGTCGACCCCGTCTGGCCGGTCCTGGTGGCCGCGTGTGTCACCGCGGCCGGCGCGCTGGGCGTCGTCATGACTCCGGGCGACCCGCTACCCCGGTTGCCCGCCGTGGCGTTGGCGGCCGTCGGCCCGATCACCTGCGCGCTGGTCTTCGTTGCCGTCCCCGTGCCGCTGACCAGTGCGCTTCAGACCTGGCCATTGGGCATGTCGGTCGTGATGTACACGTTCATGTGCGTGCGCGGCCGGACACCGCTGGCATGGCTCGGCCTTCTGATGTCGGTGGGCATCACCGTGCTGTGGGCCGTGCAGACCGGTCAGGGCGCGCACTACGGGTTGTCCTACAGCTTGATCAACGCTGCCCCGCTGCTGATGGCGACGTTCTTCGCGTTCACCATCAGACCGCTCGGACGCTCCATCTTCGAGCTGCGGAGGCAGTCGACCGAGCGCATCGCCGCTCAGGCCGCTGCCGCTGCCGTCCTCGACGAGCGCGACGCCCAGCTGGAACGCCTCGATGCGCTGGCACGGCCCCTCCTCGAGCGTGCCGTCACCGGGCCGGATCTCGACTCCGAGGAGTCGATGGCGTGCGTCGTCCTCGAAGCGGATCTGCGTGATTCGCTGCGTGCGCGTCGTCTCGTCGACCCCGTCCTGCAGGATTCGGTGCGTGCCGCGCGGCGACGCGGCGTCGGCGTCGTGCTTCTCGACGACCATGCCGACGGGGACCTGCCGGACGAGGTGCGCGCGACCATCGTGACGTCGGCCGCCCGGTACCTCGACGACCTCGAGAGCGGCTCGGCCACCATTCGGCTGCTCCCGCCCGGTCGACCGGTGCTCGCGACGATGCTCGTCGATTCCCCGGAGTCGACCTACCGCGTCGAATACGCGCACGACGGGTCGTCCCGCATCCCGTAGCCGATGTGACTCGCAGCTGGACCGATTCGGGATGTGGCGGGCGCCGCACCAATGCTTGGACGTCCCAGTTATGGTGCAGGGCGAGAGCATTACCGGGCACGACCAGCGAAGGGGATTCGTCAGTGGAGATTTCGGGAACAGCAGCTCTGGTCACAGGAGGCGCGTCGGGCCTCGGTGCCGCGACGGCCGCACGACTCGCGGGGGCGGGTGCCACCGTGTTCGGCCTCGATCTGGCGCAGTCCATCGAACGCGCAGGTGACAACGTTCCGGACGGGGTCACGCTGATCCCCGCCGACGTCACCAGCGAAGAAGAGGTCGAGGCAGCCCTCGACACGATCACCGGCGCAGGCGTCCCGCTGCGCATCGTCGTCAACTGCGCAGGTGTCGGCTGGGCCGGCCGCATCCTGTCGAAGAAGGGCCCGCACGACCTCGAGCTCTTCCGCACGGTCATCACCATCAACCTGCTGGGCACGTTCAACGTCATGCGTCTGGCCGCGAACCGCATGCAGTCGTTGCCGACGGTCGACGACTCGGGCCAGCGCGGCGTCGTCGTCAACACCGCCTCCGTCGCGGCGTTCGAGGGTCAGATCGGCCAGATCGCCTACACCGCCTCGAAGGGTGGCGTGCACGCGATGACGATCACCGCGGCACGAGACCTCGCGCAGGTCGGCATCCGCGTCAACACGATCGCACCCGGCATCGTCGACACCCCGATGCTCGCGGGCGTCACCGAGGAGTACCGCAAGGGCCTCGAAGCGAGCGTGCCGTTCCCGTCGCGCCTGGCTCAGCCGGCCGAATACGCGCAGCTGGTGCAGATGATCGCCGAGCACGACTACCTCAACGGCGAGACCATCCGCATGGACGGTGCGATCCGCATGGCGCCGCGGTAGTTTCCCCAACCCGATCGCTTGAATGGTCCATTCATACGATCAGATAGCTTCAACGTGACTTTCAAGCGGTGGGCGGTCCGGTGGCCCACCGCTTGAATGGTCCATTCATACGATCAGATAGTTTCGGTGTGCCATCCATGCGGATTTGTGGTGGGCGACGGCAATCCCTCAGGCCCCCGCGCGCAACGCCTCCAGCGTCGGGATCTCGGCGTCCGCGCGGTCGGTCATCCACTCGCGCAACACCTTCGTGGCCTGTACGTCGTCCTCGTTGTACACCAGCAGTCTCTTGCGCTGCGTGAGGTCCGGTTCCGCGTCGTACCCGACGGCTTCCCGGTACCACCCCATCGACGCCTCACCGCCCGCTTCGGCGTCACGCCACGTGAAACCGGCAATGGGAGCGATCTTCTTGAGCCCCTTGCCGTTCGGGCAGATGAACTGATCGCTGACGGCCTGGTAGATGTCGACCCACTGCTCGCTGTCGATGAACTCGCGGATCTCCGCCTCCGTCGGCACACCGGGGACGTCGCCGAAGCGTCGCGCGGAATCGAGCAACCACTTGTCCTCGGCCTGACGCGAATAGCAGTACGCGGCAAAGGTTTTCCCCTGTGCAGCCGCGTCGGCGCGTACGGCCGTCAGCCACGACCAGAACTCGGCGAACGACCTGCCCTCGTCGACGGTGGGCAGTGGATCCCACGTCACGAACCCACGATAGACGGGTTCGGGGCCACCCCGCTCGGTCAGCAGCGTGCCCCACAGGTACGCGCCGTGGTCCTGGTAGCTCTCCATGTCGACGTCGACCTCGACGTCCGCGCGATGCACGGTGACGTGCTCGGTGCGACGCAGCAGCGGAACGTCGGCCCGCCATGCCGCCGCAGCGGCCACGGCGTCGTCGAAACTGCCGAACGGCCAGTTCTCGGGCTCGGGGCCGTCCCAGCTCGCGAGCTCGTCGACGGTGTACACGTTCTGCTCGCGCAGCGCCTCGGCACGGCCGCCCGACGCCACCAGACTGACGTCCCGCGTGGCCTCGAGCTGCGGCAGGCAGTCCGACCACCACGGGCACGCGCGGCACTCGCTGACCTTCGACGGCACCGTGACGCTCTCACCCCGCGCGACGGCGAGGCGGTCCGCGAAACGCGAATCATATTCGGCGAACACCGAATTCAGGTCGTGAACGAGGATGCACTCGGCGCGATATCCGATGGCACCGCCGGTGGCCGTCGGACTCGCGAGGCCCTGCGCGTCGAGCATTCGGTACAGGTGCGCGAGCCTGAGCTGGTCGCGCAATTGACTGCGCACCTTGCGGGTCTCGTCGACGACGGGTGCCCATTCGGTCAGCGGCGACGTCGTGGCACCACGGCCGGGGTCGGTGACCTTGTGATTGACGACGATGATCGGGATGTAGCCCTCGCCGGCCGGATCGAGCATCAGCAACTCACTGCGGCCGCGTCGACCTGCGTCTCGATCGAGGGGCAGCACCGCATTCCAGATCCACGGGGCGCCGCGCCGACACGCGTCCATCGTTCGATTCGCCGACGACGCTGCATCGGGCGCGTCGATGTCGACCCATCCGTCGAGTTGCGCGGACAGCGTCGACCGAATGGCCTCGCGATGCGCCTGCGCTGCCTCACGCCGTTGACGCACACCCGGATTCTCGGGCTCGTCACGCAGCAGGGCTGAATAGGCGGTGTCCAGATACAGTCGATGCCTGCACCGAGTGAGACACCCGGCATCGATGAGTACCGATGCCTCGGTGCGCGTGGCGCGTCGACTGTTCACGGGCACGAGCCTATGTCCATACACCGACACCGGCTCCGGGCGCCACCCCGCAAGCGTTACGGATAGGCTGTCGTTCGTACGGAAATGCTGACGTAAGGGGCCTCGTCGATGGGTTTGTTCGGTAAGCGCAAGGGTCGTGCCACCCGCAGGGCCGAGGCGAAGGCGCTCAAACACAAGGCCGCCTTGGAAGCGAAGCTCGGCGCGAAGAACGAACGCAAGCAGCTGAAGTCCATCGCGAAGGCGCAGCGCAAGCTGAACGCCGTCGAGGCCAAGTCGCAGAAGAACGTCGAAAAGGCCCAGGTCGCGACGCTGAAGGCGCAGCAGAAGGCGGCGGCGCAGGGCTCGTTCAATGCAGCCCAGGTACGCAAGTACATCGGTATCGCACGCGTCCTCGTCCCGGTTCTGACGCCCATCGCCTATCGCGTGGCGTCGGTCGTTCGCGGCCGTCTGGACGATCGCAAGGCCACCAAACTCGGTGTCAGCCCGTCCGAGCTCGGCGAATTCACCGGCTACGGCGCGAAGCTCAGCGCACGCATCGCCGGCGCCGAGAAATCGCTCGCCCAGGTCACCGCGTCGCACTCCGGCGACGCGGAGACGCGCAAGTTCGCCGACGCCATCAGCCAGCGCCTGAGCGACCTAGGCACCGCGGTGCGCACGTCCGAGCAGATGCCTGCTCCGCGTCGCAAGGCTGCACACCACGCCATCTCCGCCGAGCTCGACGGCATCGAAGCCGACCTGCTCGCGCGTCTCGGCGTTCGCTAGTCCCGTCATGACGTCGACGGCCTCCTCCCTCCGTGGCGGAGCCGTCGGCGCACTCGTCGTGACCACCGCGGTCGCGGCGCACGGACTCGCAGGCGGCGGCTTTCCTGCCGGGTCGTCGTTCGTGTTCCTGGTGATCGTCGGCATCGGCGTCGGGACGCTCGTCGCCGTACCGAGTCCGAGGCACGGCCGAACCCACGCCGCACTGCTGCTCGGTGGGCTCGCACTCGGCCAACTCGCGGCGCACGTCGCGCTGACGGTCGGCAACGTTCACGAGACGGCGCACGCGCACTCGCTGTTGCCGAGCCCGCCGATGCTCGCGTTCCACCTCGTCGCAGCCGTCGTCGGCGGAGCACTCGTCCATGCCGCCGAGCGTCTCTACGGACCCGTCACGTCGATCGTCCGTGCAGTCCTCGATCCCCCACTCCCCCTTCCCGACGCGTCCGCACCCGGCCGGGTCGGGGCTGCGGCGTATCTGCACGTTCCGCAGCGCCCGTTCACGACGACCATCTCGAGGCGTGGCCCCCCGAAGTAAGTGAACATCCACTTCACTTCACTTACGTCATCGAGAAGGATTCATCATGAACAGCTTCATTCGTCGTGCCTCGATCGTCGCGGGCGCCACGTCGGTCGCCCTCGTCGTCGGCGCGGGCGCTGCGTCGGCCCACGTGTCGGTCGTGGCTCCCGGCGCCGAGCAGGGCGGCTACACCGTCCTCACCTTCCGCGTTCCGACCGAATCGGACACGGCCGCGACCACGTCATTGCGCGTCGAACTTCCCGATCTGAATTCGGCTCGCACACAGCCGATTCCGGGGTGGACGGCCACCGTCGACAAGAACGGCGACGGCCTCGCCACTGCCGTCACGTGGACGGCGCAGCCGGGGTCCGAGGTCGGTCCAGGCCAGTTCCAGCAATTCCTGCTGTCCGCAGGCCCGCTGCCCGAGGAAGACAGCGTGTCGTTCCCCGCCGTCCAGACCTACGACGACGGCCAGGTCGTCGAGTGGACGGAGGAGACGACCGGCAGCGAGGAACCCGAACACCCGGCGCCGATGCTCTCCCTGGCCGCCGCGAGCGGCTCCGAGCACGGCGGTCACGGTGCCGCCACCACGTCGGAGACCGGTACCGAGGCGTCGTCGACGTCCTCCTCGGACAACACCGCCCGCTGGATCGCAGGCGTCGCGCTCGTCCTCGGCGCGCTCGGTGCCGCACTCGGCCTCGGCGCAGCCATCAGGGGCCGCCGGTCATGAGGTCGCTGACAGTCACGCTGCTCGCGCTGGCGGCACTGATCCTCGGAGCGCCCGCAGCATCCGCGCATTCGATCGTCACCGGTTCGACACCCGAGGACGGTTCGTCCATCGCCGAGGGTCCCGCGCAGATGTCGATCAGCTTCAACGAGGTCCCGCAGTCGCAGTTCGCGACACTCAACGTCGTCGGCCCCGACGGCAACCTGTGGTCCAAGGGCGACCCGCGCATCGAAGGGCAGAGCATCGTCGTCGACGTCGGCGAACTCGGTCCCGTCGGCGATTACACGCTGGCGTACCGGGTCACGTCCGCCGACGGCCATCCGATCAGCGGAACCCGCACGTTCACGCTGACCACTGAAGGATCGGGCACTCCTGGCGCTCCGGCCGACGCGTCGGCCGAGACAGGTTCCGAGGACGGCGGCAGCAGCATTCCGCTGTGGCCGTTCCTGGTCGTCGGCGGGTTGGTGTTCGTCGGCGCGCTGGTGTTCGCGCTGCGCAAGCCGAAGGGGAACGGCTGACCGTGTTCCGCCGGTGGTGGATCCTCGCCGCCGGCTGTGCCGCGATCGTCGGGGTGGGCGCAGCCTGGTTGCTCGCTCACCCCGAGGGGCCCGACCCGTCGTCGGTGCTGCGTGTTCTCGCTGACTGCCTGGGCGCCACCGCGCTCGGCCTGGCGCTGCTGCGGACCGACCTCTTTCCGGTCCGCAGCAGGCCGACGGTCTGGCGGTCGGCGGTCCTCGTCGGCGGCCTGTGGACCGTCGCCGAGGTCGCACTGCTGGTCACCGCTGCCGTCGAATCGTTCGGCGGCGGGATCGGCCGTCTGTCGATCGCGTCGTTCGGTACGTTCCTCACCGACATCACCGTCGGCCAGCTCGGTGTCGTCACGGTGCTCTGCACCACGGCTCTGTACATCTACGCGCTCGTCGGATATCGCGGGGACCGCGACCTGTCGGCCGTGCCCATCGCCGTACTCGCCGTCGTCGCACTCGTGGCGCGGCCGATCACCGGCCACATGTCCCAGCAGCTCTTCGGTGCCGTGTTCGTCGCCGTCCACACCGTGGCCGCTGCGGTGTGGCTCGGTGTGCTCGCCGCGATGACGCTGACGCTGCGCGCAAAAGGCGCGTGGGCACTCGCGTTACCCGTGTACTCGCGCCTGGCCTGGTGGTCGGTATGGATTCTCGCGGCCAGCGGAACCGTCAACGCGGCGGTGAAACTCGGCGGGCTCGGCGGCCTCGTCGACACCGGCTACGGGCGCGTCGTGCTCGCGAAGACCGTGGTTCTCGTGGTCCTCGTCCTTCTTGCGCGACGCCTCCGCGCGACCTGGTTGGTCTCGGCTGCTGCGCATCGCACATCGCAGGGCGAGTCGGTGATCCGCGCCGGCCTGCACATCTGCGTGCTGACCGTCGCGTTCGGACTCGCCGCGGCCTTGGCCACGACCGCCTAGCGTTCACGCGGGCGCTACTTCGAGTTCTCCGCGGGGTTGCCTGCGCGCGACAGGATCGACGCTTCACCATCGGTTCTCGTAGGAGTTTTCTTGTCTTCCTTGCGTCGTCCCCTCGTGGGTGTTGTTGCGTCTCTCGCTGTGATCACCACCCTCGCTGCATGTTCCGAGCCCGCCGAACCCACCTCCGACGCGGCGTCGTCGGAATCCGCAAGCGGAACGCTGACGGTCTACACCTCCGAACCGCAGGCGAAGATCGACGCACTGAACGCCGAGTTCATGGCGGAGAACCCCGACATCGACGTCCAGGTCTACCGTGCAGGAACCGGAGATCTCAACGCGCGCATCGCATCCGAGCGTGAGACCGGCAAGATCGGCGCCGACGTCCTGCTCGCCGCCGACGCGCCGACGTTCGAGGGATACAAGACCGACGAACTGCTGATGCAGTACACCCCCGCCGACGTCGCCGCGCTGAATCCCGACGTCGTCGACCCCGACGGCTACTACGTCGGAACCCGGATCATCCCGACGGTCATCGCCTACAACACCGGTGCCGTCACCGCGCCTCCGACGTCGTGGAAGGAACTGGCCGACCCGAAATACAAGGGCCAGATCACTCTTCCGAACCCGGACGTGTCCGGCGCAGCCGCGTTCAACACCGCCGTCTGGCTGAGCGAAGAGTCGCTGGGTCAGCCGTGGCTCGAGGGTCTCGTCGCCAACGAGCCGGTCGTGGCCGAGAGCAACGGTCCCGTCGGCCAGGCCGTCGCCGCAGGCACGCAGCCCATCGGAATCGTCGTCGACT
This sequence comes from Rhodococcus sp. Eu-32, assembly GCF_003336925.1. Lineage (NCBI taxonomy): Bacteria > Bacillati > Actinomycetota > Actinomycetes > Mycobacteriales > Nocardiaceae > Rhodococcus > Rhodococcus sp. Eu-32. The sequence goes on along the minus strand of NZ_QGNK01000011.1, from coordinate 86,703 downwards.
ACCTGGTTCGCGAGTTGGCGGCCAAGGGTTCGCCCATCGCGGCCTCGTATCCGACCGACGGTGTTCCGTACATCTCCCAGCCTGCAGGCATTTTCAGCGACTCGGCGAACCCGGAGGCAGCGAAGAAGTACGTCGACTTCCTCGTCGGTAAGCGCGGACAGGAAATTGCCGTCGAGCAGCAGTACCTGCCGGTTCGCGCCGACGTCGGAACACCCGAAGGCGCACCGGCTCTCGACGACCTGAACCTCCTGAACCCGAACCTGGCCGAGATCAGCGCATTCCAGCCCGAGGCTGTGAAGAGGTTCAACGAGCTTGTCGGTTAGGACTACGTTCTCGGGCGTCACCGGCCTCCGGGTCGCCCTGTGGCTCGTCGTCGCGGCGGTAGTGCTGTTCCCGATCGGGGCGGTCGTCTCGATCGGATTGGGCGGCAATCATATTCGAGAGCTGCTCGACGCCGGGATCGTGGATGCGGCGATCAACAGTGCCGTCTCGTCGTCCGTCTCGGCCGCTCTCGCCGTGCTACTCGCCGTCGTCATGGCACTCGCTCTGGACAGGACGGATCTGCCGGGTCGTTCGGTTCTGCGACTGATCCTGTTGAGCCCGTTACTCATTCCGCCGTTCGTCGGCGCCATCGCATGGACCGGCCTGCTCGGCCCGAGCGGCAGCGTCAACAAGTGGTGGGAATCGATGTTCTCGTCGCCGCTGTGGAACATCTACGGCGGCGACGGCGTGATCTTCCTGTTGACGATTCATTCGTATCCCGTTGCCTACCTGATCGTCTCGTCTGCGGTGAAGCGAATTCCCGCGGAACTCGAACAGGCTGCGCGCATCTCGGGAGCGACACCGTGGGCCGCGATGCGCGGAGTGACGCTACCGCTGCTACGCCCGGCGGCGGTCGCGTCGTTCACGCTCGTCGCGGTGTCGAACCTCGCCGATTTCGGCATTCCCGCTCTGGTCGGTCTACCCGACCGATACGTGACACTGTCGACGATGGTCTACCGCTTCATCCAGTCCGGTACCGTCGCCAAGCCACTCGAAGTGGTGTCGACGATCGGTATCGCGCTGTTGTTCCTCGCTGTCCTTGCCGTTGCCGTCGACCGCCTGTTGGCCGCGCGCAGTGCACACGGCATCGACGGCCCGACCACGTCGCTGCAGCGTCTTCCGCTGGGCCGAAGCAGAGTCGTCGCGGCCGTGGGCGCGTGGATGATCGCGGCTGCGATCACGGTGCTCCCGATTCTCGCGCTGGCGACGCAGGCGCTTCTCCCTGCGCCCGGAATTCCGCTGACGTGGGACAACCTGACCCTCGACAACATCACCTCCGCCGTCACCGCGCCGGGAACCCTTGTCGGAATCCAGAATTCGGTGATGCTCGCGGCGTCGGCCGCGGTGATCTGCGGCGTCGTCGGCCTCGCCCTCGGTGTGCTGACGACGCGTACCTCATCACGCGACAACGTCGGCCTCGACCTGGTCGCCATGCTTCCCCAAGCGATTCCGGGGTTGGTCATCGCCGTCGGGTGGCTGATCGTCGGACGGTACACCGGCCTGTTCGACACACGCTGGGTCATTCTGTGCGCCTACGTCATGGCGTTCCTCGCGATCGTCGTCCAAGCCGTGCGTGCACCGTTGACGTCGACGCCGATCGCGCTCGAGGAGGCCGCGCGGTCATCCGGCGCAACACCGGTACGCGCCTTGTACGACGTGCCGTGGAAGATGGCGATTCCCGCTGCCGTCACCGGAAGCGTTCTCGTGGCGCTGACCGCGGTTCGAGAGCTGACGATGTCCGTCCTGCTCGTCGCACCCGGCACGCAGACCCTCGGCGTCTCCATCTTCAACCTCCAGCAGGCGGGTGACTACAACGCCGCCGCCGCACTGTCCCTACTCGTCGCGCTCGTCGGACTCGCAGGTCTCGGTCTGGTCGCGGGAGCAACCGATCGAAAGAAGCGCGCCTGATGTCCTCGATCACGCTGAACGACGTCCGTTTCGACTATCCCGGTGGCACAGCGGGTTTGCGTGACATCGACCTGACGATCGCCGACGGCGAATTCCTCGCACTGGTCGGGCCGTCGGGATCGGGAAAGACGACGCTGTTGCGTACCATCGCAGGCTTTCTGGAGCCGTCGTCGGGCACCGTGACCATCGGCGGTGACGTCGTCGCCGGACACGGTCGACCGGTGCCACCCGAGGACCGCCGACTCGGCATGGTCTTTCAACAGCATGCATTGTGGCCGCACCGCAGCGTCGGTAAGAACGTGTCGTATCCCTTGGAACTGGACGGGGTTTCACGGTCCGACCGCAGGAAACGCGTCGCCGACGCGTTGTCGTTGGTCGGCCTTCCGGGGCTCGAAGCGCGTGATCCGGCGACACTCTCGGGCGGGCAGCGTCAGCGAGTTGCGTTGGCGCGCGCGCTCGTTCGCTCGCCCCGGGCCTTGCTGCTCGACGAGGCCCTGGCCGCACTCGACGAACCCTTGCGTGATCGCCTGCGTCTCGAGCTCCGGTCTCTCATTCGCGCTGCGGGACTGACGGTCGTCCACGTGACGCACGACCGCAACGAGGCACTGGCGCTCGCCGACCGCGTGGCCGTTCTCGACGGCGGTCGCGTCGTACAGATCGGGACGCCCGAGGAGTTGGTGCAGACGCCGGCCACGTCGTTCGTCGCGCAATTCCTGTCCGACGCCAACCTGATCGACGGCGTCATCGACGACGGTCGCTTCCACGCCGACGGCCACCCGATCGAGATCGGTGCCGACCTCATCGAGGGCAGGGCTGCCGGTCGCGGGACGTTGGCGGTTCTGCCGTCGGACATCTCTCTGAGCGCCGGATCGCCCCACGACTGCTGCGCGGGGGTCGTCACGTCCTCGCTGTTCGGTCGCGACGCCAGCGACGTCGTCGTCGAATCGCACGGTGTCACCTTCCGCTGCTCGGTGCGTGGGCGTCGGCCCGCGGTGGGTGACGAGGTCACCATGACCGTGCGACGCGGGATCTTCGATCCGGCTACTGCTTGAGGGTTCGCCCCTTCGGCATCGATGGCCCACGGCAACCGTCTGACCGTTGCCACGTGACATCGATGCGTCGGTCTGTGCGGTCGATGTGACCCACGAGATAGGTAAAATAGTTGTTTACCTCATCTATCCACATATATGGTTGCGGACAGCAAGTAATTGATCGTGACCGTTGGAGCCCTCATGGCAGTACGAACAACCACAGCCGAGGCGCTGGTCGAGGAGGTTTTCCTCTTCGGACGAGCGTTGAAGAACGCCGTGACCACCGGAGATGAGAGCTCACCCCTGCCGCAGGCATTGACCGGAGTACTGGCCATCCTGGCGACCGAGGGTGAGTGCAGACAGACCGACCTGGCCAACAGGCTCTGCGTCAGCCAGTCCGCCCTCAGCCGGCAGATCGCAGACCTCGTCGACCTCGGATACATCGACCGAACACCCGATCCCGACGACAAACGCGCATCCCGCGTCTGCGTCTCCGACGAAGGCCGGCAGAAGTTGGCCGCCATCTGGGACAGACGAGCCAGACGATTACGGGAGATGTTGAGCGACTGGAGCGAAACCGAGGCAGTCGATGCCCTCGAATCCATTCGCAAACTCAACACCACGTTCAACGACAACGCTCACGACGCAGCACACTTGAAACTGATTGCGAGATAAGAATGACCACCACCGAAGCGCCGCCCAATCTTCAGGCGTCCGAACCGGACGCGATGTCCCACCGCGAAATCCTCGAAGCCCTCACCGGCCTGCTGGCAGCACTGTTCACCGCGCTGCTGAGCACCACGATCGTCGCCACCGCGCTGCCGACGATCATCGGCGACCTGCAGGGATCCCAGACCGCATACGCCTGGGTCATCACCACCGCGCTGCTCGCCAACGCGGCGTCGACCCCCATCTGGGGCAAGCTCGCCGACCTGTTCAACAAGAAAGTCCTCGTCCAGACGGCGATCGTCATCTTCGTCATCGGCTCGGTCATGGCCGGATTCGCGCACAACGTCGCAATTCTGCTGGTGGCACGCGTCATCCAGGGCATCGGCATGGGCGGTCTGACGGCACTCGTCATCGCCATCATCGGCTCGATCGTCTCCCCGCGTGACCGCGGTCGATACTCCGGCTACACCGGTGCCGTCATGGCAGTGTCCATGTCCGGCGGCCCGATCCTCGGTGGCGTCATCGTCGACAGCCCGCTGGGGTGGCGCTGGTGCTTCTTCGTCTGCGTGCCGCTGGCCGTCATCGCCCTCGGACTGCTGCAGAAGACGCTGCACATGAAGACCGAACGCAAGGACGACGTCTCCATCGACTGGATGGGTGCGCTGCTCCTCACCGCAGGCGTGTCCGTCCTGCTGGTCTGGGTCTCGTTCGCAGGCAAGGCCGACTACTACGCATGGATGTCGCGTGAATCCGCCATCCTCGTCGGCGTCGGTGTGCTGCTGCTCATCCTGACCGTCATCGTCGAAGCCAAGGTCAAGTCGCCGATCATCCCGCTGAAGATCGTCACCGAACGCACCACCGGGCTCGCCATCATCGCGTCCATCGCAGTCGGCGTCGGCCTGTTCGGTGCGACGACCTTCCTGGGCCAGTACTTCCAGACCGCCCGCGGCTACTCCCCGACCGAAGCAGGCCTGCTGTCGCTGCCGATGGTCGCCGGAATGCTCGTCGCCACAGTCGGATCCGGACAGCTCATCACCAAGTTCGGTAAGTGGAAGCCCTTCATCGTCATCGGTTCCGTCCTGCTGATCGTCGGCTTCATGCTGCTCGGCACGATCGACCACGAGACGAGCCTGTGGGTCGTCGGCGGATTCATCACCATCGTCGGACTCGGCACCGGCATGCTGATGCAGAACCTCGTTCTCGCAGTGCAGAACACGGTCAGCGTGCACAACATCGGTGCCGCGTCGTCGACCGTCGCGTTCTTCCGAACCTTCGGTGGCGCGATCGGCGTCTCCGTCCTCGGATCGCTGCTCGCCACCCGCGTCGGAACGTTGTCGCAGAGCGGCCTTGCCGAACTCGGCATTCAGAGTTCGGGCAGCGGCGGTGGATCGCTCGACCTCGGTGCACTTCCGGCCCCGGTCGCGCTGGTCATCCGTACCGCCTACGGTGACGCCACCGGACGCATCTTCCTCATCGCCGGATTCGTCGCGATCATCACGCTGCTCGCGGTCCTGTTCATCCCGAACCGCCCGCTGCGCAAGACGATCGACATCGCTCAGGCACCGGCAGCCGACGAAGAAGTCGCAGAGATCCCGTCGTTCGGCGAGGCTCGTGAGTACCTTGCGCCCGAGCGCGACATCGTAGGACGCCACGAAGCACCCGCAGGATCGGCACCGTTCGAGGGACTCAGCACCGACGCACGTGATCGACTGCTGAACCTTCTCCTGCCGGAGCCCAAGGACACCCTGCAGGCACTCGACGAAGCCGAGGCCATCCGCGCAGAGGTCGTCGCCCTCCAGCAGGAACTCGACGCGAAGATGCTCGACTTCGACGCGGTCTGCGAACGACTCCGGCGCCTGGGCCTCAGCGAGGACCAGATCGCCCGGGTACTCGGCGACGCTCACATTCCGGATCCGCACCACTTCGTGCACTCGGAACTCAACGGCCACAAGGTCAACTAGTTCCACCCACGACGAAGCCCGCACACCCTCGGTGTGCGGGCTTCGTTGGTTTCACTACCGCCGCCGCTCTGAAGTGACCGAATGTCACATAGGGTCACTCGAAGTGACCGAAGGACGCCCTCGCTAGTGTCCGGCCCGCCGATTGACCGAAGGACCCCCTCGCTCACTCAGAGTGACCGAGGGACGCCCTCGGTGGTATCCGCCCGCGCCCAAGTGACCGAAGGTGACATTCGGTCACCGGAGCGCCGGCGGCAGGACGCCCCGACACCCCGCCCTACCGACCCGGCAGGTACTTGAGCGCCTTGACGAACGGGGGCATGATCTTCGCCCATACCTTGGGCGACAGTCCGCGCGGCCCACCGAGGTTGAGCAGACGCGTCGTCGCGATGGTCTGCGATTCCGTGTACTTGAGCAGACCGTCGGCTCCGTGTCGCCGGCCCATGCCGGAGACACCCATGCCGCCCATCGGGGCAGCCGTCGTACCCCATGCGGGCGCGTAGCCTTCGTCGACGTTCACCGTGCCGGAATGCAATCGAGCAGCGATGGCCTCGCCCTGAGCTTTGGTCTTCGCCCAGACGCTGGCGTTGAGTCCGTAGTCGGTGTCGTTGGCCTTCGCGATGGCTTCCTCGACGTCGGCGACCGGATAGATCGACACCAGCGGACCGAACGTCTCGTTGGCCGCGCACTCCGCGTCCTCGGGCACATCGGTCAGCACGGTCGGCTCGAAGAACAGCGGTCCGAGGTCGGGGCGCGCATTGCCGCCCGCAATGACCTTGGCGCCCTTGACCTTTGCGTCGTCGACGTGCGCCGAGACGGTCTTGACCTGATCCTCGGAGATGAGGCTGCCCATTTCGATGCCGAACTCGTAGCCCGGCCCGACCGTCATGTCTTTCACACGCTGCCCGAACTTCGCGGTGAACTCGTCGGCGATGGACCGCTCGACGTAGATGCGTTCGATCGAGATGCACAGCTGGCCGGAGTTGGAGAAGCAGGCACGCACGGCCGCGTCGGACACCTCTCGGAGATTGGCGCCACGGGCGACGATCATGGCGTTCTTGCCTCCGAGCTCGGCGGAGAAACCGATGAGGCGACGCCCCGCTTGCTCTGCGAGATGCTGGCCGGTCGCGGTGGATCCGGTGAACATGACGTATTCGGTGTTCTCGACGATGGCGTTTCCGACGACCGATCCCGGACCGGGCACGACGGCGAAGAGGTCACGCGGCAACCCGGCCTTGTACAGCAGCTCGACGCACGCCAGCGCGCAGTAGGGGGTCTGCGAATCCGGCTTGAGGACGACGGCGTTGCCCGCCAACAGCGCGGCGATCGCGTCGGACACCGCAAGGGTCATCGGATAGTTCCACGGCGAGATGACGCCGACGACGCCCTTCGGCTGGTAGTGCACGGTGGTCTTGGTCAGCACGGGCAGCATGCCGGTGACGCGCTTCGGCGCGAGCAGCTTCGCGGCCGTCCGTGCGTAGTGACGCGACGTCATCGCGATATCGAGCACTTCTTCCTGGGCCGCGGCGCGCGACTTGCCGGTCTCGGCCTGCGCCATGTCCATCAGCTCTTCACGGTGGGCCAGCACCAGGTCGCGGTATCGATGGAAGATCTCGGCGCGCTCGGAGACCGGACGCTTGGCCCACGCCTTCTGTGCGACGCGTGCGCGAGCGATCGCTGCGTGCACGTCCTCGGCGGTGCCGACCGGGATGGTAGCGAGCTCCTTGCCGGTGAACACCTCCGTGATGGACTTCGTCGCCCGTGCGTCGACGTCGGTGATAGCGGACAGTTCAGCGAGCCGCGAGAAGGTCGCAGCGCTCGGAGCTGGCATTTTGCACCCCTACTGGTGAGTAGTTCTTCGAGTTACAGACAAACTACCCCCTCGGTGGCTCGGATCACAGCGTGCATCTCGAACGGGTGGGCACCGTGTACCGGTTTCGGTCGCCCGGCGGCGGGATCCCGCGCGGAGCGCAACGAGACTGGAACACCACGCCCACGCCGAACCATGTGGCACCATGGGCCACGGTCTTTCCTAGGCGTCGGGGCGCTCGGAACGAACATGGGTGGGGGATTTCAGTGCGTGCAGCACTCGTTCTCGTCGGCGCAGCAGCTCTACTGATCGCGTCGTCACCGTCGGTCCAGGCCGACCCGATCGGGGATCTCGTCACTCCCCCGCGCGACCCGGCCGCGTATCTGCCGACACCGTTGGGCGATCCGTGGTTCACTCCGCCCGCCGGTTTCGAGGCACAGGCCCCGGGAACCGTCTTGAACACCAGAAGCGTTGCCGTACAACCCGGTACGACGTCGACCCAACTGCTGTTCCGTTCCACCGATTCGAAGAACAACCCCATAGCCGCGGCGACGACGGTCATCGTCCCCGACGCCCCGTGGGCCGGCGGCGGACCGCGTCCGGTCGTCGCGTACAACGAGGCGACGGATTCGCTCGGCAACACGTGCGCCCCGTCGTACACGTTGCCGCGGGGCACCAACAAGGAGATCGACCGGGTTCAGGACCTGCTGGGCCGCGGATATTCGGTCGTCGTCACCGATTATCAAGGCCCGCGGCAGGCGTACTCGGCAGGCCTCGTCGCAGGTCACACCGTGCTCGACGGCCTCCGCGCCTCGCACAGCGCAGGCGTCGCAGCCGACGCTCCGATCGGTATCACCGGGTACTCCGGTGGCGCGATCGCGTCGGGATGGGCAGCACAGCTCGCACCGTCGTACGCGCCGGAGTTGAACATCGCGGGCGTCGCGTTCGGTGGCCCTCCGACCGACTACAAGATTCTGCAGCGTTCGCTGAACGGCGGAATCGGGTCGGGACTGTTCGCCGCCGCCTCGTCGGGCTTGGCCCGGGAGTATCCCGAGATGCGGGACCTGACCAACGACAACGGTCGACGCGTCGCGCTACTCCAGAAGGATCAATGCGTCGACGTCCTGTCGTACAGCGGTCTGCTCCTGCTGGATCAGCAGAATCTGTCCGACGTCCCGAACGTGTTCGACCATCCGGTCAGCAGAGCAGTCGTCGAGGAGAACCGGATGGGGCAGGTCAAGCCGGACGCCCCCCTGTACATCTACCAGGGGTTGCAGGACTTCCTGATTCCCAAGGAAGGCGCGGAAGCCGTCCAGGATCAGTGGTGCGCGCTGGGTGCGTCGGTACATCTCGAGGAGATTCCCGGTGACCATGCCGGCGCGGAGACCAGCGGCCGTCCCGGTGCATTCGACTGGTTGTCGCAGCGCTTGGCGGGTGCCACTACCGGCGGATGCGACAGGGTGGTTCGCTAGAAGGACTTGACCCTGACGTTGCGGGAGGTACCACGCTTGTCTTCTGTGAGCGATATGAAGGTGGGCGAGGTCGCCCGGCTCGTCGGGATCAGCGTTCGGACGTTGCACCACTACGACGACATCGGTCTTGTGGTGCCGTCGGGTCGCACCTCGAAGGGCTACCGCAGTTATTCGGCGTCGGATGTCGAACGGCTGCACCAGGTGTTGACCTACCGCGAACTGGGGTTCGTGTTGGACGACATCGCCGCCCTCCTCGACGATCCGTCCATCGACACGATGGCGCACCTGAGGCGTCAGCGAAAGTTGTTGGACGCCAGGATCGATCGCTTGCATCGAATGGCTGCGGCCGTGGACAGGATGATGGAGGCGAAGAAGATGGGAATTCAGTTGACCCCCGAAGAGCAGCGCGAAGTGTTCGGCGACGACTGGCTCGGTGAGGAGTACGCGGGCGAAGCCGAGGAGCGGTGGGGCCAGACGGAGGCGTGGAAGCAGTCGCAGGCCCGCACTGCGTCGTTCACCAAGGAGGACTGGACGCGAGTCAAAGCCGAAACCGATGCTCTCGAAGCCGATTTCGCGGCCGCGATGACGGCCGGTGTTCCGGCGGACTCCGAGCAGGCAGCGGAGTTGGCGGAGCGGCACCGCGCCGGCATCGAGCAGTACTACGACTGCGGATACGAGATGCACGTCTGTCTCGGCGAGATGTACGTCTCCGACGAGCGCTTCACCAAGCATTACGACGACGTCGCACCGGGTCTCGCGCAGTACCTGCGTGACGCGATCGTCGCGAATGCGGCTGGTAAGTGACGGATCGGGCCGAACGCGTGCCAGGCCTGTCGGCCGCGGGCGATACTCGTCGCATGAACCTGACAGTGCGTTCGGCCCTGTTGTCCGCTGCCATAGGCAAGGCGAGTGGGTTTCGTAGTTCCATCGGAATCAGCGTCGGTCTGTTGAGCTGGTTCCGCGGATCGCCGTACGAGCGGCTGGCGGTCGGGGGTTCGGCGGTCGTCACGGCAGGCGAGCTCGTCGCGGACAAGCTGCCGTCGACGCCGTCGCGACTCGATCCGGGCCCGCTCGGTGGCCGAATCCTCGCGGGTGCGGGTGGCGCCTATGCCGTCGCCCGCGCTCTGGGGAACGACCCGGTCCCGGCGGCAGTCATCGGTGGCCTGTCCGCAGTTGCCGGTTCCTATGCAGGTCACGCCTACCGCGGATGGGCGTCGACGACGGTTCCGCCGCTGGCTGCGGCCGTCGCCGAGGATGCTGTTGCGTTGGGGATCGGCGCAGCTGTCCTCGCGGAGGTTCGGGCGTAGAGTTCACCGTGTGAGACCGAACTTCCGGCAGTACGTGGGCTATCAGTTCGGCCGTGTCCTGCCGCCGTCGATGCAGGATTGGGTCCGCGAGGATCTCGTCGGCAACGGCGCGCAGGCCCGCTACATGATCCGGTTCACGTTGCCCGTGATCCCGCTTCTCTGCCTGTTCCTGCTCGTTCCCGGTCCGCTGTGGATCGGGTTGGCGATGATGGCGCTGCTGTTCATTCCGCTCGTCTACTTCGCGATCGCGCTGATGAACGTGTACCGCCGTCACCGCCTGTTGGTGCACGGTCTCGACCCGGAGCTGCTCAATGCGGGCACGCAGGCCAGGCTGGACCGGACGCGTGAGGAGTACGAGAGGCGGCACGGGCGTCTCGACTAGGCTCCCGTGCATGACTTCCGTCGAATTCAAGGCAACTGCAGACCTGGCCGACGAGATCGGTCCCGAAATCCGTAGCTGCGACACGCAATTCATCCAGTTCGGCAAGCACACCGAGTTCGCCGGTCCGATTACGACGATCAAGTGCTTCCAGGACAACCTGCTGGTCAAGCAGACTCTCGGTGAGCCCGGCAACGGTGGCGTTCTGGTAGTCGACGGCGATGCGAGCATTCACACCGCCCTGGTCGGCGACATCATCGCAGGCAAAGGCGTCGCGAACGGGTGGGCGGGCGTGATCGTCAACGGCGCCATCCGCGATTCCGCGATCCTGCGCACCCTCGAGATCGGCGTCAAGGCACTCGGCACCAACCCGCGCAAGAGCACGCAGACCGGCTCGGGCGAGAAGAACGTCCCCGTCGAGATCGGCGGCATCACCTTCAACCCGGGCGAGATCGTCTACAGCGATTCCGACGGGGTCGTCGTCGTCTGATCGTCCGCTACCTGCGAAATTTACCCTCCTGTTGTGCGCTTTCGACTCCGCGAACCGCACAACAGGAGGGTAAATTTGGTTGGGCGGTAGCGTCATACGCGGGGATCGCGGACCCGCGGGACGTCGCGCCACTCGTCGAACAGAAACAGCGCCAACGCAATCACGAGCATCCCGGCGGCGACCCACGCGGCTCGAACATCCAACAGCCGCACCGCGAGTGCGCCGACGATCGCCCCGCCGAGGAACCCGGCGATGACGGTCCCGAAGTTGGCCGCCCGCACCCCGGCGTCCTTGTCACCTGCGACGACGCGTCGAAACACGGCCTGCGAGAAGCTCCGTAGATTGCCCGTCGTCATCGTCGTGCTGAACGCCTGATCCACCAGCACGCGAAAGGTGGTGACCTGCAGGGCTGCGACGAACGAAATCGAAATGGTGACAACGGCATTCGGCGCCGACGCCGGGACGAAGCCGACGGCCGCGATCACCAGGATCTCGATGACGAGAACCGCGCGAACCGGTCGTCGCACGATGCGCGCGACGGCCGGTCTCGTCACGGCCTCGGCGGTGAACACACCGAGAACGAACGCGATCAGCGGCGGGAGATAGCCGCGCGCCGACGCCCAATGACCCGACGCCGCATCGATCCCCAACAGAACGACGTTGGCGGTCTGTGCATTGGCGAACACACCGTCGCGCGTCATGAACGTGTAGACGTCGACGAACCCGCCGACCGCCGCGAGCAACACTCCGAGCCGTACGGACTCGGAGGTCGCCACGGTCGGTCGCGGGCCGTCGGTCATTCGTTCATGCTTGCACAGCTCTCACTTCACGAATGCCAGAAGCGCGTCGTTGACCTCGGCGGCGTGCGTCCACAGCAGACCGTGCGGAGCGCCCTCGACCTCGACGTACTTCGCTTCAGGGAACGCCTTGGTGAACTCGCGTCCGGTGGAGTCGATCGGCAGGATGTTGTCCTTGGTGCCGTGCAGGATGAGCGTCGGCTTGCCGGATTCGCGAACCTTCTGCACGTCGGCGCGGAAGTCCTCGATCCACGACGAGACCACTGCATATGCGGCGACGGGCGCGCTGGAGGCAGCCGTGGCCGTGTTCGCGCGGACGGTCGCTTCGCTGATGCGGCTGCCGAGGTTCTCGTCGAGGTTGTAGAAGTCCTTGTAGAAGTTGTCGAACCACGCGAAACGGTCCTCGCGCGCGGCAGCCTCGATGCCGTCGAACACGGATTGCGGGACGCCTGCCGGGTTGTCGTCGGCCTGCACCAGGTACGGCTCGAGCGACGCGAGGAAGGCGAACTTCGCGACGCGATCGGTGCCGTACTTCGCCGCGTAGCGTGCGAGCTCACCCGTTCCCATCGAGAATCCGACGAGGATGACGTCGCTGAGATCCAGTGTGGTCAGGACTGCGTTCAGGTCGGCCGCGAACGTGTCGTAGTCGTAGCCGACGGTCGGCTTGCTCGACTTGCCGAACCCACGACGGTCGTACGTGATGACGCGATAGCCGGCCGCCAACAGCTCGCGCGACTGACGCTCCCAGGAGTTGCCGTCGAGCGGGTAGCCGTGGATCAGCACGACGGGCTGACCGGTGCCGTGATCCTCGTAGTAGACGTCGATCGGGGTGCTGTTCTCGGTACCTACGTTGATGAAAGCCATGATGCAACACTTCCTCGTGGGTCAGGGTTCCCGCAGGAGAACGGTCGTTCTCTCGCCGTGGACTACACTAGAGAACGTTGGTTCTCTGCGCAAGGAGTTGGTGACGATGGAGACGGACGCCTCACGAGCATCGGTGCTGGCGGCGGCCGACGAGTTGTTCTACGCCCGCGGTGTGCAGGCCGTCGGAATGGACGAACTGCGCGCCGCGGCGGGCATTTCTCTGAAGCGGATGTACACGTTGTTCCCGTCCAAATCCGACATCGTCGCGCGCGTCCTCGAAGGCCGCACCGAGCTATGGAACGAGCGCATCCTCGCGCAGGCCGCCGAGTACAGCGATCCGCGTGAGAAGTTGCTGTCCATCTTCGACTTTCTCGACACCTGGTTCCGCGAGGACAATTTTCGTGGCTGCGCGTTCATCAACTCGTTCGGCGAGTTGGGTGCCACCATGCCCGCAGTGGCCGACGCGGCACATCGTCACAAGCGCGAATTCGTCTCCTACGTAACCGAATTGGCCGTCGAGGCGGGGTGCCCGGAAAAGCTCGGGTTGCAGATTGCACTGTTGGCCGAGGGGGCGCAGACGACCGCGGCGATATCCGAATCGCCCGAATCCGCGCTCGCCGCAAAGGAAGCCGCGACGGTTTTGCTCGACGCAGGCACGAGCTGAGGGGCTCCGCGCCGAGGGGCTCCGTGCGGCGGTGCCATCGACGCCGTCCCCGACCGGCACCGGCCTCGGGCTACACCCAGGACACGCATCTCTTCTCCCGAACTTGTCGGACCGCGGTGATAGGAATGGGGCTACAGGGAAAGGAGTCCTCATGCACGACATCGCAGACGTCTGCGAAGGCACGCTCGTCATTCACGCAGTCGGCGACGCGGAATGCACCGACCCAGGCTGCGTGGATCTCGAGTACGTTCGGCACTACCTCGTTCTCGACTGCGCCGAGATCACCGGCGGATGTCAGTGCGTCGGCGAGATCGAGCTGACGCGCGCCTCCTGAACCGGGCGATACGCGTCGAACAGGTGGTCAGGACCAGTTCACGCGTTCTGCGAGCTCGAGCAATTTCCGACGCCTCGTAGCGCTCGTCTCGCCGATGCGTGCGATGCGGCCGTAGAGATGGGCTCGAAAGTCGCCGTGCCCAGAACGGTTCTGCGCCTCCGGGCCCGTCCGTGCGCAGTTGTGCAGTATCGCTCGGAGCTCGTCGTACTCGGATCGGGGCACCGCAGGCCAGTCGTTCACGACGAGGCCCGTCAGCTGCTGTCGCTTGTGCGAGCGTCGTACGCGGGTTTTGTTCGGATGCAGCATGAATCCCTCGTCACGCACGATGTGCCTGACCACCCAGAGCACCCTGTCGACGTCGCACGTTCCGGAGAACGCCAGGTCATCGGCATATCTCGTGTACCGCAGGCCCATGGAACGGGCGAGACCGGTGAGCCGGATGTCGAGCATCCGGGCCGCCAGGTTGGCCAGAGCGGGTGACGTCGGGGCGCCCTGCGGCAGGTGACGGGTTCGCAGCAAGGACGCTGTCTCGTACGGAACGCCGGCCAGTTCGCCCGCCGGAGCGCTCGTCGTGCACAGGTACGCAAGATTCCACGCGACCGTCCGCGGGTAGCCGAGGGCGTCGAAAATCGCGACGACTCTCCCGATTCCGATCGACGGGAAGAAGTCCTTCAGATCGGCGGCGAGGACGACGTCCCGGCCGGCGTGCGGGATCCCGAACGTACGAGGGCTTCGGCCGGTGACGAAGCCGTGTGCCGCACCGTGCGCAGGAACCTGATCGAGTATGCGACGCATGACTTTTCGCTGAATCTCACGAAGGCGAGGCTTCGGAATTTCGAGCACCCGAGCGCCGGACCGTTTCTGAATCGACGTGGCCCGGTAGTGCCGGAGCGTCGACGGCGCCGTCTTCAGTCGTTGTTGCGCGTCGGCGAACCATTCGATCTCGTCGATCGTCAGGTTCAACGATTCCGCGAGGTCACCCGTCGAGAAGTAGCGGGGAACGTCGAAGCGCCAGGGTTTCGGGCCGGACGTTCTGCGTTCGGGCTCCTCCGACTTCTTGTCGGGCAACCGGGGAAGATCCGCGATGAGCCGGTACAGGGATTCGTCGTCGAACGGCGGTGACGGGTACAGGTCGATCAACCGGTCCGCCAGTCGCGACGCCTTCGGCCCCAGCACCGGCATGAACGCCTCCTCGAGACGGTCACGCGTCCACGGAACGTCGGATGCGAGCTCGGCCAGAAACGCAGCCATCGGCGTGGTGAACTCGCGTGGGTTCATCCGTGCGGTCCCGGGTGCAGCGGCGACGGGCGACCTGAATCTTTCGTACTCGGCGCCGCGGGGCACGCGGAGCGTGCTTGCCGGCGTCGGACGCAGTGACCGGTTGTTCTCTCACACCCAGGGGTTACCCCTGAGAATGGTCGCGCGGACCAACTCTCGCCCGTGCGCCGCTGCATGGTGTCCAATATGCCACGTGCGCGCGAATGTATAGCCCGCTATACATTCGCGCGCACGGGTGCCGCAGGCGCACACCCCGGATTCAAGATCCCCGTGGGGTCGAGCGCAGCCTTGACCGCCCGCTGCACCTGCATCGACGTCTCGTCGTGCTCGACGGCCAGCCAGCCGGACTTCAGTCTGCCGACACCGTGTTCGCCGGTGATGGTTCCGCCGAGATCGAGCGCGCGCCGAGTGATCGCGTCGAACGCCGACAGTGCCGCGGCTTTGCTCGAGGCGTCGGACTCGTCGTAGATGATCGTCGGATGGAGGTTGCCGTCGCCTGCGTGACCGAACACTCCGATCGTCAGACCCAACTCTGCGGCGAGTCCTTCGATGTAGCCGATGAGATCGGTGATGCGCGAGCACGGGACGGCGACGTCGTCGAGCAACCAGTCACCGAGGCTTTCCAGCGCCGGCAGCGCGAGACGACGCGCTTCGAGCAGCATCGCGGCCTCGGCCTGATCCGAGCTGACGACGACGTCGGACGCACCAAGCCGGTCGCACGTCGATTCGATTGCCGCGAGGACGGATTCGGCGTCGACGTCGTCGCTCTGCACCAGCAGGAGTGCGGCGGTGTCCTCACCCATACCCATCTTCGTCATCCGGTCGACCGCCTGAACCGTTGTGCGGTCGAGGATTTCGAGCATCGACGGCGTCGAACCGGACGACGCTATCTCGGCCACCGCCAGACCGGCTTTCTCGAGCGTGGGAAACGACGCGACGAGCGTACGGGCCTCGCGAGGCGCAGGCAGCAGCTTGACCGTGATCTCGGTGATGACGCCCAGCGTGCCCTCCGAGCCGACGAGCAGATGCGTCAGGTCGTATCCCGCGACGCCCTTGACCGTGCGCCTTCCGGTACGCAGAATTCGGCCGTCCGCGAGAACGACTTCGAGCGCGAGCACGAAATCGCCTGTCACACCGTATTTAACGCAGCACATTCCGCCCGCGTTGGTGGCGACGTTGCCGCCGATCGTGCTGAACGCGACGCTGCCCGGGTCCGGCGGATAGAACAGTCCGGCATCGGCTGCCCGCGCACGCAGATCCGCTGTCACGACGCCCGGCTCGACGACGGCCAGTCGGTCGACGGTGTCGATCTCGCGGATCGCGGTCATACGGTGCAGACTCAACACGACGGCACCTGCGGTCGCATTGGCTGCGCCGCTCAGTCCACTTCCTGCACCACGCGGAATCACGGCCACCGAATTACGGTGTGCCGCTGCCAGACACGCGGACACCTCCGCCGTCGTTCGCGGAACCAGAACCGCCGCGGGTGGTGCGCTGTCGGTGAACCGCGACTGATCGTGCGCGTACGACGCCACGATGTCGGGATCGGAGATGACGATCTCCCGCGGCAACGAATCGATGAGGGCTTCTACCGCAGTCATTCCAGCCATCGTAGTCACAGCGCTCGCACCGCCAATCCCCCGTCGACGGGAAGGCAGACCCCGTTGACGTAGGCGGCCTCGTCCGACGCCAGGAAGACCGCCGCAGCAGCCACGTCCCACGGCGAACCCATGCGACCCGTCGGACTCGCGGCATGACGAGCTTCGATCGTCGCCGGATCCGCCCCACCGAGCTGACCTGCGACGAGCGGGGTGTCGATCAGGCCGGGAAGCACTGCGTTGACGCGTATTCCGCGCGCAGCGTACTCGAGTGCGAGCGAGACCGTCAGCTGGTTGACCGCCGCCTTCGTCGCCGAATAGCTCGGATACGTGAAGCCGGTGTACCGGATGCTCGCGGTCGACGACACGTTGACGATCGAGCCACCGCCCGCGGACAGCATCAGCGGAATCGTGTGCTTGCACGTCAGGAAGACCCCGGTCAGGTTGACCGCGAGCGCTGCATCCCACGTCGCCCGGTCCATGTCGGTGATGTCCCCGACGGTGGTGACACCGACGTTGTTGTGCAACACCGTCGGTGCACCGAATTCGTCGGCGGCCGCAGCGATACACTCCGCCACCTCGGCCTCCTGCGTCACATCCGCACCGAACGCTGCTGCGGTGCAGCCTTCGTCGCGAATCATCTTCGCCGTCAGCTCGGCCTCCTCGGCGCTGCGATCGACGGCGACCACGGTCGCACCCTCGCGAGCGAACGACACCGCAGCGGCACGGCCGTTTCCGACGCCGGATCCGCTCGACCCGGCGCCGAAGACCAGTGCAACCTTGCCCGCCAGACGGCCCGTCACGACTCGATCTCCTCGACCAGAAGCTCGAACGTCACCGCGACGAGGTTCCCGCACTCGGCGAGTTCTCCGACGTGGACGCCGCCGTGCCGATCCATCACCAGCACCGACAGATGAGCGTCGTCCGGTCCCATGTGGCCCGCGATGGCCACTTCGGTGGCCGGGCCGTCGACGGACACCGGATCGCCGTCGCGCAGAAGTGTTGCGCCGACGAGGCTTCCGAGGCTTCCACGTACCGATGCCCGACGCATGTCCGCGTTCCCCATCACCTTACGCACCGCATCGTGGATCTCGACGCCCGGACGCACCCGAGTCATGACGGCCCGTCGCGTGCCTGCCACCGAGCCGATTCGCGACGCCGACGGCGTGAAGACCGGCATCAGTGTCTCGGAATCCTCGCCGCTGGTCAGTGCGACCGAGTCGAATGCGTGCAGCACGATCTCCACCGGCGTGGTCCCGACGACGGTGTCGGGCCACACGTGTCCGCCGCGCAGCTGCCCGTATGCGTCGAACCACGCTGCGTGGCAATGCATGAACCGCTCACCGTCACGTCGTCCGACGGATGCGCTACCGCCGACGATCGTCGCAGGCGTCACGGCCTCGTGCGTCTCGCTGTACCACGCCGCACGCGATCCGTCGTGGCACAGATCCGGAATGCAGTACGAGACGCGCGCCAACGGTCCGCCGAGCAACTCGACCTGCGCGGAATCCGCACCCAGACGCGCCAATTCGTCGTCGATCGCGTCGACCAACCGACGGCCGGGCTCGAGCGAGATCCGTTCGACGGCCGTCGCGCACGACACGGATTCGAGGCGCCGGGGAGCCCGAGGGCCGGGATGCACCAGCGGAGCGAGGAACGTCGAGGTCACGACGCCCCCTCCAGAACCGGTGCGTACGGCCCCCATTCGCGAGCCGCCAGTTCGTCGCGGATGGTGCGCTTGACGATCTTGCCGTACCCCGACTTGGGCAGCGCATCCCAGAACAGCACGTGCCGCGGCAGTTTGTATCGCGCCATCTTCGCTCCGAGCCACGTCGTCAGCTCCTCCGCGGTGACCGACTTGCCCTCGGCGAGAACGCAGATCGCGACGCCGACCTCGCCCCACTTCGGGTCGGGGACGCCGAGAACCGCGACCTCGTCGATCGCGCCATGGGTGAGGATCTTCTCCTCGATGTCCCGCGGGTGAATGTTGGAACCGCCCGAGATGTACATGTCCGACGACCGCCCCGTCACGTAGACATAGCCGTCGGCATCCACGACGCCGAGGTCACCGGTACGAAACCATCCGTCGCGGAACGCATCCGCGTTGGCCTTCGGATTGTTCAGGTACCCGGCGAACACGGCGGGTCCGGCGACGCAGAGTTCACCGATCTCCCCGGTGGGCACTTCGGTGCCCGACTCGTCCTGGACGCTCACGAGCATTCCTGTGCGGGGGAATCCGCACGTGCCGGCCGAAAGTCCCTCGGGCACAGGCCGACCGTGCTCTCGGCTCGGCAGCACCGTGATGTTGCCCGTGACCTCGGCGAGCCCGTAGTACTGGACCAGCACTTCGCCGAGGATCCGACGCGCACGCTCCTGATCGGCCGTGTACATCGGCGCGCCCGCGTAGATGACGTACTGCAGCGACGAATGGTCGTGCTCCTCGACGGCCCGATGGTCGACCAGAACCTTCAGGATCGTCGGGACGGTGAACATGTTGGTCACCCGTTCACGTTCGACGAGGGACCACACCTCCGCCGGATCCAGACTGACCGAGGACGGCAGAACCGTCGTCGCACCACGCGCGACCTGCGGCAGCATGTGCATGCCCGCCCCGTGCGACAGTGGAGCGACGACGAGGGACGCGTGGTCGGAATCGGTCGTCGGCATGAGATCGGCGAGGTGGTTGTTGATGACGAACCCGAGTTGGTCGTGGGTGAGAATCGCCGCCTTGGGGGTTCCGCTCGTGCCGGACGTGAAGAAGTACCACGCCGGGTCGCCCTCCCACGTCGACACCGCAGCCGGAATGCCCGACGGCACATCCGAAATCGCGTCGTCCCCGCTGCTTTCGATCCACAGCACTCCGCCCGAGAGCTCGTGCGCCGCGCGAATCGCGCCGACGTGCGACCGGGTCGACGAGTGCCCGATCACGACGACGGGACGGCACACTCCGGCGATCACGACGACGTCGTCGTCGTGCAGCCGCGAATTGACCGGTGCGAGAACAGCTCCGACGCGCCAGGTCGCGAACATCGCGGTAATGAACTCGGGGTGGTTGGGGCTGTCGATCAGCACGACGTCGCCCTTGGACACACCACGGCGTTCCAGTTCGGCGGCGAGCGAGTCCACCTGCGAGTTCAGTTGCCGCCAGCTCCAGCGTGTTTCACCGTGTACGACGGCAGTACCGCCCGCGACCCTGCGCGCGGTCTGGCTCAGAATCTCGGCCAGGTTGACCGCTCTGCGCGTCGTCGTCATCGTGTTGCCTCCAGAACCGTTGCGTAGTTGGCGACTGCCGCGCCGCCCATGTTGAAGACCGCAGCGCGATCGGCCGTCGGCAATTGCATGTCCCCTGCCTCACCCGTCAACTGCAGTGCGGCCATCACGTGTTGGGACACACCCGTCGCACCGAGTGGGTGGCCCTTCGCCTTCAGTCCCCCGGAACGGTTCACCGGCAGGATGCCGTCACGCTCGGTGCGTCCCTCGGCGAGTACCTCGGCTCCCTTGCCCGGCGCCGCGAGCCCGAATGCCTCGTACTGCAACAGTTCGGCAATGGTGAAGCAGTCGTGCGTCTCGAGAAGATCGAGATCATCGAGGGTCGTACCCGCGTCGGTCAGCGCTCCGCGGAACGCCCTGGCGGCACCGTCGAAGGCCAACGCATCGGCGCGACGGGCGATCGCCAGATGGTCGTTCGCCTGTGCACGGCCGGCGATGCGGACGGAGCGTCGGGCGGTGGCGGCAACGTCGGGCAATGCGACGACCATCGCCGCCGCGCCGTCGGACACGAGAGAGCAGTCGGTGCGCAGCAGTCGGCCGACGACGGTCGGGTTCTTCTCCGACGGTGTTCTGCAGAAGTCGAACCCGAGGTCGCGGCGTAGGTGCGCATACGGGTTGTCGACGCCGTTGCGGTGGTTCTTCGCGGCGATGCGTGCCATCGCGTCGTGGGGATCGTCGTACCGTGCCGCGTACTGATCGGCCAGGTCGGCGAACACTCCGGCGAAGCTGCCCATGTGCGACTCCGACGCGCGGTGACAGCCGGCGAGCAAAATCTCGTTGATTTCGTCGTTCGGCGTGGCGGTCATCTTCTCGGCGCCGACGACGAGGGCGACGCGGCTTCGACCCGCCTGCAGGTTGTCGAGGGCGGTGAACAGCGCTGCACTACCCGTCGAGCATGCATTTTCGACGTGGATCGAGGGAACCAGCGCGAGGTCGGGTTGTCCGGCGCCGACCAGGGCGCCTTCGAAACCCTGCTGGGAGAAGCCGTTGTTGAACACGCCGACGGTGACGAGGTCGACGTCCTTCGCGTCGACGCCCGCGTCGGCGATCGCCGCCAACGAGACCTCGGCGATCAGGGCTTCGACGTCGGGACTCTCGCTCTTGCCGAACTTGGTGTGCGCCCAGCCGATGATGTGCGGTGCGGTCACGTGGCTTCCTCTCCTCGTCGTGCGTGAGGCAGGTCACTTCCCCACAGTCAGTCATGGTGGTCCGCGAGGGCACGCGGGAGAACCGCCCTCCGACGAGGACCCGAACCGTCATTTCCTCTTTTTGTCGAACGACGTCCGGATGCGACAGAAAGAGGAAAGCCCGTCTCGTTTCCTCACTCCCGGCCCGATGCCGGTGATCGGCGTCACGCACACACTGGGCGGACCCACACCGCGGAACGAGAGGCCTCACAACGTGCGCGCAGTGCTCAAGACCGAGCCCATGCCGGGATTCGACCTGGTGAACGACCTGCCCGATCGGCCCCTCGGCCCGGACCAGGTGCGCATCGACGTCGGTGCGGTGTCCGTCTGCGGAACCGACCGCGAGACGTACGAGTACGGGCCTGCCGTGCGCGACCTCGGTCTGCGTCTACCGGTCGTCACCGGGCACGAGTGCGCGGGCGTCGTCGTCGAGATCGGACGGGATGTGTCCGCTCTGCACGTGGGTGACCGCGTCGCCGTCGAAACGCACGTCGCCTGCCTGGACTGCTATCAGTGTCGACGCGGCAACGCACACAACTGCCTGCGGATGGATCTGCTCGGACTGACGATCGACGGCGCGTTCGCGGAGCGTCTCGTCGTTCCTGCGTCGACCTGCTTTCGACTTCCCGACGAGCTGTCCCTCGAAGCCGCCGCGTTACTCGAGCCGGCGGGCAGTGCGATGCACGCGGTCCAGCGCAGCGGTCTCGACCTGAGTGGTGCGCACGTCCTGGTCAGCGGCGCGGGACCCATCGGTTTGGCTGCACTGCAGATTGCGCTGGCACGCGGGGCGAACGTCCTGGTCGTCGAACCGAATCCGCATCGTGCCGCGATGGCGGCCGAGCTCGGGGGAACCGTGGTCCCTGCCGGGGACGGACTGATCGACCGCATTCGCGACCTGACCGGCCCGGCGGAAGGCGTCGACCTGGTGCTCGAATGCTCGGGCGCGCTTCCCGCACTGGAAGCAGGACTGGACGCGGCGCGGCGTGAGGGGACTGTCGTCAGTGTCGGCCTGACGGCTCGACCCGTCGAACTCAGCGCGACGCGTCACCTCATCAGCCGAGGTCTCACACTGAAGGGCAGCTTCGGCCGTCGGATCTGGGATTCGTGGACCGAGCTCTCGGCGCTGGTGACGTCGGGGCGCGTCGACCTGTCGCGTCTGGTGTCGCACCGGATGGAGCTCGAGGACGTGGAAAGCGCGATCGAGCTGCTGACCGGCGACGCCTGCAAGGTCGTCCTGTATCCACAGGGTGTTCCGCAGGAACTGCGCTCGAAGGAGCTCACGGCGAGCTGACGTGTCAGAACGGTTCGATTCCCTCGGCCCGCATGAGATCGGCGACGCGTAAGCCCAGATGCAGGTTCAGCCGGACGGTTCCGTCGTCGAGGTCGACGCCGATCGCGTCGCGAATTCGGTCGAGCCGGTAGTACAGCGTCGTCCGATGGATGAACAGCGCCTCGGCCGCGGCAGGTCCGGAGCCCGCATGATCGAGGAAGGCACGCAGCGTCTCGAGCAGTCTGCCGGACCGGTCGGCCTCGGCGAGGCGACGTAGCTCGTCGGGGACGGCGGTCCTGTCCCACTGCGACGTCGGCACCCGCGCCAGCACGCCCAACACCCCCGCGTTCTCCCAGGCGACGACGGGATCCTGGCCGACGCGTCGCGCGATCGACGCCGCGAGGCCCGCCTGACGTGCCGACAGCCACGCGTCGGCGAATCCTGCGGCTTCGGCTCCGACGCCTGCGGTGATCGACGCTCCCCGACCGGCCACGTCGGCGGCGTCCCGTGCCATCGCGCGGGCTTCGGCGACGATCGTGTCGAGGTCACGCATCGCCGTCGCGAGATAGACGAGATGGCCGGACGACCCGTCGACCGCGAGCAGGGCGTCACCTCGACTGCGTGATCGAGCGGCCACGAGCGCATGCCGCAACGCGATCGACGTCAGATCCGTGTCGGTGCCGTGGTGCAGCATCAGGGTGACGACGCGTACCGCGCCCGGCTGCACGACGAGTTCCGCCAGTGCCGATTCGCGCCGACCGTCGTCGAGTCCGAGCGCGGCGGCGACGAGCGCCTCCGACTGGGCCGAGTCCTGCGGTGCACGATCGACGACCATGAGGGGTGCGATCTCCGCAGCGACCTCGCCGATCCGTGTCAGCTCGCCGTCGGTGATGCCGCCGTCGGCGTCGATGACGAGGATCTGCCCGAGCACCTCTCCACGCCAGCGAATGGGCACGCCCGCGCGCGAGTGCAACCCGAGAGCGTCGGAACCGGCGATCCGTCCCGGCTTCGTCCACTGGTTGATGCCACTGGCAAGCAAGTGACCGATGGCTTCGCTGCCCGCGTCGCGGTTGAGCATGGCCCTGATGCGCACCGGGTCCTCGTCGCCGAAATGCCTGCTGGCGAACAACATTCTGACGTACGGATCGTTGACCACGACGGACCGACCGAGCTCGTCACCGAACCGATCCACGATGGCCTGCACACTGTCCCTGGACATGCGCTGAGCGTACTCATCGCCTTTTCGACAAAAAGAGGAAACCCGTGGCCGAGCCTTCGTCAACCGACTGTCGTGACTCAGGTCACTATGGATGCAAGGTATGTGAGCCCGCCACGAAATCGACGGGTTCAGACCTCGAGACTGGAGCGCGATGACGTCACGAACACACTCCCCCGCCGAACCGGCGTCGGACGATCAGATGGCAAGCCGGGTGATGCGCAAAGTCGCCCTGCGGCTGATTCCGTTCCTCGGCCTCGCGTACTTCCTGAACTACATCGACCGAACGAACATCGCGTTCGCGAAGCTGACGATGAGCGAGGACCTCGGCCTGACCGAGACCGCGTACGGCCTGGCGAGTGGCTTGTTCTTCGTCGGCTACATTCTTCTCGAGGTCCCCAGCAACCTCGCACTGCACAAATTCGGCGCACGACGCTGGATCGCTCGAATCCTCGTGTCCTGGGGGCTGATTGCCGCTCTCATGGCGTTCGTTCCCAACGCCACGTGGCTGAACATCGCTCGCGTCGCACTCGGAATCGCCGAGGCCGGCTTCTTCCCCGGCATCATGCTGTACCTGACGTTCTGGTTCCCCCGCGCGGTCCGCGTGCGATTGGTCGGCGTGTTCATGGTGGCCCTGCCGCTGTCGAGCGCACTGGGCGCACCGATCTCGTCGGCGATCATCCAGTACTGGCACGGACTGTTCGGCCTCGAAGGCTGGCGCGTCATGTTCCTCGTCGAGGGCATCCCGACCGTTCTTCTCGGCATCGCCGCGTGGTTCTACCTCACCGACCGCCCGCGTCAGGCGAAGTGGCTCAGCACCGAGGAGCGCACGTGGCTCGACCGCCGCATGGAGACCGAGCACTCGGAAACCGCCGACACCGGCCACGTCTCGGCCCGTAGCTCGCTGCGCAACCCGAACGTCTGGCTGCTCGGCGTCACCTACTTCGGTATCGGCTACGGCTTGTTCGCCATCAGCTTCTTCCTGCCGACGATCGTCGCCGGCTTCGCGAAGCAGTTCGACACGACGTTCTCGATCGCGCAGAACGGCCTGATCGTCGCGGTGCCGTTCCTGATCTCGTCCGTCGCGATGATCCTGTGGTCGCGACGCTCGGACCGGCTGAAGGAACGCATGTGGCACGTCATCGTGCCGACCGCGTTGGCCACCGTGAGCGTCCCGGTCGCGATGTACATGAGCTCGCCCCTCATGACGATGGTGGTCATCACGCTCACCGCCGTCGGAATCTTCTCGGCGCTGCCGGTCTTCTGGTACCTGCCGACGACGTTCCTCACCGGTGCCGGTGCCGCCGCCGGAATCGCCCTGGTCAACACCATCGGCGCCTCGGCAGGGCTCGTCGCGCCGTACATGACGGGATGGCTGCTCGACGCCACCGGCAGCTCCAAGACGGGCCTCTGGGTCGTCGGCGGATTCATGGCGATGGCCGTCGTGCTGCTGCTCGTGCTGCGTGGGCGGTTGGCGGCTTCGCCCGTGCGCGCGAATGTATAGCGGGCTATACATTCGCGCGCACGAGGGGCACTGCATAATGCCCGCATGGCACCCACCGGAATTCTGCGCCGCACCGATACCGGCGTCGACCTCGAGTTGACCCGAACCATCTCCGCGCCGCGCGAGGACGTGTGGGCGACGCTCACCGACTCCGACCGCACCGCAGGATGGTACGGACCATGGGAGCGCCTGTCCGAGAACAGCATTCGAGTTCAGATGCTGTTCGAGGACGGCGCACCCTGGATGGACATGAACATCCACGTGTGCGAAAGCCCTTCTCGCCTGGCCGTCTCGACGACAGGTGGCTGGGAGCTCGACGTCCGGCTCACCGGCGCGACCACACTGACGCTGATCCACCACCTGTCGAGCACCGAGGGCGTCGGCGAAATCGGGCCTGGGTGGGAGTACTATCTCGACATGATGCTCGCCTCGCGCGACGGCACCCCGCTGCCGAGTTTCGACGACTACTACCCGTCGCAGAAGGAGTACTACTCGACGCTGGGAGTGGAGCGATAGCGACGGGACGCGGCGACGATCCTCGCGATCGACTCGCGGGTTCGTTTCAGCTCGTCGAGACCGACCTCCTTGCCGACGGCGTCGGCCCAGGCGTGCTGGTCTTCTCTCAGCCTCCCGAGGGTATCCCGCCCGTTCTGCGTAGGCCGTAACAGCTTGGCGCGTCGGTGTTTCGGATTGTCGACGTACTCGGCCCAGCCCTTGTCGACGAGGATGTCCGCCGTCCGCTGCACGGATTGGCGAGCGAGACCGAGGCCGACGCGTCGGGCGATCTCGGCGACGGCCAACGGCTCGTCGAGCGTGGCGCCCAGTACCTGCCACCATGCGGGCGTCAGACCGGCAGGCTCGGCGATGTCTTTCGCCGCGGCCAGGAATTCGCCGTTGAGCTCGAACGCCGGCAACACCAGGTTCGTCAGCGCATCCCCGGCGGCAGAGCGCTCGCTCACGCGCCGCCGCCGGCGAGTACGTCGTAGTACCTCTTCTCTCCCGTGCTGTAGAGGCCGTACCAGGCGTCGACGATCGACTGGGGGAACAGCTGCAGCAGTTCGAAGATCGCCTTCGAGAACTCGAGTGGTGCAGTGCCCGGTGCCGTGACGAGTGTGCCGTCGACGGCCACCCGTGCGTCTTCGTAGTAGAGGCTGCCGCTGTATTCGGTGGCGCTGGTGAGGAATTCGGGCGCATTGCTGGTGTGCTTCTTCGCATTCAGCAGGCCGGTTCGCGCCAGCCCGAGCGTCGCGCCGCAGATGCCGCCGACGGGCGTGCCCTTCTCGACCAGCGCCGACGCCAGTCCGAGAACCTTCTCGTGCCCCTCGTTCCACGTGTTTCCTCCCGGAAGAAGAAGCGCTGCAACGGATTCGATGTCGAGGTCGGAGAGGTCGCCGTCGGGCCGGACATGCAGTCCGCCGAGCGTCGTGACTTCCTGCCCGTCTTCGGACAGCACTCGCAGCTCGTACCGGTCGTCACCCTGTTCCCGAGCCATGGCAACCCCGGCAACCAGGTAGCTGTACTCCCAGTCCGCCATGGTGTCGGTTGCGTACAGAACGATCGTCGACATCGCTACCTCCGTATTTGACAGTGTGCTGTCAAATACGGAGGTAGCGATTCCCGCACGCCCACCCCCACCGCGCACCTTTCAGCACACGCGCACCTTGCAACCCGCGCAGTCGCTGCAACCTGCGCGGAACCCACACGAACCCCGCACGCCCACCCCCACCCGCGCACCTTCCAGCACACGCGCACGTTGCAACCCGCGCAGTCGCTGCAACCTGCGCGGAACCCGCCTACCCTGTTGATCATGGTGTCGCTCGAAGCGCTACGCAGCCGCTGGCCGAAGAAGATCCCCCTGCAACCGCTTCCGACCGAGTCGTGGGCGAAGCAGGAGCCCACCTGGAAAGGCGCGAACCCGCAGGTCATCGAGTCCGCGTTGAAGCGCGCGAAGACCAGGCCGACGGGCAACTGGTTCGTCTTCGCCGCGAGCCGCGACATCGGCACCAAGGAACCGTTCGGCCGCGACATCGCCGGCATCGAACTCGTTGCCTGGCGAGACGACACGGGCGGCATCCACATCGCACCCGGTTCGTGCCCGCACCTCGGCGCGCCGCTCGACAAGGCCAAGATCGAGTGCGACTCCCTCATCTGCCTGTGGCACGGCATGCCGCTCGGCCCCAAGGGTCGCCCCGGCTGGCGACCGTTTCCCGCGTTCGACGACGGCGTTCTCGTGTGGGTCCGCCTCGACGACCTCGGCGGCGAGGAGCCGACGGCAGTGCCCATCGTCCCGATCCGCCCCGCCGCGTCGACGAGCATCGACGCCGTCATCACCCTGACGGGTATCTGCGAGACCGACGACGTCATCGCCAATCGCCTCGACCCGTGGCACGGCGCCTGGTTCCACCCGTATTCGTTCGCGCGACTGAAGGTCGTCGACGCGCCCCGCGACATCGACGTCCCCGAGGAGGACGACCGATTCCTCGTCGACGTCACCTTCCGCGTCAGCCGGGGCATCGGCGTCCCGGTGCGCGCGGAGTTCGTCTGCCCGGGTCCACGCACGATCATCATGCGCATCCTCGAAGGCGAGGGCGTGGGAAGCGTCGTCGAAACCCATGCGACGCCGCTCGGCCCCGGTCCGGACGGCAAGCCGCGCACGGCGGTCATCGAGGCCACCATCGCGAGCTCGGACCGCAAGGGCTTCAAGATTGCCCGACGCGTCTCGCCCGTGTTGCGTCCGGCGATGAACTTCACCGCCGCCCGGTTGTGGAAGGACGACCTCGACTACGCCGAGCGTCGGTACCACCTCAGGTCGAAGGGGCGCTGACCCGCCCAGTCAGAGCCGCTTGGCCAACTCCTCGAACACGCGATACCGCCCACGTACCGGGACGGTCAGGATGTCGTGCCCCGCGATACCCCAGCCGGACAACAGTGTGTTCGCCGCCGAAAGACCCGTCGTCGCTGCACGTTCCATCAGTGCGACGGGCAGGTCGATGCGAATTCCGTCGCCCGCCAACACGAGCCCCGGCTCCGGTGTGCGCACGGTGGGCCTGCGGGCGAAATCTCCGAGGCCGAAGAGCGGGCAATCGTCGCGCCACTCGGACCGTTCGGCGACCACAGCAGCATCCAAGGTCTCCGGATAGATCTCATGCATCCGCGCCATCAGCTGCTCACGCGTGACGTCCTCGGATTCCGTTGCGGCATAGGCGTGCAACTCGACGACCGAACCGCCCGTGCGCCCAGCCCATTCGGCAGCCTCGTCCTCGAACCTCTCGAGCACACTGATGTTGTCGATCGGCGGCATTCCACCGGTGCCGATGAACGCGGGTCGGTCCGCGTTCACGGGCTTGTCCAGCCACACGCGGTGCACCAGGAACGGCGGCGTGTTCTGCAGCCCTGCCACCTGCGAGCGCCACGCGGCAGTCCCCAGAGAACCGGTCAACTTCTGCAGGCCACCGATATCCGTCGCCAACACCACCGCGTCGAACTTCTCACCGTCGACGTCGAAGCCCCGCGAGATCTCCTTCACCGCCGCACCCAATCGGATGTCGACGCCGAGGCCGGTCAGATACTCGCCCAACGGTTCCCACAGCGACTGCGGGTACGGCCCGACCGGCACGTCGAACACCAACCCCTCGGACGAGCCCAGGAAGTACAGGTGGAACATCATCGCCAGTTCGGCCGCCGACATCTCTTCCGGGTCGGCGAAGAAGCTGCGCGAGAACACCCCGAACGCAAGGTGACGGGCCGGCTCGGGAAAGTTGATGCGCCGCAGGAACTCCGCGGCGGGCACCTCGTCGAGCTGCTCGTAGATTCCGGGCACGCTGACCGTCATCAACGGAAGCGCCGCAACAGCGTTGAGCGAGAACAGGTCTCGCAACCGGAACGTCGGACTCCGACCGACGAACGCGAACGCATTCAACCCCGGCGTCGACGGCAACCCCTTGAATCCGTCCACGCGGCCGGAGCCGTCGATCAGCGGGTAGTCCTCCACCTCGTGCAACCGGGACAGGTCAGGATCGGTCCGCCGCAACAGGTTCCGTAGGTTGTAGTACTGCCGGAAGAACGCGTGGAACCCGCGGCTCATCGTCGCAGGCGACCCGTCGTCCAGAACAGTCGACCAACCGCCGACCCGGCCACCCAGGTACGACTCCTTCTCGAACACCGTAACGGAGACGCCGCGTTCCGCCAGCGCTGTTGCCGCCGACAACCCGGCGATACCGCCGCCGATCACCGCGACGCGCGGCACCGACGCCAACGACGCAGCAGACGGATATCCGTCCGGCCCTTCGTGTACGACGCGTCTGCGGTCGTTCATACGATCTCCGACGGCCGCGCCCCGAGGAACGTGTGTACGACGCCGTTCTGCCATCCGGTCATCGTCTCGGTGCCGAGGCCGGTGAACCCGGCGCGCTGCATGCGCCGCGTGAATTCGGTTGCGCCGTCGAACGTCACGACACTGCGCCACAGATGCTTGTACAGCGTGGCATCCCGAGTCGCGAGATACCCCAGCGGAATGATCACCGCCCAGCACACCAGCGACCACAACGCCTGCGCACGACGGGAATCGCGCACCGAGTACTCGTGGAACGCGATCGATGCACCCGGTTTCAGCAAGGACCACAACGACTTCAGCTCCGTGTCCGGGTCGTCGACGTTCCGGATCAGGTACGCGGCGAGGATACCGTCGAACGGCCCGTCGACCCCGTTCTCGTGCAGGTCTTCCACCCGCGAGTGCACGAACGTGACGTTGGGTGGCCACTGCTTGCTCCGCGCGACTTCGAGCATCTCCGACGACGCATCGGCCGCGATGATCGTGGCGTGCGGCGCAGCTTTCAACAGCGCAGCCGTGGATGCGCCTGTGCCACAGCCGATGTCGAGCAAGGTAAGCCCGTCGCCCAGCCCGGGCAGCCGTAGTCGCTCGGCGGACTTGGCGAGGTGCTCGTGATATCCGGGGTTGGCGCCGACGAGCCTGTCGTACGCCCGCGCGCCGACGTCGAACGCGCCTGGAACTTGCTCTCTGGGTAGACCGCGCTCGCCGACGCTCACCAGCCGCCACCGTTCACGACGCGGGCGGAAGGCCCACCGTCGATGGAGACGACGTCTCCTTGATGGAGCTGCCTGCCGCGTCGCACATCGACTTCCCCGTTGACGCTGACCAGGCCGTCGGCGATGATTTCCTTCGCCTCGGACCCGGACTCGATGAGATTCGCGAGCTTCAGGAATTGCCCGAGCCGTATCGACTCGTCACGGATAGGGACATCTACTGCGTCGGCCATTCCTCCATCTTGTACTACGAGGCAGAAAATCTCCGCAAACGCAGACTGTTACTGACCACGAACACCGAAGAGAAGGCCATCGCCGCCCCCGCGAGCATCGGATTCAGCAGGCCCGCTGCCGCGAGCGGAATCGCCGCGACGTTGTACGCGAACGCCCAGAACAGGTTGCCCTTGATGGTCGTCAACGTGCGCCGCGACAACCGAATGGCGTCGCCGACGGCCCGTAGATCCCCACGCACGAGCGTCAAGTCGCTCGCTTCGATCGCGACGTCGGTGCCCGTCCCCATCGACAGGCCGAGATCGGCCGTGGCCAAGGCGGCCGCGTCGTTGACGCCGTCG
The DNA here is from genome assembly GCF_003336925.1 of Rhodococcus sp. Eu-32. Lineage (NCBI taxonomy): Bacteria > Bacillati > Actinomycetota > Actinomycetes > Mycobacteriales > Nocardiaceae > Rhodococcus > Rhodococcus sp. Eu-32. Next base: position 56,040 of record NZ_QGNK01000011.1, on the reverse strand, counting down.
CCCACCATCGCGACGACCTTGCCCTCGGACTGAAGCCGAGCAACCGCGTCGACCTTTCCTTCCGGCATGACGCCCGCGATGACGTGGTCGATTCCGACCTCGGCGGCGATCTTCTTCGCCGCCGCTTCGTTGTCGCCGGTCAGCATGACGGGCGTCAGGCCGAGCTCGCGTAGTTCGGCGACGGCCTGTGTCGACGTGGGTTTGATCGCGTCGGCGACGACGAGAACGCCGCGTGCCGTGCCGTCCCACCCGATCGCGACCGCGGTACGGCCGTCGTGTTCGGCGTCGGCCATCGCCATCTCGAGCTCCGGCGGGAGCGGCTGAGCCCACTCCGTCAGCAGCGCAGCACGTCCCAGCACGACGGCTCGGCCGTCGACGATTCCGGTGACCCCCGCGCCCGCCACGTTCGAGAACTCGTCGACGGGCCACTTGTCCTCGGCCGCATCGGCTATCGCACGCGCGATCGGATGCTCGGAGCCTGCCTCGATCGAACCGGCAACGCGCAGAACCTCGTCCGCATCCTCGCCGGGCGCGGCATGGACGGCGAGCAGCGTCATGACGCCGGTGGTGACGGTTCCGGTCTTGTCGAGCACGACGGTGTCGATGCGACGCGTCGACTCGAGCATCTCAGGGCCCTTGATCAGAATGCCGAGCTGCGCGGCCCGTCCGGTGCCGACCATCAAGGCCGTCGGCGTCGCCAATCCCAGTGCGCACGGGCACGCGATGATGAGCACCGCCACCGCGGCGGTGAAGGCAGCGGCGACGGAACCGCCTGTGCCGAGCCAGAACCCGAGCGTTCCCACCGAGATGGCGATGACGATCGGCACGAAGATACCGGAGATGCGGTCGGCGAGCTTCTGCGCCTGCGCTTTTCCGGTCTGTGCGTCCTCGACGAGCTTGGCCATCTGCGCGAGCTGGGTGTCCGATCCGATCCGCGTCGCCCGCACGACGAGCTTGCCGCCGACGTTGACCGTCGCACCGACCACGGTGTCGCCCACGGCTACCTCGACGGGCACGGATTCACCGGTGAGCATGGACGCGTCGACCGCGGACGCACCGGAATCGACGACGCCGTCCGTCGCGATCTTCTCTCCCGGTCGCACGAGGAACAGGTCTCCGACAGCGAGATCGGCCACGGGAACTTGATATTCGACGCCGTCGCGCAGCACCGTCACGTCCTTGGCACCGAGATCGAGCAACGCCCGCAGCGCCGACCCGGCCCGACGCTTGGACCGCGACTCGAAGTAGCGACCCGCCAGGATGAACGTCGTGACGCCTGCCGCGGCCTCGAAGTAGATGTTCGACGACCCGTCCATTCGAGCGATCGTCAGCTCGAACGGGTGCTTCATGCCCGGCGTGCCCGCGGTTCCGAAGAACAGCGCGTACACCGACCAGCCGAGCGCGGCGAGCGTGCCCATCGAGACGAGCGTGTCCATCGTCGACGTGCCGTGCCGCAGATTGGTCCACGCAGCCTTGTGGAACGGCCACGCACCCCACACGACGACGGGTGCAGCCAAGGTCAGCGACAACCACTGCCAGTTCGTGAACTGCAGCGCAGGCACCATCGCCATCGCGATCACCGGGACCGACAGAACCGCCGAGACCAGCAATCGCTGTTTCAGCGGATCCGTCTCCGGAGCCTCTTCGGGTTCCGCGGCCGGGAGCGTCGCGGTGTACCCCGCGGCTTCGACGGCCTTGATCAGGTCCTCGGCGGGGACGCCGTCACTCGTGACACGCGCCTTCTCGGTGGCGTAGTTGACCGTCGCGGTGACGCCGTCGAGTTTGTTGAGTTTGCGTTCGATCCGATTGGCGCACGACGCACACGTCATGCCGCCCAGAACCAACTCGACCTGGGTCATTCCTCCCGCCATTCTTTCACTGGCCATCGACTACCTGCGCATGTTCGTGCTGAGCCGGAGCTTCTCCGACCGGTCCAACGGCGGTACCGAGTGCGTAAGTTGCGAAGAACACCAATGTAATTCCGACTACGTACCCCGCGAGCTTCACCGTCGTGTTCATCACTCCGTTCTACCATACCCCCCTAGGGTATGGTAGAACGGAGTTCCCGACGCCCTGTAACGCGAATGACAGGAGAGACGAATTCCGTGTAGCCCGCCCGCGCCGCACGCCCCTCGGATGCAGCGCGACGAACTGATTGGGATGGAACATGGGTATTCGCTCGCCTCGCAAGACCCGACGGCTGATCACCAGCGCCGTCGCCTTCGTGTCCCTGGGAGCCCTGGCCGTCGGTGCAGCGGTTCTCACCACCGACACGCTGTCGTCGTCCGATGCCGAGGTAGAACTCGCGTCGACCGCGACCTGCTACGACATGGTCAGCATCGCGATCGGTGGACGCGGCGACACTCCGAGCAACAGCGCGACGAAGTTTCTGACGACGCCCGACGGCAAAGCCCTCCCGGCCGCGCTCGCAGGCGATTTCGAGAGCGATTGGATCGACCAGATGGTCGGCGCTCCGAACGACGCCGTGAAGCAGGGTTCGTACGCAGCCGTGTACATCGACTACCCGGCCAACCTCGCCACCTACGAGACCGCCGTCGACACCGGTGTCCAGAACGCCCAGACCGTCATGAAGGCCATCGTCGCGTCGTGCCCGAAGACCCGTTTCGCCATCGTCGGCTACAGCGAGGGCGCCGACGTCACGCGTCGCACCGCGATGGAGATCGGCAACCAGGTCGCCGACGACAACGGCAAGTACGGCATCGTGGACCCGGCGCAGGTCGTCGGCGTCGTGATTCTGGCCGACGCGGGGCGCGAGGACGGCGACAATCCGTTCCCCGGCTCGAAGACCGGCACCAACCCGGACAACTTCGACACCAAGTACCAGAACAACGCGTCGGGTCCCGCAGGCGCGGGCGCGCTGCCGGGCACGGCAGGCAGCTTCGGAGCACTCGATGGCAAGGTCGCGTCGTTCTGTTCGCAGAAGGACCTGACCTGTGCGATGCCGCAGAACACGTCGCTGCTGCACCTGGCCGCCAACGTCGGCCGTCAGCTCGACGTCGACGCCATCCAGCGCGACAACACGGTCACCCCTGCCACCGGCGCCGACATGGCCATGGTCATCGGACGCATCGCCGGGCTTGCCTTCATGGACATCGCGTCGCAGGACAACTGGCTCGCCGGTGACGAGACCTTCCTCCAGGTTCTGATCAAGGTCTCCGAGCCCGGGTACACACCTCCTGACCCGACCACCAAGGTATCCGCGAAGACGGACACCGAGGAAGGAACGGACCCGACCGAGGAGCCGTTGCCCGCAGACAAGGCCGTCAACCTGGCCTACCTGCCGTCGAAGATCGTCAAGGAGATCGTCGGCCTCATCGGATCGAACACCGACACCGTTCCCGTGCTGATGAACGACCCGTACGGTCAGACGCTCGGCCCCGGCTCGGGAGCGCACTTCGACTATTGGCGTGACGCGGACGCGTCGAACGGACGCCCGCTGACGTCGGCACAGTACGCCGCGGCGTGGCTGACCCAGCTCGCCAAGGATGCCGAGGCGGGCAAGCCGATAAAGTCGGCCGAGGTTCAGCAGAAGGCGCTCCTGGTCGCGCAGTCGGCAACCCCGGCTCCGACGACGACATCCGCTGCACCGGTCGCGTCCGGCGCCTCGGTTCAGCCTGTCGCACCGGCCGCGCCTGCCCCTCTCGCAGCAGTTCCTGCCGCTCCCGCCGAGGTCGCTCCCGTCGCCCCGGTCGAGGGTGCCCCGGCTCCTGGTCTCCCCGTCGAGAGCGTTCCGGCCGTTGTCACGGAGACCCCGGCCGCCCCGTCGACGACGGAAGCACCGGTCACCACATCGGTCGCGCCGACCACGACGGCGACGCCGACACCCTGACGGTCGCACCCCTCGGCCCCCAATCCGTACTCGGGTTGGGGGCCGATCTGCGTTCCGGGCGTGGAACGATGCGTGGGTGACACCGGAACGTGCGGAAGAACAGCGCTTGCGCGACATCACCGCCATGCGACGCGTTCGCGACCGGATCGACCGCGAGTACGCGAAACCTCTCGACGTCGACGCACTCGCGCGCGGTGCGCACATGTCCGCCGGTCATCTGAGCCGCGAATTCCGCCGCGTCTACGGCGAATCCCCGTACTCGTACCTGATGACGCGACGGATCGAGCGGGCGATGACGCTGCTGAGGCGCGGGGACATGAGTGTCACCGAGATCTGCTTCGCCGTCGGCTCGTCGTCGCTCGGCACGTTCAGTACTCGGTTCACGGAGCTGGTCGGCGTGCCGCCGAGCGTCTATCGACGCGACCACTCACAGCACGGCGAGGGCATTCCGCCGTGCCTGGCCAAACAGGTGACGAGACCGGTCAGGAATCGAGAAGCGCGGCAGCAGTAGCCCCTTTAGCGTGATGGACATGAACATCACCATTCACTACACGTTCCTCCCGCACACCGATGCCGACGCGGCACTGGGCTTCTACCGCGACACACTGGGTTTCGAGGTCCGCAAGGACGTCGGCTACGAAGACATGCGGTGGATCACCGTCGGGCCCGTCGGACAGCCGGGCACCTCGATCGTGCTTCACCCGCCTGCCGTCGACCCCGGAATCACCGACGACGAACGTCGCACCATTCTCGACCTCATCGCCAAGGGTTCGTACGGCGCCGTGACGCTGGCCACCGACGACCTGGACGGTCTTTTCGAGCGTCTGCAGGCGGCGGGGGCGGACGTACTGCAGGAACCGATCGATCAGGACTACGGCGTGCGCGACTGCGCCTTCCGCGATCCCGCCGGCAACCTGATTCGCGTCAATCAGCTCTGATCCGTTGACAGGCAAGTCATCGCTTGCCTATGGTGAGGGCGTGACCGAACAGCCGGACGACTCCGAACTGTTCAAGGCGCTCGCAGACCCGACTCGCCGAATCATCCTCGACGAGCTGGTGGAGCGCGACGGTCAGACATTGTTCGAACTGTGCACGAGATTGATCATGAATCACGGCAATTCGTCGTCGCGGCAAGCAATTTCGCAGCATCTCGACGTCCTGGCCTCGGCGCAGCTGGTCCGCGCCGAGCGCCAGGGCCGCTACAAGTTCCTCTATGTCGACACACGCCCACTCGCCCGGATCCAGCAACGCTGGCCCATCGCTCAGGAGTTCACGTGAAGATCTACATCTCGTCCCTGTTCGTCCCCGACCAGGACAAGGCACTCGAGTTCTACACCACGACACTGGGTTTTCTCGTCAAGCACGAGATCCCGCTCGGTGAGCACAAATGGCTCACCATCGTCAGCGCCGAGAATCCGGACGGCCCGGAAGTGTCCCTCGAGCCCGACGTGCACCCGGCCGTGAAGCCGTTCAAGACCGCGTTGATGGACGACGGTATTCCGGCGACGTCGTTCATGGTCGACGACGTGAACGCCGAGTACGAGCGGCTCACGAAGCTCGGCGTCGTGTTCACGCAGCAGCCCACCGAGATGGGCTCGATGACCCTCGCGACGTTCGACGACACCTGCGGCAATCTGATCCAGATCGTCAGCGGCGCAGAGTAGGCGCGAGGGCATCGGCGGTCAGGATCGGACGCGTCGCTCGGACGACAGATCCAACGCGATGTCGGCGATCAGGTCCTCCTGACCTCCCACGAGTCCGCGCTCACCGACGGCGAGCAGAATCGAGCGCGTGTCCAATCCGTACTGCGCGGCAGCGGATTCGGCGTGCCGAAGGAAGCTCGAGTAGACGCCCGCATAGCCCAGGGTGAGCGTTTCGCGATCGACCTGCACCGGTCGATCCTGAAGAGGACGCACGATGTCGTCGGCCGCATCCTGCAACCCGAACAGGTCGCAGCTGTGCTTCCACCCGTACAGCTCTGCGACGGCCACGAACGGCTCGAGCGGACAGTTACCGGCGCCTGCGCCGTGCCCGGCCAGCGACGCGTCGACACGCGTCACGCCTTCCTCCACGGCCACAACGGAATTGGCCACGGACAACGACAGGTTCTGGTGAGCGTGAATTCCGATCTGCGTCTCGGGATCGAGCACGTCCCGATAGGCGCGCACGCGGTCGCGCACCCCATCCATGGTCAGACGCCCACCCGAGTCGGTGACGTAGACGCACTGGGCGCCGTAGGACTCCATCTTCTTCGCCTGCTCCGCGAGAAGAGCCGGCTCCGCGAGATGGGACATCATCAGGAACCCGGAGACGTCCATGCCGAGTTCTCGTGCCGTCGAGATATGTTGCGCGGACACGTCCGCCTCGGTGCAATGGGTGGCGACGCGGACCGACGTCACTCCCATCTCGAACGCCCGCTTCAGCTCCTTGACCGTCCCGACACCGGGAAGCAACAGCGTCGTGAGCCGGGCCCGATGAACCTGAGCCGCAGCAGCTTCGATCCATTCCCAGTCGGTGTTGCTGCCAGGGCCGTACGTGAGGCTGTGGCCTGCGAGGCCGTCCCCGTGCGTCACCTCGATGGCGTCGACGCCGGCACGGTCGAGCGCGCCCGCGATTCGCCCCACGTTCTCGGGGCTGATGCGATGCCGCAACGCGTGCATACCGTCGCGCAGCGTCACGTCCTGGATGTACAACGCCGCGCCGTGGGGCACGGTCGAACGGTTGTCGGTCGAGATGCTCATCGTGCTGCCACCTTTGCCCTGTCGCCCGCGATCGTCTCCGCGACCTGCAGTGCCGCCGACGTCATGATGTCGAGATTTCCCGCGTACGCCGGGAGGTAATGTGCAGCCCCCTCGACCTCGAGGAAGACCGAGACCTTCCACAGTCCGGGGCCCTTGTCGACCCCACCGGTCAGCGTGGTCATCGAGTCGCCGTCGTCCACACGCGTGAACTGCACGTCCTGCTTGAGGCGATATCCCGGTACGTACGCCGACACCGTGTCGATCATGTCGAGGATCGACCGGCGGATCGCATCCTCGTCCGGATCGGACACCAGTGCCAGGACGGTGTCTCGCATGATGAGAGGCGGATCTGCCGGGTTCAACACGATGATGGCCTTGCCGTGCGCCGCACCGCCCACCTGTTCGATCGCGGCGGCCGTCGTCTCGGTGAACTCGTCGATGTTGGCCCGGGTACCGGGACCTGCGGACTTCGACGCGATCGACGCGACGATCTCCGCGTAGTGAACCGGGGTGACGGACGAGATCGCTGCCACGACGGGGATGGTCGCCTGTCCGCCGCACGTCACCATGTTGACCACCGGCGCGTCGAGGTGTTCGTCCAGGTTGACCGCGGGGACGACGAACGGGCCGATCGCGGCGGGCGTCAGGTCGATAAGGCGTTTGCCGTACGGACGCAACGCCTCCTCGTTCGCCTTGTGGGCGGCAGCCGACGTGGAGTCGAAGACGATCTCGATGTCGTCGAAGTCCGGGTGTTCGATCAGACCCTGGACGCCGGTGGCGACGGTGTCGATGCCCATCCGGGCGGCGCGGGCGAGGCCGTCGGATGCCGGGTCGATTCCGACGAGGACGGCGATCTCGACGTTCTTCGCGATCCGCTTCAATTTGATGACCAGATCGGTTCCGATGTTTCCGGACCCGATGACTGCGGCCTTCGTGGTGGCCATGGTGCTACCTGTCCTCTTCCGGTCGATGCGTGAATGTGGCTGTGGCGGTGCCGATTCCCGAGATCGTCGTCGTGTACGTGCTTCCCGGTGCGACGGGGACCATCGGGCCGAGCGCTCCGGTCAGCACGATGTCGCCTGCGCGGAGCGGGGCACCGAACTCGATGCAGGTGTTCGCCAACCACACCAGTGCGTTCCACGGACTGCCCAAGCAGTCCGAACCACGACCGGTGGACACCTCGACTCCGTCCGCGGTCAGCGTCATCGCGACCGAGGCGAGATCTGGTGCATCGACACGTGGCACCGAATCGCCGAGCACGAACAGGCCGGACGACGCGTTGTCCGCCACCGTGTCGGCCAGCGAGATGTCCCAGTCTGCAATTCGGCTGTCGACGATCTCGAAGGCCGCGAACACGGTCGAGACCACATCGGGCGCCCGTTCTGCGGTCAACTCTTCGGTGACGTCGACATCGAGGATCACGGCGATCTCCGCCTCGATCTTCGGTTGCAGGACACGGGTGATGTCGAGCGGGCCCGCTCCCGTGCAGTCCATGTCGTCGAGCAACACTCCGAAATCGGGTCGGTCGACGCCGAGTTGACGCTGGACGGCGGGCGACGTCAACCCGATCTTGCGACCCACGACAGTCCGCCCCGACGCGAGCAGCGCATCGATGTTGCGTGACTGAATCCAGTACGCGGACGCGATGTCGTCGCGGCCGATGAGATCACGCACCGGTGAACACGGCTGCCCGGTGCGCGCCGCTGCGGCGAGACGATCCGCGGCTTCGCCGATCGTGTGTGGCTCCAACGTTGTCATGAGGCACAGAGTAGGAACGGCGACGGTCACTGCATACGAGATCGGTCCGGTCAGCGGTCCCGCACCGTTCGCACGACAACCGATGCGCATCTAGTGTCGACGACATCCAGCAACCGCGACGATCGGAGAGATCCACCTTGAGTGACAACGACATCCGAGTTGTCGAGCTGTCGGGGCCCTTCGTGCGGTCCGCCGGGCGGATGCTGGTCGGAATCGGCTGCGACGTCGTACTCGTCGAGCCACCGGAGGGTGACGAGACGCGTCGCGACCTCGACGGGTGCACGTTCGCGCACTGGCACGCGGGTAAGCGATCGGTCGTCGTCGAGACGGGCACCGCGAGCGGGTCGACGTCACTGACCACTCTGCTGCAGTGGGCCGACATCGTGCTCGACGGAAGGCAGCCCGGCGCAACGCCTTTGCCCGACGTCGACGGTCTCGTCCGCGTCCGCGTCACCCCGTTCGGCAGCGACGGCGTCCACAGTGGTTGGGAGGGAACGGATCTGACCGTCGCCGCACGCGGCGGCGCCATGGCACAGGTCGGGGATCCGGACGGACCCCCGTTGCTTTTGCCCGAGGGTCAAGCCGAACAACTCGCCGGCGTCAACGCTGCCATCGGCGCTCTGCTCGGCCTGTCGGCCCGACGTCGCGGACACGGCGGGCAGGACATCGACATCTCGGCACAGGAATGCGTCGCGGCGGCGCTCGAAGCAGGAACGCTGGCGTACCTGCACGAAGACCGAGTTCCACCGCGTCCGGGCCGTGTTCATCCTCTCGTGCCGCACGGCTTGTTCGACGCCGCGGACGGACACCTCGGAGGAGGCCTCGGCGGCAGCCCGCGCATGTGGGACAACCTCGTCGCATGGCTCACCGAGATGGGTGTGGAGGAGGATCTGGGCGATCCGAAGTGGGCCGACGCCCGCACCCGAAAGTCGGGGCAGCAGCACATCTTCGACGTCCTGAACCGCATTCTCTCGTCGTGGACGAAGGAAGAGTTCGCCGCCGCGGCCCAGGACCACCGACTGCCGTGGGCGGCCGTGGACAGGCCGGACGAAACGATCCGCAACCCTCAACTCAACGATCGCGACTTCTTCGTCGATCTGGAACGTGAGACGGGAACCGTGCGCGACCTCGGCTTCGGCTTCGCGTTCCCCGAGGGCCGTCGGCCGACGCGTCTGGACGTGCAGGCGCTGGGAGCGGATCAACAGCTGCTGACGTCGTTGCCCGATGGACGGCTCCCCGCCCACAGCAGCGAACAGGCCGGTCCGCTCGCGCTGTCCGGGATACGCGTGCTCGATCTGACCTGGGTTCTCGCGGGTCCGTACTGCACGCGCATTCTGGCCGACCACGGCGCGGAGGTGATCAAGGTCGAGTCGCTCGGACGACCGGACCCGACGCGCTTCGCCCCGTTCATGCACCTGTCGCGGGACGGCGGCGACGACCCGAACACCAGCGGCTACTTCAACGACGTCAACCGCAACAAACGCAGCATCACACTCGACACCAGATCGCCGGAAGGGCTTGCGGTCCTGCGGGATCTGATCGCCACGTGCGACGTCGTCGTCGAGAACTTCAGTTCGTCGGTGATGGAACGAATGGGTCTCGGTTACGCCGAACTCGACAGCATTCGTCCCGGTATCGTCTACACCTCCATGTCCGGCATGGGCCATACCGGACCTCGCAAGGACTGGGTCTCGTACGCCGACATCGTCTCTGCCAGCAGCGGTCTCACGGCTCTGACCGGCTGGTCCGTCGACGACGTCGTCGGAGTCATCTACGGCCACGGTGACATCGTCGCCGGGTTGCAGGCGGCGCTGGCGACGCTCGCGGCTCTCGAACATCGCAGCCGCACCGGCCGCGGGCAACACATCGACCTCTCGCAACTCGAAGCGATGGCGTCGCACATGGGTACGTCGGTCGTCAGCGCCAACGGCGCGGGCATCACTCCGACCCCGATCGGCAACGCGCACAGACTGTATGCGCCGCACGGGGTGTATCGATGCCTCGGCGCCGACTCGTGGTGCGCCGTGGCGGTACGCGATCATGCCGAGTGGGCGGCCCTGTGCCGTGTCGTGGGCCGAACCGACTGGGTCGACGACCCCCTTCTGCAGACGGCCGATGCTCGACGCGCCCGAGACAAGGACATACGCGATGCCGTGGAGGCTTGGACCCGCGTACGTCCGGTCGCAGTGGTTCAGGACGCGCTGCAGCAGGCGGGCGTTCCCGCGGGCGCGGTGCAGAACGGCAGGGATCTCGTGGAATATGATGTGCACCTGCGTGATCGACAGTTCTACGTCCCCGTCGACCATCCCGTGGCGGGCACCTTCCTGCACGAGGGAACGCCCATCCGTATGTCGGCCACCAGGGGCGGTGTTCGTCGCGCCGCCCCCGTTCTCGGTTCCGACACCGACGACGTGTTGAGCACGATTCTCGGCTACACACCCGACCAGATCGAATCCCTACGGTCCGCGCAGACACTCCGCTGACCACCCCGCTCACTATTTCAGGAGGCCACATGCGCGCCGCGCTACTGCACACCTACGGCGAGAGCCCCGTCGTCGAGGACATCGATGTACCGGTGCGGGAACCGGGTCGTTCCCTCGTTCGGGTCGACGCGGCCGCCCTCGGCCATCTCGACCTCACCGTCGCCAGCGGAACGTTCGGGGTCAAGCCCACGCTGCCGCACATCGGCGGTACGGACGGGTCCGGCACCGTGGTGGAGTCCGACACCCTGCCCATCGGCTCACGAGTCCTCGTGCGCGGCAAAGGGATCGGATTGTTCAAGAACGGCTGCTGGGCCGACTACGTCGTCGTCGACGACCGCGCTCTCACTCCGGTGAACGCCGAGCTCGATCCGGCCGTCGCCGCGACGTTCTTCCTGCCGAGCACCACCGGATACGTATCGGTCAACGACGTGGCTCGGGTCGCGCCGGGTGAACGCGTCGTCGTCTCCGGCGCGTCCGGCGCCGTCGGCGCGATGGCCGCACAGTTCGCCCTGCTGGCCGGAGCGGCCGAGGTCATCGGGGTCGTACCGCGCGAGGACCAGGTCGAGTTGGTGCCCGCAGGCGTACGGCCGGTGGTGGGGCGCGGGGACACGTTGCTCGAGGCGCTCGGATCGGAGCCCGTCGCCGACGTACTGATCGACACCCTGGGCGGCGACGTCCTCGCGCCGTTGCTGCGGGCGGTGGTGCCGGGTGGTCGGGCCGCGCTGATCGGCTACACCCTGGGTACGGAACTGACCGTCGATCTGCCGAACTGGTTGCTCAGCGACGTGTCGCTGCTTCCGGTCAACATGATGCGCAAGACCGATCGACAGGCCGAACTCGCACCCGTCATGATCGACCGACTGCTGTCCGGTGATCTGGTCCTGACCGTCCAGCGATTCGATCTGGAAGACATCGCCGACGCTCTGATCGCATTGCGGGAAGGCAAAGTGGCCGGCCGAGCAGTCGTCGTTCCCGGGCTCCGGAATCGCTGAACCCTTGGATCGACGCGTGAGAACCATACCGGCGCTGATCGCGGCGCGCGCTGCCGAGCGTCCCGACGCATCGGCGCTTCGCGGGTCCGGTACGACGCGCTCGTACGGACTCCTCGGGGAGCGCGTCGCGTCGATGGGCGGCGCCTTACTGGATCACGGGGTGGTGCAGGGTGATTCGGTCCTCGTGCTGTCGTCGAACCGCATCGAGATGGTCGAGGCCATGCTGGGGTGCGTCTGGATCGGCGCAGTGGCCGTTCCCGTGAACCCCGAGTTGCGAGGCGACGGGTTGACCTTCGTCCTCGCAGCCTCGGGGGCACGCCACGTGTTCACCGAACCCGTCCATACGCAGCGGATTCGATCCGCCGGTTTCCGAGGGGCTCTGTGGGAGTTCGGTTCCGACGCGCCCTCACCCGAGACAGGCCGATCGGTTCCCGCCGCGGACGTCGATTCGCTCGACACCGCCATGGTGCTGTTCACATCGGGAACCACCGGACCTCCCAAGGGCGTGCGGTGTCCGCACGCGCAGTTCGTGTACTGGGGACTCGGTGTCGGTGACGCACTCGCGGTGACACAGGACGACGTGCTGTACAACTGCTTGCCGTTCTTCCACACCAATGCGATCAACGCCATGTTCCAGGCCTTCGTCGCGGGTGCGACGTTCGTTCTGGGACAACGGTTCTCCGCCCGTGCCCATTGGGCCGACGTCGCCGACGCGCAGGCGACGGTGACCTATCTCCTCGGCGCGATGGTCGCCATGTTGTCGTCGCTATCGCCATCCGAGGCCGACCGCGCACATTCCGTCACCCGATCGCTCGCGCCGGCGACGCCGCCGCACCTGTACACCCCGTTCCGGGAACGGTTCGGCGTGGACCTGATCGACGGGTTCGGATCGACGGAAACCAATCTCGTGCTCGGAAACGACTGGGCGACAGCCCGCCCGGGTTACCTGGGCACCGTACGTCCCGGATACGACGCGGTCGTACTCGACGCCGACAACGCTGTCGCCGACGGCGACCCGGGCGAACTGGTCGTGCGTACTCACCTGCCCGGCGCCTTCGCGACCGGGTATCTGGACGAGCCGATTCCCGCGACGGACTCCTGGCGTCGTACCGGCGACAGGGTCGTCCGTGAACCCGACGGCTGGTTCCGCTTCGTGGACCGCATCAAGGACGTCATTCGTCGACGAGGAGAGAACGTGTCGTCCGTCGAGGTCGAGGCGGTTCTCGGCCGGCATCCGGCCGTCGCACAGGTGGTGGCGTTTCCTGTCCCGTCATCGCTGGCCGAGGACGACGTCATGGTGGCCGTCGTTCCTCGGACCGGGCACGTCGTCGATCCGCTCGACCTGCTGCGCCGGTCGGAACCGCATCTGCCGTACTTCGCACTGCCCCGTTACGTCGACGTCGTGAGCGAGCTGCCACTGACCGACACGGGCAAGGTGCGGAAAGCCGAATTGTCCGGCCGTGGGGTCGGACCGAACACCTGGGATGCCGAACGCTACGGGTACGTACCGACGCGGGTGGTCACCGACCGCACCCGTTGAACGAGCACACCGTCGGGTGGCACGTGGACTCGCGATTCGCGAGGCCGTCGGGTCGGTGGCACTTCATCGCCTGCAGCGTGCGGGAGATCCCCATGCCCGCGGTGCGCAGTGCACCGGTGACGCGACTGACGTTCAACCGGGAGGTCGGTGCCGTCACCGACAGCGCGCCTGCCAGGACGTCGTGGCCGCTGAACACCGGCACCGCGACACTCATGTACCCCAGCCGCGTCTCCTCGACCTCGACCGCGAGCTTGTCGCGTCGCATCCGCTCGAGTTGGTGCGCCAGAACCGACACCGACATCGTCGTACGTGCCGTCAGCGCGGTGAAGCCCTGGGCCGCGACCTCGTCGAACACCGAGCGAGGCGAGAAGGCCATGATGATCTTGCCGGTGGCCGTGCAGTACAGCGGCAATCGACCGGCGACGCGGGAGTTCTCGTTCAGTCCCCGGTGCCCGACGATCTTCTCGATGTAGAGAACGTCGAGGCCCTCGCGGACCGCGAAGTGCACGGTCTCCTGCGTGGCGAGCAGGAGATCCTCCATGTACGGCAGAGCGGCGTCGCGCAGGATCCGCTGCCGCGGTACGAGCTGACCGAGTTCGAAGAGCCGGAGGCCGAGTCGGTATTTCGTTCCCGCACGTTCGAGCAGCCCCCACTCGACCAGCTCACCCGCCAACCGATGCACACTCGCCTTGGCCACACCGCTGCGGCGGGTGAGCTCGGTCAAGGACAGATCGGCGTTCTCACGGTCGAACGCGTCGAGGATGAGTCGCGCTTTCCCCAGGACGGACGCGAGATCCGCCGAAGGAGCAGGCGGCGCGGACGGGCGTGCATCGATGCGCAGCAGCGGAGCCGACGAAGGACCTGGGGATGCGGGAACTGCGGAACTCATTCTTCACCTCGTGTTCGACTGTTGGCTTCCCCCGACAGAACGGTAAGGGTTTTCGGTCGGCTCGGTCACCGAAACGGGTTCATTGGGCGAACTGGACTCATGTTCGTTACATGCCGGGCCGTTTCGTCCGGTTCTGGTCAGGCTTCCTCGAATTCGTCGACGATGGGAGTGTCGACACCGATCGGCCCGATCTTCGCGGCCCCGCCCGGTGTTCCCACCGGTTCGGATCTTCCGTCCAGCACCTCGAGGAAGAACCGCTTGTTGTCCTCGCGGAACTCCGGATCCGCCTTGCGGTCGACCGTGATGGCCTCGACCGGGCACGCCAATTCGCATGCCCCGCAATCGATGCACTCGGCCGGGTTGATGTACAGCTTGCGATTGCCCTCGTAGATGCAATCGACCGGGCATTCTTCCATGCACGATCGATCCATGTAATCGATGCACGCTTCTCCGATGACGAACGGCATGACGTCAGTTCTCCTGCTCTGTGGAATGACCCGGGAAGATTTCCGCGTCGGGGTCGAGGACGGCGGCCGCGTTGTTGACTGCGGTGGCGGCTTCACCGAAACCGACGGCGATCAGCCGCACCTTGCCGGGGTAGTCGGTGATGTCGCCCGCTGCGTACACGCGCGGGGCCGTGGTCTGCATTCGGGTGTCGACGAGTACGTGCCGGTTCTCGATCGCGATGCCCCAGTCGTTCAGCGGACCGAGGTCGGCGGTGAAGCCGAGAGCCGCGATGACCGACTGCGCCGACAGGGTGTCCTGGTGACCTGCCTTGTGCGCGATGTCGACCTCGGAGATCCACTCCTCACCGCGCACCGCCGAGACGTCGGCGTTGACGACGACCTGCACCGAGCTGTCGAACACCTTGGCCACCGATGCCTTGTGCGCACGGAACTTGTCACGCCGGTGCACGAGAGTCACCGATTTCGCGATCGGCTCCAGATGGGCTGCCCAGTCGAACGCGCTGTCACCACCGCCCACGATGACGACGTCGCGATCGGCATGCGCGGACAGGTCGGGCACGAAGTAGCTCAGCCCGCGACCGAGGAACCCGTGCCCCTTCGGCAGAGGCCGCGGCGTGAACGCGCCGATGCCACCGCAGATGACGACTGCACCCGCGAAGATGGTGCGGTCCTTGTCCGTCGAAATCGCAACGGATCCGTCCGGAAGGTGCCGCAGATTCGACGCGCGCTCGCCCAGTACGTATTCGGGTGAGTACGGAGCAGCCTGCGCCAGAAGGCCGTCGATCAGGTCGCGTCCCTTGACCGACGGGAACCCTGCGATGTCGAGAATGGCCTTTTCCGGGTACATCGCGCTGATCTGGCCGCCGGGCTCGTCCAGTGCGTCGAGTACGGCGACCCGCAGTCCGCGGAATCCGGCGTAGTACGCGGCGTACAGCCCGGCCGGGCCGGCGCCGATGATCAGAATGTCGACCGACAGGTCCACCGATGAAGTCATGATCGAACCGTAAACACACTGCGGCGCAGAGGAAATGGAAACGGTTCGCTCACCGGAACACTCCCGTCGGCCCGTGAAGGCGGCGGTGCACGACGAAAACCGGGTACGTGCGACAAGTCGTCGCGCGTACCCGGTGCCCGAGGTGCAGAAGGAAATCAGTGACCGAAGATGTCGGGCTCCTCGGCCGCGATCTTCTGGATGATGGTCGAGTAGGCGAACCACCCCACCTTCTCGGTCCCCACGGCGTCGTACGTCGTGGCAGCGATCTTGTCGTGCAACACCACTGGCGTTCCCGCCGCACGTGCCGCGAGCTCCGCCTGCATCGAGCGCTCCATCGACACGTACCACCAGACGGCCGACTCGACGGATTCCCCGACCGTGAGGTGGCCGTGATTGGTCAGGATGACCGCCTTCTTCGAACCCAGTGCGGCCGCGATCCGTTCGCCCTCCTCGTCGTCGAGAACCACACCGTGGTACTCCTCGTACATCGAGTGATCGTCGTAGAAAGCGCACGCGTCCTGCGTGATCGGTGAAAGCAGTTGGTGCAGCGACGAGAACGCCTTGCCCTGCAGGCCGTGTGCGTGGACCGCGCCGATCACGTCCGGGCGTGCGTGGTGGATCTTGGAGTGGATGACGAAGGCCGCCCGGTTCAGTGGCCCGGAACCGGACAGAATCGTTCCGTCCGACCCGACGTGCAGTAGTTCTTCGGGTCGCACCTGCGAGAAGTGTCGACCGAACGGGGCCGTCCAGAAGGTTTCCGGGTCCTCTGGGTCACGGGCCGTGATGTGGCCCGAGATTCCCTCGTCCAGTCCGAAGCGAGACAGGATTCGGTAGCCTCCGACCACCGCGACCTTGCGGCGGTGACGTTCCTGCTCGACTGTCAGACCTGTTGGGGCGCCGGGGATTCCGGCCTTCTCTGCGATGGTGGCGGTGTCGTTCGTCATTTCACTCCGTACTTTCCGAGGAACCTGGTGGAGACCGTTCGGAGAATGCGGTCGAAGAGGAATCCCATGATTCCCAACGTGATGATTCCGACGAAGGTCCAGTCGATGCGTCCGTAGTTACGAGCCTGCCAGATCATCGAGCCGATACCGGCGTTGGCGGCGACGATCTCGGCCGAGACGATCGTCAGGAAGCTGTTTCCCATCGCCAGACGCGCACCGGTCACGATTCCCGGGACGGTCGACGGCAACACGACCGTCTTCATGATCTGGAAGCGACCGGCACCGAGATTGGCCGCTGCCTGCAGCTTGTTGTCGCTGATCGCGACGGTCGCCGCGATCGTACTGACGGTCACGATGAACACCGACGTGTAGAAGATCAGAACGATCTTGGACGTCTCACCGATGCCGAACCAGACGACGGCGAGTGTCACGAACGCGATCGGTGGGATGAATCGGAAGAATTCGATGTACGGGTCGAGGAGTTGTCGAACGATGTCGATGCGGCCCATGAGAATTCCGACGGGGGCACCGACCACGACGCCGAGTGCCCAGCCGATGAGAATTCGTCCCGCCGACGCCTGGATCGAGCTCCACAGGACGCCGCTGTCGGACAGTTCCTTGGCAGCGGACACCACTGCCGTGGGCGACGCCATCGTGGTCGGCCCGTACCACCATGCGAGGAAGGACCACACGGCCAGTCCGAGCACGACGGACGCCGACCAGAGTGCTGCCGTGCGTAGGACCGATCCGCTCATGGAGCGCGCTCGGCTTGCCTTCCGACGGCTGGGTGCTGATGCGGTCGCGGGACGACCGGCGACGACTGCGGTCACAGCTCGTCCTCCTCGATTCCTTGATTTCTCAGTGAGGCAACGACTTCGGCACGGATGTCGTCGCGAAGACGTTCGTAGAGATCCGCCACGGCCGGGTTCTTCCGGTCACGTGGGCGGGGCGCGTCGACGGTGTAGACGCTCTTGATGCGTGCGCTCGGCCCTGCGCTCATGACCACGACCCGATCGGCGAGCGTGATCGCCTCGTCGATGTCGTGGGTCACGAACACGACGGTGCAGCCGGTGTTCCGCCAGATCGTGTCGAGTTCCGTCTGCAGCACCTGACGCGTCTGCGCGTCGAGGGCTCCGAAAGGCTCGTCCATCAGGACCAGGCGCGGCTGGTTGGCGAGAACGCGAGCGATCTGCACACGTTGCTTCATGCCGCCGGACAGCTGGGTCGGGTACTTGGCGCCTGCGTGACGGAGACCGACCATGGCCAGGTACTCGGCGGCGATCCGGGCCTGTTCGGCCTTGTCGGCCCCGCGCATCCGCGGACCGTAGGCCACGTTCTGGCTCACGGTCATCCACTCGAACAGCGCTTCCGAGCTCTGGAAGACCATGCCGGCGTGCGTGTTGTTGCCGTCGACGCGGACGTCGTTGCAGACCACCTCACCCTCGGCGGTGTCGACGAAACCGGCGAGTGCCGACAGCAAGGTCGACTTGCCGCATCCACTCGGTCCGAGCAGGCAGACGAACTCGCCCGGTTGGATGTCGAGATCGATTCCGGACACGACCTCCAGTTCGCCGAAGCGAATGGCTACGTCGCGTACGTGAACCGGGACTCCCTCGATGGTGCTCGCGGTCATGCCTGCCCTCCTTCGGACCAGTCGACGAGAATCGACGCGTTCAGATCCGGCTGTGCGTTCATCGCTCCCACCTTCAGATAGAAGTCGACGACCGACTGTGCGTCCTCGATGCTCTTCTCGGTGAGGTCCTCGACGACGAAGTCGATCTCGTCGATCGCGGTCAGCGTCTGCTGCTCGTCGGAGTTGACCGCGGCCATCGTCGCTGCGGTGGCGGCTGCAGGGTCGGCTTCGACCTTCTCGGTGGCCTCCTGCAGGACGTCGCGCACGGTGCGTGCGGTCTCCTCGTTCGCGCTCAGCCAGGAGTCCGTCGTGATCGCCCAGTGGTGGTAGAACCAGTCGTAGTCACCGGTGGTCGCCACGACCTTGCCGGTTCCCTGGTCGAGGGCCGCCGTCGGCCACGGCTCCCAGAGCACGTAACCGTCGATGTCACCTCGGCTCAGCAGAGCGGGCATGTCGGTCGGGGTCGCGGTGATCTCCTCGATCGAATCCGCGGCGATGCCGTTGGCCTCGAGGTACTTGTCCGTCGAGATCTGGCTGAGCCCGGGAACGATGCCCAGCTTCCTGATGGCCTGCGGGGAATCGATCCCGTTACGCAGAACCACCTTGATGTACTCCCCCGAGGTCTCGTAGGAGTACATCGCACGCAGCCCCGGGTTCTGCTGCAGCTGCGCGATCGTGGTGGTGTCCGAGCTACCGGCCATCTGAACCTGCCCGGTCGACAGCGCATCGACCGCTTCACCGCCGCGCCCGAACTGGACCAGTTCGACGTCGAGTCCGGCGGCGTCGAACATGCCTTCGTCCTTCGCGAGGAAGAACGGTGCGTAGGACGCGTCGATGCCGACCGCGATGCGGATGCTCCCTCCCGCCGAGGTGGATTCCGCTGCCTCGGTCGCGGGACGGCTGCAGGCTCCGAGAAACAGTGCGGCCAGCGTCGCCGTCGCGAGAACACTCGTCGTTCCGAGCTTGAATCGTTGTGCCATGGGCTGAAGCTTTCCTTTGTGTGATCTGCGTCGCATACGCGGGCTCATGTCCGAAAACGTAATTGCGGTAGTCGTGAGCGCCCACCAACTGGGTCCACCGTGCGGACCGGGACGAACAACTTACGGCGACGCAACGTCCGGCCACCGGGCCGGAACGAGGACGCAACGCGGGCGAAACATTCCCCGCGCCGAGGTGAGAAGCCGATTATCGGGACGAGAGCGACGTCGGCTGCTGCTCGGCGACGCCGTTGACGACCCACAACGGGTCGTGGTCGCTCAGTACTCGCTCGACGTTCCTGGCCACCATGTCGGCGATCGCACGCATTGCCGTCGAGGAACCGCCCGCCACATGAGGACTGAGCAGCACGTTGTCGAACTCGCGTAAGGGTGAGCCCGCCGGCAGTGGTTCGGTCTCGACGACGTCGAGCGCCGCGCCTCCCAGCCGGCCGCGCCGCAGAGCGTCGATCAGCGCGGCCTCGTCGACGACGCCTCCGCGCGCGACGTTCACCAGCACCGCGCCGTCGGGCATGGCGTCGAACTGCGCGCGACCGATTGCGCCCCTCGTGTCGTCCGTGAGCGGTACCGACAGCACGAGGACGTCCGACTCCGCGACGAGCACGTCGATCGGTACGCGTTCGAAGTTCGCGTCCCGTTTGTCGCTCCGCGCGGCATAGCGCACCGTGCACCCGTACGCGCCGAACAACGACGCGGCGCGACGCCCGACCTCGCCGAAACCGACCACGCCGACGCGACACTCGGCCAGATCGCGGCATCCACGACGAACGATCGACTCCTGCGGCCACCGGCCCGCGCGGACTTCGGCATCGGCCCATCCGACGGATCGGTTCAGGTACGACGCGGCCGTGACGGCCCACTCGGCAACGGAACTGGCATTACCGCCCGGCGCGTTGCTGACCGGCACTCCGGCGTCGGCCCATGCACCGAGATGGATGAAGTTGACGCCTGCACCGGGCTGCTGGACGAGGCGCACGTTCGACCCGGCCAGGGCCTCGTCACGTCCGAGTGGCAGTTCGCCGCTCCAGTCTCCGATGACCACCGTCGCGTCGGGAAGCAGTGCCGACACCGCTCGTCGCGTCCTCTCCGGTGGGCGAACGACGTGCCCCCTTTGTCCGATCCGGTCGGTCACGGTGCGTTCGATCACACCGTATTCGTCCGTAGCCAACATCAAGATCGTTTCCACGCCTTCACCTTTCACGTCGAGCAGCATCGGCCGAAAACGCACGCGGCCGACGGCACCATTGTGGGTCCCGTCGGCCGCGTCCGCGAGTTGTGTGCACCGAGGCTCACTCGCCCTCGGTTAGATGGTCAAGCAGTCGTCTTCGCCGCCGCCGACGCTTCCGCGAGGAAGTCGAGACTGAGCGGGTTGTAGAGCGCCGCCTGCTCGTGCTGCGGCCAGTGTCCGCACTCCTCGAAGAGTTCGAGGCGTGCACCGGGGATGTCGGCGGCCATCTTTCGGGCCTCCGGCACGTCACCGAACGGGTTCTCGTGACCCCACACGACGAGCGTCGGCGCCGTGATGGACGCAAGCCGCTCCGGCCGCAGCAGGTTTCGCTGCCGGGTCTCCATCTCCTGCAGGGTCAGCAGATTGTGGATGTTGTCGACGAATTCCTGGCGGTGATAGATGCGGTGACGCACGTTCACCAGTTCTTCGGTCGCGTTGGCCGGATCGTGCATCAGCAGATGCATCCGCGAACGCGTCAGGCCGATGTCGTCGGTGGTGACCGCACGCATGGTGGACGTCTTGATACGTTCCATCACCTCCGGGTTGGCCACGGTGCCGCCCGCCGCCAGAAGTTGCAGCGACAGAACGCGTTCGGGCTGCTCACTTGCCAGATGTGCGGCAACCCAACCGCCGAGGGACTCACCGACCAGATGGGCGCGCGACAGGCCGACGGCATCCATGTAGGCGACGAGATGCTCGACGTAACGCGGGATTTCGTACGGGTAGTCCGGCTTTCCGGTGTACCCGTGTCCCAGCATGTCGATGGCGTGGCATTCGTAGCGTTCCGCGTGCGAGGCGATGTTGCGCGCGAACGCCTCGAGATGGCCGCTCGTGCCGTGGAGGAAGATGACGGCCTCGTCACCGGATCCGGCTTGCAGCGAACGCGTCGGAACTCCCGCGGCGTCCACCGTCTTCACGCAGAAGTCCAGCCCCGCCAGTTCGGTCCAGATGGTCATTGTCTCTCCGATTTCGTCGTCGTAGCGTTCTGTAGGTCCTGCTGTGCTGCGGGATCGAGCACCGTGATGCCCATGCCCGTGAGCCATTCGGGGATCGCCTCGTACGCGAGCCGTTCGCCCGCGACGTCGCGCAGGAGGGTCGACATCATCAGCCAGGTGCGCAGCTCCTGGGCGCCGTTGCCCGCTTCCTTCTCCATAGATTCGGTCGTGTAGTCGACCAGTTCGGACGCACTGCCCTTCTCGAACAGGCGAAGCACGTAGTCGTCGAAGGCCGGCGTGATCGCGGCCTCGGCCGCTCGGATGATCTCGCGACGTCGAACGTCGTACTGAGACCAGTTGGCGCGTCCGTCCAGCCAGGCCTGGACCATGAAGTCCTCGTCCTCGCCGTGCGGATCCCGCCAGTCCGGCCACGGCAACCGGTGGGACATTCCACCGGACGCGATGACCACGACTCGCTTGTCGGAGGCTTCCCGCTCGATCGAATCACGCAGCGCGACAGCGAAATCCCTGCACCGCTCGAACGTCGGGAGGGGAGGCGCGAACACGTTGACCACGATCGGGACGATCGGCACGTCTATACCGTCGAGAAGATACTGAATGGCGTGCGACTGGCCGTGATCGATCTGAATGCGTGCCGAGAACGCCGGATCGAACTTGCCGTTCTCGATCAGGTCGTTCGCGAGATGACGGGCGAACTCGACGTCGACCCGCTGCGGCCCCTTGGGCGTACCCGACTCACCGCTCGCGACGCATTCGCCGACGCCGATGGTGAACGCGGGTATGAGATCGAGCCAGAATCCTCGAAAGTGGTTGGAGCCCAACAGAACGACGACGTCCGGCCTCGAGTCCGCGATGCGATCGCGGGCCGCGCGAAGTCCGTCACGGAACCGCTCCGCCTCGTCCTTGTGGGTGGTCTCCTCCCAGTGGGTGTTCATCAGGGTGCTGTGCGAAGCACCTACACCCAACGTCACGATAGCCATGTCGTCACAGTCCTACTTCCTCGAGTGTGCGGGTGACCGTGTCGAGTGCGACGTCGACGAGGTAGTGCGTCAACTCCTCGGCCCGGCGCAGATCCACGGTGTTCATTCCCATCGCGAAATCCACCTCGAACGGCGCGTCCACTACCTTCGGCATGCCGACCCGAACGGTGGGAATTCCTCTGCTACGCAATATGTTCGCGTCTGTTGCGCCACTGGCGTCGTACGCGGGTTCGTGCGGTCTTCCTTCCCTCGCCTCCCACGCGGCGATCGCGCTACGGCACAACCACATGTCCTCGTCCGACGATTCGCCCGCGATGGCCAACACCTGCTCGACCTCGAGCTCCAGTCCGCCCAGGTCGTCCGCGATTCGCCGCACGGCCGCCAGGAGCTGTCGTTTGGCGTCGCTGGGTGTGGTGCGCGGACTCAATCGCAGATCCACCGTCATCGTCACCTGCTCGGGGGTGAACGACGCGGTGCGTTCCCACCCGCCGCGGATGTTGGCGACGATCCCCTGTGGCGCCACCAGACCCGAGGTGTTCGCCGCCGAGTACTTCGGGAACCACTCCTCGAGTCGCGCAGCGACCGCCCCCGCCGCCGCAATGGGGTTCGCGTAGGGCAGGCGATGTCTCGACCCGACGTAGGTGTGTGTCCCGTGGACCGTGACGGTGAACCAGGCGAGGCCCACTTCTTCCCACGAGACGGTCCACCCCGGTTTCGCGATCAACGCGAAGTCCGCCCAGACCCCCTGTTCGAGAAGGAACGAGCACCCCACGCCCTGTCCGGTGTTCAGACGCGGATTGCCGACTCCCGCACGCGCATTGGTCGGCATGCCTCCTGCGCCGAATCCGACGATCAGATCGCCCTTCAGCGGTACCTCGGCTGCGGCGATCGCCTCGACCGCGGCGATGACGCACGCCGCGTGCCCCTTGGGGTTGGACGCGCCGAGGCCGATCAGGTAGTCCCCGTCGACTCTGGCCTTCGCCACCATGTCCGGGCGCAGCGCGGGGCCAAGTGCAGGCAGGTCCTCTGCGGGGTCGCCGGTGGTGACGGTGTCGATCGGCGCGTAGAGAAGCAGGTCGGGACCTGTGCCGTCCCCACGCAGGCGACCCCACGAGTTGGCCTGCCGATCGTCCAACGCCATGGTGTGCGCGTCGACCCCCGCACGGTCGAGCGTGTCGGTGACGACACGGGCGAGCGGAGCTTCGTCACCGGTCGGGCTCGCGACGTCGACGAGGTCGATCAATATGTCCCGCAAACGGTCTCGACTCACGTGCCGATGTGCCTGCGCCGAACGATCGGTGCGGTCGTCGGGCGACGACGTCACGGGCGGACCTGATGGACTTGCGTGTTCGAGTGACGGGCGACGAACTGCCACAGCAGCTGGGAGCCCACGAGCGTACCTGCGCCTGCGAGTGCTGCGATCACGATTCTGGTCATGTCTTCTCCTGGACTATTCGGCGGACTGCCCGTTGACGGGCGTCGAGGCAGGTTCGGTTCCCGCGGACGCGGCGGGTACACGGCGCTTGCGTGCTGGCCGCGCCTCCTTCTGCGGAGCGAATTGCGCAGCGGCCGAAAGCTTTTCCGCATACTCCTCTTCCGCGAGGTTCCGCCATGACGTCAACGAGACGTCGGGCCGGTACAGCTTCTCCGGCGGCGCGTCCGTGACCTCGACCATCCAGGCGTCCTGTCCGGAGAACTGACCGTGGAACAGCCATCGGATGGCGCCCAGGTACTTGACGTAGAACTTGGCCTTGCCCAACCCGGACACGAAGTTCACCATCAGACCGACGTAGCGGTGGTTCTCTTCGTCGACGGGCACGTAGAACTCGTAGTGGATGAACGTCGGGTAGGCGATCCTGAGGACCCCCGGCATGGACAACGACGCGAAGCCCGGGAACTTCTGGGCCGCGATGACCGGATTCACTTCCTTACCCGCACCGGTGTTTCCGATGTTGGAGATCTTCGATTCGTCCGGCTTCTTCTTCCACCACCGCTTGTTCGTCCACTTGCCGACACCGGGGAACGTGGCCTCCCAGTAGACCTCGTCCTGGACGCGGTAGATCCACCGTCCCTCGGGAATGATTCGCGTGATGTTCCACGTCGGCATGGGCTTGAACAGACGCCACAGCGCGGTGCGATGCAGGTACTTGGCGTGGCCCTCGTCGAAACCGTTCTCGCACGCGAAGCGCCAATCACCCTGGCGCGGTTGGATGCGCCCGCCGATGATTCCGGTGTTCTCGGTCAGCTCGCGGGGCAGCTGGTCGTCGATGGGGTGAGGCGGCTCGTCGGCGATGGGCAGGTACACCCAGACCAGTCCGAGGCGTTCCTCGACCGCATAGGTTCGGACCGACAGCTTGCCGCAGATCTTCGAGTCGGGACCGTCGGTGATGACCGCGGCCAGCTTTCCGGTGTCGAGCTTGAAGGTCCATCCGTGGTACGGGCAGCTGACCGTGCCCGGGAACTGCTGGTCGCCTTCGGAGAGGGGAACGCCACGATGCGGGCAGCGATCGTGCAACGCGTAGATCTTTCCGCCATCTCGCATCAGCATGAGCTTGTCCCCGCCGAGCATATAGCTCTTCGGGTCCTTCGTGATGTGACTGGCCCACACCACCGGGTACCAATAGCCGCGGTAGCCACTGCTGGCAGCGTTGTACAGCGGCCAGGCCGTCCAGTCCTGCCGTCCTGCCGCACGGGGGCGCTGTGGCTCGCTGGCGGCGACCGAAGCGTCGGTCACGTCTGTTGTCGTCATGAATTTCCCTTCGAAACGGCGAGCTCGATATCCGAATCCTGAAGCACGACAGATCACTGCCCAATGGATTCGGTTCATTCAGCAAACCGCCGCAGCGAGAGTTCGCCTGTCGGACCGAGGCCCTGTGGTCCGCGCAGCACCTCACGAATGATGAGGCGACCGATTACCGAAGGGACGCTCATGACCTCGTACCTACGTACCACCGTCGCGGACGCGGTCGCGACCGTCGTCGTCGACCGGCCACCGGCGAACGCATTCGACCCGGACCTGATCGACGAGTTGCTGACGGCGTTGCCGCCGCTCGCCGACGACCCGTCGGTGCGCTGCATCGTCGTACGCGGGACCGGTCGCTTCTTCGTGGCCGGCGCCGACATCTCGGTGATGCGCAATCTCACCGAGGAGACACAACGCGCGATGCGTCCGTGGGTCGACGTACAGCACATTCTGACGTCGGCGCCCAAACCCGTCATCGCGGCGATGAACGGTCACGCACTCGGCGGCGGAGCGGAATTGGCACTGGCGTGCGACCTCCGGGTGATGAGCGACGCCGCGACCGTCGGCTTCCCGGAGATCGCGTTGGGACTGTTCCCGGGTGCCGGTGGTAGTCAACGACTTCCGCGCCTGATCGGCGCTCACCGCGCCGTCCTGCTGATGATGGAGGGTCGCAAGCTGACGGCCGCCGAGGCGCTGGACATCGGACTCGTCGACCGAGTGGTGGCAGACGATCGTTTCGACGACACCGTTGCCGAGCTGGCCGCGGTGTACGCCGCGAAACCGACCGCGGCGATCGGTCTGATCAAGCAGGTGGTGACCGACGGTCTGCCGCTACCCATGCACGAGGCGCTCGACGTCGAGTTCGACGCCGTTCTGAAACTGATCACGACCAGCGACACCGCCGAGGGACTGCAGGCGTTTCTCGACAAACGCCCTGCCGTCTTCACCGGCAAATGACGGAACCGACAACCCCGAGAGGACGCACATGTCGATGATTTCAACCAGGAAGCGGTGGGCGACCGGAGCCACGGTCGCCGCGTTGTCCGTGCTCGTCGTCGCCACCGGATGTACTCGCCCAGCCACCCAGGAAGCGACCGGTACCTCGCTCGTCCGCATCGCCGTCGGCGTCGACCCGTCGTATGCGCCGCTGTTTCTCGCCGACCACGAAGGCATGTTCGACGCGGCGGGCCTCGACGTCGAGATCGTCCAGACCGAAGGGGGTGCCGCGGGCGCCCAGAACGTGGTCGCCGGGACGTCGGAGATGTCCGGTAATGCGGATTCGACCGCGCTGACCGTCATGGCGGCGAACCCGCAGCTGCGGGCGCTCGGCGTGTTCCAGGACTCGGATCGGTACTTCCAGGTCGTTCTCCGAGACGGTGTGCAGCCGAAGGACATCAAGACCATGGGTGTCTTTCCGGGCATCGGCGTCTACTTCACCGATCTCTATCTGAGAAGCCTGGGACTCGACCCCGCGACCATCGACATCGTCTCGACGAGCCCGCCCGAGCAGCCTGCACTGTTGGCACGCGGTGACATCGACGGATTCGTCTCGTTCGACCCGTGGGTGGCGCAAGCAGAAGCCGATGGATCCAGCGTGGTGGCCACGACCGGTGACTTCGGAGCCGAGTACTCGCAGTGGATCCTCGCCCGAGAGGATTGGCTCGACGCCAACGACGAACTCGCGGGGAAGGTGTTCGCAGTCATCGCCGACGCGTCGGAGATCATCCAGGAAGATCCCGATCGCGCGGCAGCCGCCATTGCGGCCGAGATCCAGATGGATCCAGCGGAGGCACGCGATCGCGTCACTCAGATCGACTTCACCGGCCGTGATTTCGGCGAAGATGACCTCACCCGCTCGAGGAGTCTCGTCGATTTCTTCACGCAGCAGGGTTCCATGGCAGGACCGGTGGATCCCGACGAGGTTCTGTTGACCGGTTGGGTCTCCGACCACCGCGAGTGACATCTCGACTCAGGTCGGCCGGACAGTACCGTGACGTCCGGCCGACCGGAGTCAGGGCAGCCGAACGACGGCGGACCCTGTGGCACACAGTCTTCCGTCCTCCGTGTGCTCCTCCAGCTCGAGGTGGGCGACACCGTCCTGCACGTCGATCACCCGACCCGACACCGTGAGGGTCTCACCGACGTATGCGGGAGCGCGGTTCTGCCACGACAGTGCGGTCACCGTACCGCCCTGCCCGGCCGCCCGAGCAGCGGCACGATGGAACAACGTCCCCTGCAACTGGGCCATCACGACCGGCCTCTCCAAGCCGTCCGAGGCGGCGTGGACCGCGTCGTAGTGAATGCGGTGCGCATTGTGCGTCGTCGCCCCGAAACGGAGGACACGGACGGGATCGGTTGCGAGAACCACCGTTTCGATGGCGCCCCCGGCCTGAATCGCATTCATCGGACGATGAAGGTCTCGCGAACACGCGCCAGCGTGCCCGCACCGGACGAGACGTAGTCCTTGACCGTCTCGAGGAGCAGAAACTGCGAACCGGTTCGACCTTTGACGGTGACCGCATCGAGATTCCGTACTGCGTTGACGGTTTCACCCACCACCGGCTCTGCAAGAAACTCGATCGCCTGACCGCCTGCCATCAACCGCACGTCGAGTCCAGCAGTACCGGGCACCTCGTCCGCGAACATTCCGTCGGGACGGTAGTCGTCGTCGACGCCCCCCTGGTGACCGCGCAGCATGCTCAGCAGGTACATCGGGTGCACGGCGAAATCCGCGCGCGTCGGGTCCAGGTATCGGGGCTCGTCGACGGCGGATGCACGCGCGAAGGCCACCGCATGATCGGCGGACAGCGTTCCCAGCGAACGCGATTCGCGCACACCGACCACGGCGCGTGCCCGTTCCTCGGCAGTGTGTAGGTCAGGATTCATAGCTCGACGGTAGGTCACGTCCGCGGCCACGGAACGAACCCCGGCCCGGAGAGTGGACCCGTTCCCTTTCCGTCGATCACCCGACGCGGTGGAATGACGCCATGGCACAACGACCCCCGAGCCAGTACGCCACGGCGGACGGCGTCAAGTTTCACTATCACGATCTCGGATCCGGCGATCCGGTCATCTTTCTTCACGGAGGTGGTCCTGGCTGCACGGCCTGGTCGGACTTCGGCCCGGTGGCCCCGATGTTCGCGTCGACGCGGCGCGCGATTCTCGTCGACATCCCGCAGTACGGGCTGTCCGACAAGTGCACCATCGAAGGGCCGATGTGGGATTTCCACGCGGCCAAGATGGTGGCCCTTCTCGACGAACTGGGAATCGACCGTGCCGATTTCGTCTGCAACTCGTGGGGAGGCACCATTGCCCTCAACCTCGCAGCGAAGTACCCGACCCGCGTTCGCTCGCTCGTCGTCACCGGCAGCATGCCCGTCTTCTACGGCCCGCTCGCTCCGCTTCCCGAGGGTGGCCGACGCGGTAGGAACGCGCGGGACGTCTACTACGGCGGCACCGGCCCCTCCCGCGAGAAGATGCGCGAACTGATCACCCGCCTCGAATGGTTCGACGGCGATGCGCTCCCGGACGAGACCGTCGACATGCGCTACGAGCAGAGCCTCGACCCCGACGAGATGGCCTTGGCGGCCGCGTCGGACAACCCACGAGGCGAATGGCAGGACCTCACAGCCGAATTGGGGCAGATCGAAGCCCCGGTGCTGTTCGCGTGGGGAATGTACGACGACTTCCTGACGCCCGACTACCCGCTGATGCTCGCGCGCATGGTTCCGCGAGGCCAGCTCTACGTCATGGATCGGGCATCACATCATCTTCAGGAAGAACGGCCACATGACTACCACGCCGTCGTCGCAGGATTCCTCGACCAACAGCACTGACACCACCACACCGACACCACAGGGCTGGACGCGCTTTCGGCTCGTCCTCGTCCTGGGTGCGGTGACCGCCCTCGGTCCGTTCACCATCGACATGTATCTGTCGGCGTTTCCGTTCATCGCCCACGACCTGGGTACGTCGGACGAGCTGGTGCAGTTCACACTCACCGGCTCGCTCGTCGGTTTCGCGTTGGGGCAGTTGATCATCGGACCGCTGTCCGACGCGTTGGGCCGGCGTCGTCCGCTGATCGCCGGTTCCGCGATGCATGTCGTCGCATCCGTGGGATGCGCTGTCGCGCCGACGATCGAGACGCTGGCGGCGCTGCGCGTGCTGCAGGGTCTCGGCGCAGCTGCAGGTACCGTGCTGGCGCTCGCGGTGGTGCGTGACCTGTTCGACGGGCACGCTGCGGCCGTCGTCATCTCCCGTTTGATGCTGGTGATGGGAGTTGCGCCGGTGTTGGCGCCCACTATCGGCGGACTCGTCGTCTCCCTCGCGTCGTGGAGATCGATCTTCTTCGTGCTGGCGCTCCTCGGGCTGATCTCCGTCGCGCTCGGAGTGTGGGCGATGCCGGAGACGCTGCCGCCTGTCAAGAGGCATCGACCTCGGATGCGCGTCATGGCGAGGAACTATCGAACGTTGTTCTCTGATTCGCCGTACGTGCGGATGGTGATCGTGTGCGGATGCGGTCGCATCCTCATGTTCTCGTACATCGCATCGTCTCCGTTCGTGCTGCAGAATCAGTTCGAGCTCACCCCGGGACAGTTCGGAGTGTTCTTCGCCTGCGGCGCAGCGGTGTTGATCGGATCGTCGCAACTGAACGTGGTACTGCTGCGGCGGTGGAGCCCGTACGGAATACTCCGGGCGTCACTCGCGGCGGGAACGCTGGTCGGCGGCGTCTTCGTCGTTCTCGCTGCAACGGAGACAGGTGGCCTCGCGGGGTTCGGGGTTCCCGTCCTCCTTCTGCTCGCCGTGATGGGGTCCGTCATGCCGAACGCTCCCGCGCTCGCACTCGCCCGCCATCCCGACACCGCAGGCACGGCATCGGCACTGATCGGCGGATTCCAGTTCCTGTGCGCCGCCGCCGCCGCGCCGGTCGTCGGGCTCCTGGGTAACAATGCACAGGCAACAGCGTCGATGATGGGCGTAGCGGCAGCCGTCGCTCTCGGTCTCGTCGTCACGGCCCGTCCCCTCGCCGGGGCTGAAAGGTGACAAGGTTGAACACGCGTTCGCGTTACGTCGATTGCCCGATCGGACAGATCCACGTGGTCGAAGCCGGCGACGGCCCCGCCCTGCTGCTGCTGCATCAGGCGCCGCGCTCGGGCGACGAGTTCCGCGAATTCATACCGCTGATGGCCCGTGAGCATCGCGTGATCGCCATGGACATGGTCGGCTTCGGGGCCAGCGTCAAAGTGCCTGCACCGCAATCCATCGAGCTGTACGCACGCGGCGTCCACGAGCTCCTGCACGAGATCGGGATCGACGAGGTAAGCCTTCTCGGTCACCACACCGGCGGACTGGTCGCACTCGAGGTCGCCTCCGCGGCCGGGAACGGCGAAGTGAGTACCGACGTGACCGCGCTGGTGCTGTCGTCGTGCCCGTTCACCGGCCCGGAGCGTCGTGCACGTCCCGAGAATCCCGACGGCGTCGACAAGGCGAACATCTCCGACGACGGCACGCATCTGAACACGTTGTGGAACAAGCGGCGTCCGTACTACCCGCAGCCGTCCGCGGATCTGTTGAACCGCTTCGTGCACGACGCGCTGGCGTACGGCGTCGACCCGGCAGAGGGACATCGGGCGTGCGACCGCTATCGCATCGAGGACCGAATCGGTCTCGTCACGGCGCCGACACTCCTGCTCGGCGCGTCGGACGATCCGTTCGCGATGCCGAACATCGCGCCGCTCGAGTCCGCTCTGTCGCAGGTGACGAGGGTGGAGACGACCATCGTGGAGCACGGGACGGTCGCCCTGTTCGAACGCAAGGCCGACGAGATCTCCGCCGTCGTGCAGCCGTTCCTCCGCCGCGCGGCCGCCGACCGCGTAGGGGTGCATTTCGCTCCCTGATTCGACGATATTCGCGAAGATCCCGCATATCCGGGCGAGTAAGGGAGCGAAATACTCGGGGCGCCCGGTTACCATCTCCCGCGTGGCGGCAAACGGCGTGGACCCGAGGGCACGGCTGGCATACCTCGTGCTCGAACGCATCCGGGTCGAGGGCGGCGCCGACCCGATGTACGACTCCGAGAATTTCGCCGTCTACTACGGCCGCGACGCGGTGCTCTACCTGGACAATCTGTTCGCCGAGACCGCCGCGTACGGGGAAGCCGAGCTGTCGGCCCACATCGAACACTTCGTCGCCACGATGATCGAAGCGAACGACGCCCCCGGCAGCTGGGACGTCGCGCTCCCCCGTCTGCGCCCAGTGTTGAAACCGTCGACGTACACGATCGGCGCGCCCCCACCCGGCCTCCTCGTGTCGCGACGCGTGTTCCCCCTCGTCGACGAGCTCGTGGCCGTCGACACCCCGGGCCGGCGCACCATCGTGTCCTGGGAGACCATCTCCGAGTGGGGCGTCGATCCCGCCACCGTGTTCTCCGCAGCCCGGTCCAATCTCGCGACGATCACGGTGCACGCCGATCCGACGAAGGGCCGCGCGATACAACGTCTCGTCGACAGCGGCAGCAACTACTTCACGTCCTGGCTGCTCGACCCGGGTTGGCTCGCGTCGCATCGATCGCGATTCGGTTGTGCACCTGTGGCTTTCGTTCCCGACGTCGACACGATCTACGTCGTTCCCGGTGACGACGAGGACATCCTCGCCCGGCACTTCTCGATGATCGAACATCAGTACACCCACACCGCACGCGGACTCTCGCCGCAGGCGTACACGGTCGACGACGACGGACACATCGTCACCTTCGACACCGTGCGGCCCGACAGCGCCGAGGCCGCGCGGGCACGGTGTGTGCACATCGCGAGAGAGTACGACGCTCAATCCGTTTGGCTGCGCGGACAATACGATCTCGACGGCACCACCATCACGATCCGGTCCGCAGCGGTGATCACGACGCCGTTCGGTCCACGCACCGTCACCATCTGGGACGAGGGCGTCGACTGCACGCTCCCGCGAACGGATCTCGTCGCATTCGCCGGTCGCGCGTCGGACATGTTCTACGTGCAGTTCGAGGACGTCGCACGCATCACCGGAATCGAGCCCATGCCGGGTATGGAACCCGCCCGCTTCCGTGCTGCGGAATGGCCGTCGCACGACGTCGTCGAACAGCTTCGGGCGCACAGCATCTCGGTGGAGTGATCACCGTTCGATCGTGTACTCGTTGATCACGACGCCGGACTCGTACGGTGTGCTCGCGACCAACCGCGCGGTAGTGACGTCGTACTCTCGCTCCGCGAACAGCTTCTTGCCCGACCCGAGCAACACCGGATTGACCTTCAGAATCAGCCGATCGATCTCGTCGATCAGCGACGACGCGAGTTCCCCGCCACCGCACAGGTAGATACCGCTTCCCTCCTCCATCTTCAGCTTCCGCACGACGGTCACCGGATCGTCCGACGTCACCGTGACACCCGGCTCGTCGATCGAATGGTTGCGCGTGAACACGTACTGCCGCAGGTGCGCATAAGGATCGGTGGCGCCCGCGGGCAGCCCGGCGGCGTACGTGTTCCACCCCATCAGCACGGTGTCGAACCGTGTCAGCGGTGCCGTGAGACCGAGCGCCTGCAGCCCCAGCGTCGGGACGGTGTCGGTGTATTCGCGCACGATCATGTCGATGTGATCGCCCTGTACCGGAAATGCGTCGAAGGTGTCGTCGGGTGCCGCGATGTACCCGTCGAGACTGACGGCGACGTAGTAGACCAGTTCTCGCATGGGTTCTCCATTCACGACGTCTGTAGTGGTTCGAGGAGCAGACTACGACATCTGTCGTGGTTGCGCTAGCCTTTTCCCGTGGCACGCAATCCGCAGAGACGATCGGAGCTCGCCGACGCCGGCCTGCGCGTCCTCGCACGTGAGGGCGCCCGCGGTCTGACGCATCGCGCGATCGACGTCGAGGCCGCCGTCCCCCGGGGCACGGCGTCGAACTACTTCAAGACGCGCGAGGACGTCATCGCGGGCTTGATCGAGCGCATCGGGGAACGCCTCGCACCCGACCCGACGGTGCACGCGCCGCTCGCCGAGCGAGTGCCGAGCGCCGAGTTGTTCGCCGACTACGTCCGCGACATCGTCGCGCGTCTGATCGACAATCGCGACGTGACGCTCGCGCTGTTCGAGCTGCGGCTGGAGGCGTCGAGACGACCCGAGGTCAGAGAGCTGCTCGGCGACTGGCAGCGATCGGGTTTCCGCGCGGACGTCGAATTCAACCGTGCGGCAGGCCTCCCGGGCGGCGCGAAGGAGGTTGCGCTGTTCCACTACGCGATCGACGGGTTGTTGCTCGACCGACTGACGATGCCGATCGACCCGGAGACGTCGACCGACGAGATCGTCGACGCACTGGTGCAGGGACTAATGCGCTGACGCGCACCCCTTGTATGGGTCGTTCCTGCAGGCTCCACTCCCGGGTGCGTGGTTGGTTGCCCTGTGGTCCGACTACCCACGCACGGGTGCGAAGCGCACTCCCTGCGCGAGCGGCAGTTCGTTCGAGTAGTTGACCGTGTTGGTCGCCCGGCGCATGTAGGACTTCCATGCGTCCGAACCGGATTCGCGCCCGCCGCCGGTCTCCTTCTCACCGCCGAACGCGCCACCGATCTCCGCGCCGGACGGGCCGATGTTGACGTTCGCTATGCCGCAGTCCGATCCGGTGACCGACAGGAACCGCTCGGCTTCTCGGAGATCCGTCGTGAAGATCGACGACGAAAGCCCCTGCGGCACATCGTTGTGCAGCGCGATGGCCTCGTCGAGGGTGTCGTAGGTGAGCACGTACAGAATCGGAGCGAACGTCTCGTGCCGCACGATCTCCGCCTGGTCCGGCATCGAAATGATGGTCGGCTGAACGTAGTACGCGTTCTCACCGAATTCGTCGACGCGCTGTCCGCCCGCTCGGATCTCGCCACCCGCCGCGACTGCCGCGTCGATCGCCTTCTGGAACCCCGCGAACGCGGGTGCATCGATCAGCGGCCCGACGAGTGTGTCCGACTCCAAAGGCGAACCGATGGAGAGTGATTCGTAGGCCTGTGCGATGCGATCCACCAGGTCGTCGGCGATCGACGAATGCACGATGACGCGTCGCAGCGACGTACACCGTTGTCCGGCAGTGCCTGCCGCCGAGAAGACGATGCCGCGCGTCGTGAGATCCAGATCCGCCGACGGCGTCACGACGGCCGCATTGTTGCCACCGAGTTCGAGCAGAACGCGCCCGAAGCGCTGGGCGACGCGAGGGGCCACCTCACGTCCCATTCGGGTCGACCCCGTCGCGGACAGCAGCGCGACACGCGAATCGTCCACGAGCGCTTGCCCTGCGACGCGATCGCCGATGAGCAGTTGCGCGACCTTCGGGTCCACACCGGCCTTGGCTGCCGCACGCTGGAACAACGCGTGGACGCCGAGTGCGGTCAACGGCGTCTTCTCCGACGGCTTCCAGACGACGGTGTCACCGGCGACCAACGCCAGCACCGCATTCCAGGACCACACGGCCACCGGAAAGTTGAACGCCGTGACGACGCCGACGACGCCGAGCGGGTGCCACTGTTCCATCATGCGGTGGCCGGGTCGCTCGGTCGCGATGGTGTTGCCGTAGAGCTGACGGGACAGTCCGACGCCGAAGTCACAGATGTCGATCATCTCCTGGACCTCGCCGAGGCCCTCGGACACGATCTTTCCGGCTTCGATCGACACCAGTGCGCCCAGATCGTCCTTGTGCTCGCGCAGCAGTTCACCGAGTTCGCGAATCAGCCCGCCGCGCACCGGGGCAGGGACCGTCGACCATCCGGCGAAGGCGGTCCTTGCGTCGGCCAGCACCGCGTCCACGTCCGACGCGTGGGCCGCGCGAAGCGACGCGAGATTTCCGCCCGTGATAGGCGATCGCGCCACGATCGTCTCGTGCGAGCGCGGAACGTCGAGATCCGCGTCGACGCCGAGACGCTCCAGGATGGCGCGAGTCCTGACACTCAGTTCGTCGTGGCTGACGGTCGAAGACTGGTCGCCGAGGACAGACATGGCACTACCTTTCGGTGGGGAACGACGTCTACGAACGTAGTCGACGCGGTGTTCTACCGGATATTTTCCTGAAGAAAGCCGTTGATTACGAAATTTCGGCGCGTATCTTGGTTTCATGACGCAGGTATTACATCGCCAGAAGATCCGCGCCGACGACGTGCACGACACTCTTCGTCGCCACATGCTCGCCGACGGTTTCGAGGTGGTGCTCGACCTCGATGCGTCGCGCGGATGCACGCTCGTCGACGCGCGCGACGGCACCGAGTACCTCGACCTGTTCACCTTCTTCGCGTCGTCGGCGCTGGGAATGAACCATCCCGGCCTGGTCGACGACGCAGCGTTCCGCGCCGATCTGATGCAGGCCGCCGTCAACAAGCCCAGTAATTCCGACATCTACACCGTCGCGATGGCTCGGTTCGTCGACACCTTCTCGCGCGTTCTCGGCGATGCGCGTCTGCCGCATCTGTTCTTCGTCGAGGGCGGCGGCCTGGCCGTGGAGAACGCGCTGAAAGTCTGCTTCGACTGGAAGTCACGCTGGAACGAGGCGCACGGAATCGGTTCCCCAGCTCACTCCGCAGGGTCCGCTCCTGCCCCGGAGCTGGGCACCCAGGTGTTGCATCTCGAACACGCGTTCCACGGGCGTACGGGATACACGATGTCGCTCACCAACACCGACCCGAACAAGGTCGCCCGCTTCCCCAAGTTCGACTGGCCCCGAATTCCGTCCCCGTTCATCGGATCCGGCGCCGACATGGACGCCGTCGAGGCCGACGCCCTCGCAGCGGCCCGCGTCGCGTTCGAGGCCAATCCGCACGACATCGCCTGCGCCATCGTCGAACCCATCCAGGGCGAAGGCGGCGACAATCACTTCCGCCCGCAGTTCCTACAGCAGCTACAGGACCTGTGCCACGAGTTCGACGCACTGTTCGTCGTCGACGAGGTGCAGACGGGCGCCGGAACGACCGGAACCAACTGGGCCTTCCAGCAACTCGGCCTGACCCCCGACGTCGTGGCCTTCGGCAAGAAAGTCCAGGTCTGCGGGATCATGGCCGGCGGTCGCGTCGACGAGATCGCCGACAACGTGTTCGCCGTGTCGTCACGTCTGAACTCCACGTGGGGCGGCAACCTCACGGACATGGTGCGTGCGCGTCGAATCCTGGAGGTCATGGAATCGGAGAAGCTCGTCGCGCGAGCCGCGGTGCTGGGCGAGCATCTGCTGACCAGGTTGCAGGGTGCGGCCTTGCGGCATTCCGCGATCACCGAGGTCCGTGGCCGCGGTCTGATGTGCGCCTTCACGATGCCCGACGCGGCCTCGCGCGACCGGCTTCTCGACGATCTACGCGTCGTCGAACATGTTCTCGTCCTCGGTTGCGGGGAGCGAGCCGTACGGTTCCGGCCGGCGCTGACGGTCACCGAGGACGAACTGGATCGGGGTGTGGACGCGATCGAGCGGTGTCTGACTCAGGCCGGGTAGTACCCCTCGGCCCAGGCACGGCTGGCAGGCGGCTCGACGACGTCGACCGGAACGCCGTCGCGGTAGTAGCTCCGGTGGACGACGGACCCGGCCTCGACGGCTTCCTGCCACGCCTGTGTCGGCCCTTCGCCGAACCACAGCCACGGGGTGATGTCGTCCATGACGACGACGGTCTCCGGAGTGGCCAGCGCACGCAGGTCGGCGAGGTCGGCGCGGGCACCGTCGAGCGAATGGTCCCCGTCGACGAAGATGACGTCGAACCGCATGTCGGGATACTTGGCCGCGAATTCCTTGATCGTGGAATGCGAGTCACCCTGAATCAAGGTGTGACGGCCGGGAAACAGTTCGTCGATGTGTTCCTTCGCGGCCGCACTGTAGGCGTAACCGGCCAGGTCGAACGAGTACACGACCGTCGACGAGGACGCCGACAGGAACGCCCAGCTGGAGAAGCCCGCATTGAATCCCACTTCGCACACGAGCTGCGTACCGGGCCTGGCCGCCAGGGAAGCCAGGTAGTTCAGCTCCGACTCGTCCGCTCCGTACTCGAAAGGCTCCCCCGCGGTCACCGTTTCCTTCACCATCGCCTCGAGCTGTTGCAGACCCACGGACGCCTCCTGTCGTCGATTTCTCGAAGCGGTCGATACCGCAAACCCGGCGTCGGTAAACCGAGGCCTGTCCTTCCCGACGATTCCCTGTATGGTTCTCCTGGCTAAATACCGCCTGGTCTGTAGGAGGACGAACGGTGCCGTACCTGGGCTTGCTGATCATGATCCTGTGGGTGTTCTGTCTGATCGACGTGATCACGGCCGACGAGGGCGGCGTCCGGCACCTGCCGAAGATGATGTGGCTGCTGCTGGTGATCTTCATCCCGCTCGCGGGATCGATCGTATGGCTGCTCGTCGGCAGGCCCATCGGTGGCGGTATCTGGGGTGGGGCAGGCGTGCCGCAGCGACGCAGCAACTCCGCGTATCCCGAGTACGACACCCGGCCCGGCCGCGCCGTCGGAACCACACCCGAGGCCGACGAGGAATTCCTGCGTCAGTGCCGGGCCCGCGCCGAAGAGCAGCGACGAGCAGGCGGCTGACGCCGCACGTGCGCGCGAATGTACAGCCCGCTATACATTCGCGCGCACGTGCCCGGTGCGCCGACGATACGTGACCTGCGGATACGTCCCCGACTCGTCGAGTTCGACGTCGGCGTGCACGTTGTAGACCTCCCGCACCAAGTCTGCGGTGATGACGTCCACCGGGGTTCCCGTCGCCACCACCCGACCGTCGCGCAGCACCACGATCCGGTCGCAGAACATCGCCGCCAGATTGAGATCGTGCAGGGCGATGAAGCTGGTCAGCGGCAGTTCGGCAACCAACGCCAGTATGTCGAGCTGATGTTGGATGTCGAGGTGATTGGTCGGTTCGTCGAGCAACAACTCCGTCGGCTCCTGCGCCAACGCCCGTGCGATCTGCACACGTTGACGCTCACCGCCGGACAACGTGTGCCACAACCGGTCCGACTTCGACGTCATCCCGGTGTTCTCGAGGGCGCGTGCGATGGCACGATCGTCGGCGGCCGCGTCGCCACCGAGCAGTCCCTGATGCGGAATGCGACCGAGCCGCACGACGTCCCGCACGGAGATGTCGACGTCGGTGGTCGCATGCTGATCCACCATCGCCACGCGCCGCGCTATCTGCTTGCGTCGCAACGACTCCATCGCGTCGCCGTCGAGTGTCACCGAGCCGTGGTCGGGCGTCACGATGCCGGCGAGGATGCGCAGGAGCGACGACTTGCCGGACCCGTTGGGGCCGATCAAGCCCACGGTCTCCCCCACCGTGGGCTCGAAATCGACGCCGTCCAGGATCGTGTGCCCCGAGCGAGCCCACCGAATTGCTTTGCCACGAATGGTCATCGAGCCCTCCGCATCCGAAACAGAATGACCGCGAACGCAGGAACACCGATCAGCGCGGTCACCACGCCGACCGGAATCTCCTGCGGTTCGAACAACGTGCGTGCGACGGCGTCGACCCACACCATGAAGATGGCGCCGACGAGAACCGTCGTCGGCAACAGACGCCGATGTCGCGAGCCGACGAGGAACCTGGCCGCGTGCGGCAGCACGAGGCCGACGAATCCGATCGCCCCCGCCGCGCTGACGAGCATCGCCGTGATCAACGCCGTGATGACGAGCAGCAGAATCCGAATCCATTTGACGGACACACCGAGCGACGCGGCCGCGTCGTTGCCGAACGTGAAGGCGTCGAGCGCCGACGCGTACAGCAAGCAGACGACGATGCCGACCGCGCAGACGGTGCCGCACAGGACGACGTCGTCCCAGTCGGCACCGCCGAGCGAGCCGAGCAGCCAGAACAGAACCCCTCGTGTCTGTTCTGCGTCTGCCGACGAGATCACGATGAACGACGTCAGTGCCGAGAACAATTGCGTCCCAGCAACTCCTGCGAGTACGACGCGATCGGTGCCACCTCCCGCACCCGCGGCGAGCAGCATCACCAACACGAACGACAGCGCCGCCCCGACGAACGCGCCCGACGACAGCGACAGCATGCCGCCGCCGACGCCGAGCACTGCCACCAGCACCGCCCCCGTCGACGCTCCGGACGAGATACCGAGAACGAACGGATCCGCCAACGGGTTTCGCAGCAACGATTGCATGATCGCGCCGCACAACGCGAGCCCCGCGCCGCAGATCGCCGCCAGCAACGTCCGAGGAAGCCGTAGTTCCCAGACGATGCCGTCCTTGATCCTACTGACGCCCGAATCACCGAAACCTATGTGCTGCAACACTACTCGGTATACGTCCGAAATGGACAGATCGGCGGGACCGATGGTGATCGCCAGGGCGATCGACAGTGCGAGAACGACCACCCCACCGAGCAGAAGCGGGGCGAGTACGCTCCGCTTCTGCCTCGGCCGCTCCAGCACCGACGTCACTTCGCCAGGCCCCAGTCCTGCAGCGCAGCAGCAACTTTCTCGACGCCGTCGACCGTTCTGATCGACGGATTCAGATCGGCGCCGTTCACGACGATGTACCGTCTGTTCGCCACCGCGGGCAGGCGCTGCGTCACCGGATTGGTTTCGAGGAACTCGATCTTGGAATCCAACGCGTCTCCGGCCAATGTGCGACGGCTCAGATCGGCGAGGACGAAGGCCGTCGGATTCCTGTCCGCGACGGATTCCCAACTGACCTGCGGCCATTCGTCGGTCGTGTCGGCGTAGATGTTGTCGGCTCCGACGGAGTTCGTGATGATGCCCGACGACCCGCAGCAACCGGCCATGTAGGGCGTCGCGGTGTCGGCGAACCAGTAGACGAGCGACGTGCCCGACGCATTCACCGTCGACGATGCCTTCTCGAACCGATCCTGCAGCTCGGCGACGAACTTCTCACCGCGCTCCCGGACGTCGAAGATCGCGGCGAGTTCGCGCACCTCCTGGTACACGGTCTCGATCTGGAGCGGCTCGGTGCGCGCGCCGTCGGAGTTGACGCTGTCGTCGGTCTTGCCGTTGCAGTCCGTCGGCGACAGATAGTTCGGGACGCCGAGCTGCTCGAACTGGCTGCGTTCGGCGACGCCGCCCGGACCGAGGGTTCCACCGAACGACGCCGTCACGAAATCCGGTTCGGTGTCGAGCACCGTCTCGAACGACGGATTGTTGTCGGACAGGCGCGGTACCTTCTCGTTCTCGGACGCGAGGTTGCTGCGCACGGGGTCGGTCCACGTCGCCGTGCCGACCATGCGATCCGCGAGACCGAGGCTGAGCAGAATCTCCGTCGAACCTTGGTTCAGAGAGACAGCGCGCTGCGGTGGTGCGTCGACGACGACGTCCTGGCCGCAGTTGGAGATGGTGAGGGGGTAGCTGGAGTTGCCGTCGGGGGCCTGGCTGGGCGCGTCGGTGTCGGTGGAGGCGCACCCGGCGAGAACGAGCATCGCCAGCATGGCCGACGCCACAGGCTTACGGAGTGTCATAGGGAGCCGAACTTCCTACTAGGGGCTCGTGTCGCGGAGCCGCGGGACGTACGTCGTGCGGAGCAAGCGATCGGACTCCTGCTCGGGCTGAGCAGTCACCGTTGCGCGTCAGTCCCGGATTCGCACCGGGTTCCCTTGCACCTCACGCGGCCGCAGGTGCGGCCTCGGTGACCATATCCTGCTGACGATGTGTACAGTGACCCGACATGTACGCATCGATGTCCGTCGCAGGATCCTGGTGGTGGCGCTCCTAGGCGCCCACACTTCGCGTATT
This sequence comes from Rhodococcus sp. Eu-32, assembly GCF_003336925.1. Classification (NCBI taxonomy): domain Bacteria; kingdom Bacillati; phylum Actinomycetota; class Actinomycetes; order Mycobacteriales; family Nocardiaceae; genus Rhodococcus; species Rhodococcus sp. Eu-32. Next base: position 15,123 of record NZ_QGNK01000011.1, on the reverse strand, counting down.
TCATGCCGTGGCCGCCTCTCGAGGCGGCCATTTTCATGTCTTTCTCGAGAGTCCGCACAACTTTCGAGAGAGGCAACCCGTGAACGAACTACTGTCCGACGCTCTCCGCGGCGACGAGCCGTTCGCCGTCATCAGCCGCGAGGGCGGGGTCGACGTCCTGGTCGGCGACGTCGTATCGGTGGACTCGCTGGCCGACATCCCCATCGATGGCAACTCGGACATACTCGCCCTCGTACCGTTTCGGCAGATTCGGGAGCGTGGGTTCGTCTGCCACGACGACGGCGCGCCGCTGGAATGTCTGCACGTCCGCTCGCGGTTCGCCGTCACCGTCGACGAGGTCGTGGAGACAATCGGCCCTGGTGAGCTGACGCTGGCCGACGGCCGTTTCGAACCGGGCGACGACGAGTACGCCTCGATCGTCGCGAGGGTTCTGGCCGACGAGATCGGCACCGGCGCCGGCGCCAACTTCGTCATCCGACGGGACTTCCGCGCCCAGCTCGACGATTCCGTCGGGTCCGGCCTCGAGATCTTCCGACGATTGTTGCTCGGCGAATCCGGTTCGTACTGGACGTTCTTCGTGCACACGCCGTCGGTGACGTTGGTCGGTGCGACGCCCGAGCGGCATGTCGGTTTCGACGGACGCTCGGCATTCATGAATCCGATCAGCGGAACGTACCGGCATCCCGTCGAAGGACCCTCCGGCGCGGGAGTACTCGCGTTCCTGGACGACGCGAAGGAGAACGCCGAACTGTTCATGGTGGTCGACGAAGAACTCAAGATGATGAGTCGAATCTGCGATCACGGCGGACGCGTCGTCGGGCCGCGACTCAAGCAGATGGGCCATCTGACGCACACCGAGTACGTCCTCGTCGGCGAGAGCGATCTCGATCCACGAGACATCCTGCGTGACACCATGTTTGCGCCGACGGTCACCGGATCACCGATCGAGAACGCGTCGCGCGTCATCGAACGGTACGAGACATCCGGGCGTGGCTACTATTCCGGTGTCCTCGCGTTGTTCGAGGGTCGCGACGGCGTCACGACGGTCGACGCACCCATCCTGATTCGTACCTGTGAAATATCGCCGACCGGTGCACTGAAGATCTCCGCCGGAGCCACGTTGGTGCGCAACTCCGTCCCGGAACACGAAGTCGCCGAGACGCGTTCGAAGCTCGGCGGCGTGCTGGCGGCGTTGGGAGTGGAGGCTCGGCGGCCTTCGGGTGAGAATGCCGTTCGGCTCACCGAGTTTCCAGGCGTCGCCGACGCGTTGGCGCGGCGCAACGAGAAGCTCGCGTCGTTCTGGATGGATGTGCAGCCCGAGGCCTCGGGTCCTTCGCGTGGGACAGCCGTCGTCGTCGACTTCGAAGACCAGTGGACTGCGATGCTCGCGCACCAGCTGCGGCACCTCGGGATGGCTGTGACGGTCGTGCGGTGGGAGGAGTTCACGTCGTCGACCGCAGATCTGCTGGTGTGCGGACCCGGGCCGGGCGATCCCTCGGACATGTCGGATCCGCGCATCGCCCGCGCGGGAGAGATCGTGCGGGAACGACTGTCGACGGGTGAAGCCTTGCTCGCGATCTGCTTGAGCCATCAGGTCCTCGCGCGCGAACTGGGGTTGGAGCTAGCTGCATTGCCCCAGCCGCAGCAGGGTGTGCAGAAGACCGTCCGCGTGTTCGGCGAGGAGCGGACCGTGGGGTTCTACAACACCTTCGTCGCCCGGCCCGGCAACATCGCGGGGGTGGACGTGTCGGTGGACGAAGGGCACGTCAACGCCCTGCGGGGTCCGGGTTTCGAGTCCATCCAGTTCCACCCGGAGTCCGTGCTCTCGACCGACGGGATCGCACTGCTGTCCGGGTTGATGGACAGGTTGGTGGGTGCGCGGGTGGGGCTGGCCTTCGCCGCCGGAGCGAGGGTGACATCCGGTCACTCGGAGTGAGCAAGGGACGCCTTCGGTCGATCCGGGGCGGCGAACGTACCCCGCCCCAGCACCACCGTCACGAGGGCGGCGACGACCAGCACGCATGCTGCTGCCGTCACCACCGCGATACTGCTCCGATCGATGATCACGCCCCCGATCAGCGCTCCCGACGCGATGGCGACCTGGAACGACACGACATAGATCGCCGACGCCCGATCCGGATCCGGGCGTGGGGCGTTCAGCACCGAGGACTGCAGGCAGACCGGGACGGTCGTGAAGGCCAGCCCCCACAGGCCGATCGCCAGAACAGCAAGTGCCGCGAGCGAACCCGGCGCCGACTGCAGAGTCGTCCACAGAATCAGCAGAGCTGCGGCGACGACGCTCAACGACACGATCGTCGAGTGCCGCGGCCACCGGTCGAACGTCTTGCCGATGATCCAGATTCCGATGACGCCGCACAACCCGTACAGCAGCAGCATCAGTGTGAGGGTCGTGCCGATCGACCCGAGACCACGATCGACGAGCAACGAGAAGTACGTGTACGCGACGAAATGCCCGAGGACCGCGAGAAATGTTGCGACACAGATCAGTACGAGAGATCGGTCGACGACCTTTCCGCGACTCGATCCGGCGTCGACGGCCTCCATTCTCGGAAGCACGGCGAACAGGGTCACGGCGATGACCGCGGACACCACCCCGATACATGCTGCGGCCGTGCGCCATCCGAGCCACTGCCCCAACGCCGCGGTCAGCGGATTGCCGGCGACGAGCGCGAGTGACGTTCCCGCGTACACCGTCGCAATTGCTTTGCCCCGCATGGTCGGCGCAACGAGTGAGGCCGCGACGGGCGCGACGACCGCCCAGAACACGCCGTGCGTCGCCGCGCAGATCATGCGTGCGATCACGAGCATCGGATAGCCGACGGCGACCGCGGACAGCAGTTGCGACAACGCCAGCGCCGCAACGGTCACGACCACGACTCGCCGACGCGGCCATCGGCGAACGAACGTGATGAGCGGCATCGTCATGACCGCGACACCGTAGGCATAGAAGGTCAGAAGCAGGCCGACGCTGGACTCGCTGACGCCCATGTCCGACGAGATCTCCGGGAGCAGGCCTATCGGCAGCGTCTCCGCGGTCACGTAGACGAACGCGGCTGCGGCGAGCACCACGAGTCGGAGAACAGTCGAGCCAGGCATGCTGTGTATCGTTACACATCAGCCTCGCCAGCCGCTAGTCTGACCCCATGAGCACCCGCCCGACCATGGCCGATGTCGCCCGCGCCGCCGGGGTGTCGACCATGAGCGTCTCCTACACCTACAACCAGCCCGGGCGGGTGTCCGGATCGACCAGGGACCGCGTCCTCGCCGCCGCGTCCGAACTCGGCTACACCGGACCGCACCGAGCGGCGAGTTCACTGCGGAGCGGAAAGACGAACAACCTGGGCGTCGTCTTGACCGAGAAGCTCACCTACTCGTTCGAGAACCCCGAAGCCCGCGCATTCCTGTCCGGTATCGCCGAAGCCTGCCTCGACACCGACACCGGACTCGTCCTGCTCCCCAACTCGCGCATCGGCGTCGACCTCGACAGAATTCGCGACGCCCACGTCGACGGTTTCGTACTGTGGACGACGGTCGCCGACGACCCTGTCCTCGACATCATCACGGCCACAGGGAAACCCGCGTGCATTCAGGGCGGACCGCGACATCCCGGCATCGAATTCATCGGAATCGACGACGCATCAGCCGCACACGCCATCGGCACCATCGGACTCGACGGCGCCCGGCGACCCGCGATCATCAGCTTCCCGCGCGACCGCGATCGGATAGCCGAGACAGTCCTCGGACCCGAACCCGAGAACGCCACCTTCCCGGTGACGGCTGCCCGCCTTGCCGGGTACCGGCGAGCGGTCGTCGAATATGGGTTGGGGTGGGAGCAGATACCGGTGGCGTTCGTGCCGACGAACGCACGTGCGGAGGGCGCGGCTGCGGCGCGGACTCTGCTCGACGACTACCGTGCCGACGCAATTCTGTGCACCAGTGACGATCTGGCGCTGGGTGTGCTCGACGCGGGCGCATCGGGCGTTGCGGTGACCGGGTGGGACGACTCGGAGGCGGCTGGGGCGGCGGGGCTGACGACGGTCGCACAATCCCTGTACGACCAGGGCCGGAACGCTGCGCGCTGGGTACTCGGGTCGCTGTCGGCACTCCCGCAGGCCGAATGGTCCGTGGTGGTGCGAGGTTCGACGAGGTAGCGAATTCGGGGAGCCCCGATCGGAGGGCCGACGACGCAAAACGGGGAAAGAGTTTTGTTTGTAGCGTCAAAGCAGACTTTGGGGTTATTCTCTTCCACGGCCGACCGGCCATTAGGGGGGAGCATGAGCAGAGAGCGTGCCGAGCCCCGCTCTGCGCCCGGCCGCCACGGCTTCGCCGAGGATCTGAGCGACGACCACCGTGCGCGTCTCGACATTCTGGAGCGACTGCGCGGCGCCGCGATGACCGAGCACGAGCTGCAGATGCTCTATCAGCCCATCGTCGATCTGGCGTCGGACACGATCGTGGGCGCCGAGGCACTGATCCGCTGGAACCACCCCGAGCTCGGATTGCTGCTGCCCGGCAACTTCATTCCTCTCGCGGAACAGTCCGACCTCATCATCCCGCTCACCGATTGGGTGCTCGACGAGGTCGGCCGGACGATGTCGGCCTGGCAGCACCGGGACATCTCGGTCCAGGTCGGCATCAACGTCAGCCCGCTGCACTTCGCGGCCGGCACACTTGCAACGGACGTCATCGGTGTCGTCGACCGCTTCGGTATTCCGCCCGGCCGGTTCGTGATCGAGCTCGCCGAGTCGACGTCGCTGCACGACATAGACGCCGTGGTCGAGCAACTCACCGACGTTCGCGATCATGGAGTCCTGGTCGCCATCGACGACTTCGGCTCCGGATTCTCCTCGCTCGAACGGCTCGCGACGCTGCCCGTCGACATCCTCAAGATCGACAAATCGCTGACGCAGCACCTGGACAGCCACGACGGCGAGCGACGACGGACGATGTCCGCCCTGTGCTCCGCGGTCATCCACGTCGCGCACGAGCTGGGGATGGACACTGTCGTGGAAGGCATCGAAACCTCCGCGCAACTCGACGTGTGCATCGACATGGAGGTGACCTCAGGACAGGGTCACCTGCTCGGACGTCCCATGGTCGCCTCGAAGTTCGAAGCGGCAAGGCTGCGCAGCGGTGCACGCAGCGAATCGGCGTGACAGTGTCGTCGGTATGAAGATCGACGACGAAATCGGGCGGTTCGGTGAGGCCCGACGAGCACAGCTGTCCACCGTCAACGCCGACGGCACGCCACACCTCGTACCCGTCGTCTTCGCCGTAGTCGACGAGCGAATCGTCACCGCGATCGACTGGAAGCCCAAGACCACCCAGAAGCTTCGGCGGCTCGAGAACATCCGCGCCGACCCTGCCGTGAGCCTCATCGTCGACCACTACGACGAGGACTGGACCAAGCTGTGGTGGATCAGGGTCAGCGGTTCGGCGCGCATCGTCGACGCCGACACACCGGAAGGGTCCGCCGCCCTCGACGCGCTGGTCGGCAAGTACGAGCAGTACGCCTCCGCCAGACCCCAGGGTGCCGTCATCAGCGTCGGGAGTCTGACCTGGCGGTCGTGGCGGGCGTCGTGAGGGGTGGTCGGCGGCCCGGGCTCGTGGGCCGCCCCGGGCGCACGCGCCCATTCGGAGCGAGGGTGACATTCGGTCACTCAGAGTGAGCAAGGGGCGCCCTCGGTGCATCCGGGACGACGCTCGGCAAAGCGGGCCTTCACCGACGCGGACCCGACTGGTTCGAGCTCGGTTACTGGCTGACCGTCGACGCCGAGGGACGCGGCGTCATGACCGCGGTCGCATCGACACTCACGGACGTCGCACTGGGCATTCGACACGTCACACGCGTCGAAATTCATTGCGACGCAGCCGATTCACGAAGCCAAGCTGTCCCCCGACGCCTCGGATACCGGCTGGCTCGCGTCGTCGATCATCCGATCACGACGCCGAGCCAGACCGGTCGTCAGATGATCTGGGTCTACGACGCCTTCTGACGCCACTCGGCCAGCGGGATTGCGCGTAGGTTCGGACGTGGTCGCTGCTTGGCCTGCTCGTACGCGCGCTCGAGGTCGGCGATCACTCGATCCGGTTGTGTACGAATCGTCTTCGGTGTGTGCGCGAGCACGATGGCGCCGTGCCCCTGAATGTGAGCACGTCGTTCCAGTGTCTTCGCGAACTCCGCCGGCGCAGAGTGATGCAGGAAGGATTCGACCTCGAACGCGAGGTAGACGTTGTCCTCGAGCAGATCGACGATGGCGATGAACTCGCCCGACGCCGTCAGAAGCACCCAATTGGCCTTCATCGGCGGCAGTCCGCTTCTCTCACACAAGGCGCGGGCTTCGACCTCGGCCACCGAATGAGCACCCGACGCCAACTCACGCAGAACGCGTCGTGGCAGCGCACTTCCGCGACCATTACCTGCTTTCAACTCGACGAGCAGCGCCTCGATGTCGGCGTCACCCCGCTGTACGACCTCCGCGATGAGCGCCGTGATCCGTGCCGGGTCATGCATACGACGGACCGCGTCGAGAAGACAGCGATCGATGGGTGCGACGGGCAATCCGGACTTCGTCGCCACTTCCGGTATCCGCCAGGTGCGCTCGACGACTACGAATCCGGCGTCTTTACGGTGCTGCTCGTGCGGGATGAGCAGGCCGACGTCGTTGGCCTGGAACCCTGACGAGTATCCGTGAAGACCGAGCCCGGTGCGTCCGGTCAACAGGCAATCGGGTCCCCCGTACATCACCGCCGCCGTCTGCCGCTGAAGCACGCTCGGAGGACCGTTGTGCAGCAACACAAGCCCCGGCAGCATCCGTTGCCACGGACCACCTGAAGTTCTGTCGATGATCGTCTTCGCTCCCACCCCCATCCCCCGCAATACCGACGTGCGTATGACGCCGTTCTTCGATTTCGCGCGCAGTGCCGCGAAGTTGTCGTCTGCCCACTCCCCACGTTTCATGCGGGGATCGAACATGGCGGGTACGACACATTTCCGACTGATCGGGCGTATCTCACAGGTGCCTGTGGATAACTCGTCGAACTGTGGATAACTCGTGGGCTTCGACGGGTTGGTGGACCGAGGGCGCCCCTTGCTCACTCTGAGTGACCGTATGTCACCTTCGCTCGGCGAGACCGAAACCGGAGCCCCGCGAACCGGACCCCCACGAACCTCGACGCCACAGCCCACTGTCCGTACCGTTGGGTTGGCAACGGGGCGTCGGGGCCGACTCGGATTTCGCAAGGGGGAAGCATGGCGATAACGGACATCAAGGAGTACGCCCATCTGACCGAGGCCGATATCGAGGCACTCGGGAAGGAGCTCGACGCGATTCGACGCGACGTCGAGGATTCACGCGGCGAGCGGGACGCGAAGTACGTTCAGCGCACCATCACGTTCCAGCGCTCGCTGATGGTGGCGGGCAGGCTCGTGCTGTTCGCGAGCAGGAAGAAGCCGGCCTGGCTGTTGGGGTCGGCGTTGCTCGGTGTCGGCAAGATCATCGAGAACATGGAGTTGGGCCACAACGTCATTCACGGCCAGTGGGACTGGATGAACGACCCGGAGATTCATTCCAGTAACTGGGAGTGGGACAACACGTGCCCGTCGGCGGGGTGGAAGCATTCGCACAACTTCACCCATCACAAGTACACGAACATCGTCGGGCTCGACAACGACGTGGGCTACGGCATCCTGCGCATCACGCGCGACCAGGAGTGGCACCCGAAATACTTCGCGCAGCCGCTGGTCAACGCGCTCCTGGCGACGTTCTTCGAGTGGGGCGTCGCGCTGCATCACCTCGAGACGGACAAGCTTCGGACCGGCGAGGTGAAGTGGGAGGACAAGAAGGAGATGGCGGTCGACGTCGTCCGCAAGATCGGCAGGCAGGTCGGCAAGGACTACATCCTGTTTCCTCTGCTGACGGGTCCCGCGTGGAAGTCGACGTTGACGGCGAATGCGACGGCGAACTTCATCCGCAACTACTGGTCCTACGGCGTCATCTTCTGCGGTCACTTCCCGGACGGTGCCGAGAAGTTCACGCTGGCCGAGTACGAGAAGGAAACGCAGCCCGAGTGGTATCTGCGACAGATGCTGGGCAGCGCCAACTTTCACGCCGGACCGACGATGGCGTTCATGAGCGGTAACCTCTGCTACCAGATCGAACATCATCTGTTCCCGGATCTGCCGAGCAATCGGTACGCCGAGATCTCCGTCAGGATTCGCGCTCTGTGCGACAAGTACGACCTGCCGTACACGACGGGTTCGCTCGCGCATCAATACGGGCAGACACTGCGCACCATCATGAAACTGTCGCTGCCGAACCGGTTCCTGTCGGCGACGTCGGACGATGCACCGGAGACGTCGTCGGAGCTCAAGTTCCGTATTCGCGGCGGTATCAAGGAAGTGTTCGGCGTCGACCCGGCAACCGGCAAGCGCCGAGGTCTGAAGACGGCGCTCGCCATGATCGGAAAGCACACGCCGGTGCACACCGCTTGACGGAATGATCCGTGCTCGTCTGCCGTCAGCGCTACCGTTGCCAGGAGGTAGCAGGTAGCACTGACGGCAGGAGTGGGCAGTGACGAGCACATCGGTGTCACCGGAGGAGTCGGAACGCCACGGACGCGATACGGAGAAGTCGGCTCCGCGCGCATTCGTGCGTCCCGCGCACGGTCGGCTGACGGAAGTCCCGCACATCGCCGGGCTCGTGCTCGGGGTGTACGCGGTCTTCGTGTTCCTGTGGAGCCTGTCGCCTGCGTTGCGCGTCGTCATCCGGGTGCCACGTGAATACATCGATACCTACTATTTCGACGCCCCCGACACGTCGCTCTCGTGGGCGCTCGTCGTCGGCATTCTCGCGGCGGCGCTCGCGAGCCGCAAACGCATCGCCTGGTGGTTGTTGACGATCTACCTGGTGCTGCTGGCGCTCACGAACATCGCCGAAGGCATCGACACCGGAAAGGTCGATTCCTGGATCGCGCTCGGCGTCCATCTCGTCGTCATCGGAATACTCATCGCGTCCCGACGCGAGTTCTACACCCGCGTCAGGCGCGGCGCCGGCTGGAAAGCACTGGGGGTGCTGATTCTCGGTGCCGTCGTCGGCACCCTCGTCGGCTGGGCTCTCGTCGCGCTGTTCCCCGGCACTCTCCCGGAAAGCCAGACCTTCCTGTGGGCGTTCAACCGCGTCACCGCGCTGGCGACCGTCGACAACGAGCAATTCGACGGTCGGCCACACGGTTTCGTCAACACCCTGCTCGGGCTGTTCGGCGCGCTCGCACTGCTCGCCGCGACCATCACGCTGTTCCGCTCACAGCGCTCGAGCAACGCACTGACCGGAAGCGACGAGTCGGCGCTACGCGGGCTGCTCGACAAGTGGGGCGCCGACGACTCGCTCGGATACTTCGCGACGCGTCGCGACAAGGCCGTCATCTTCGCACCGAGCGGCAAGGCAGCGGTGACGTACCGCGTCGAAATCGGCGTCTGCCTCGCCAGCGGCGATCCGATCGGAAACCCGGAGGCGTGGCCGCACGCCATCGACGCGTGGCTCGGACTCGCCGAGAAGTACGGGTGGTCACCTGCCGTCATGGGCGCAAGCGAGACCGGTGCGACGGCGTTCAAACGCGCCGGACTCAACGTCCTCGAACTGGGCGACGAAGCGATTCTGTACACCAAGCAGTTCAATCTGAACGGCCGAGAGATGCGCCCGGTACGACAGGCCGTCAACCGCGCCCGCAAGGCCGGCGTCACCGTCGAGATTCGACGGCACCGCGACATCCCGGCGCCGGAGATGCAGGACATCATCGAGTGCGCCGACGCGTGGCGCGACACCGAGACCGAGCGCGGCTTCTCGATGGCATTGGGCCGCCTCGGGGATCCGCTCGACGGTGACTGCCTGCTCGTCCAGGCACGTCAGGGCGAGAAGACCGTCGCCGTTCTGTCGCTCGCGCCATGGGGTCGCACCGGTGTGTCGCTGGATCTGATGCGTCGCGACCCGCAGTCACCGAACGGCGTCATCGAACTGCTGGTGACCGAACTGGCTACCGGCGGCGATCAGTTCGGCGTCCAGAAGATCTCGCTCAACTTCGCGGTGTTCCGGTCGGTGTTCGAAGAAGGCAGCCGCATCGGCGCGGGTCCGGTACTGCGCATCTGGCGATCGGTGCTCGTCTTCTTCTCCCGGTGGTGGCAGCTGGAGGCCCTGTATCGCTCGAACGTGAAGTACCAACCGGAGTGGGAACCGCGCTACCTGTGCTTCGCCGACAATCGCGAACTCCCGAAGGTCGGGATCGCGTCGGCCATCGCCGAAGGCTTTCTGACGCTCCCCAGTTTCCGACGCGCGAGCAAGCACACCGGCAGTCACGTCGCTGTGCCTGCGGCGCTCGTCGGCAGCGAGCAGATCCACAGCGACGGCAGTGGGCCCGACACGGTCGACGACGAGCTCGTGTCGGTCGGCCCGAAGCGCCCCGACCAGGTGCGCGTCCGCATCGCAAAGCTGAACAGGCTCAGCGGAGACGGCATCGAGGGCTACCCCGTCGCATATCCGCCGACGCATACCGTCGCCGATGCACTCACGGCACCACAGGGAACATCGGTCCGAATTGCCGGACGTATCCTGCGAATTCGCGATTACGGCGGCGTCGCGTTCGCCGTCGTACGCGACTGGACCGACGACATCCAGGTGCTCTTCGACCGGATGCGAGTCGGCGACAAGCTCGACTCGTTCGACTCCGACTTCGATCTCGGTGATCTCATCGAGGTCAGTGGCGTCATCGGCCGTAGCAAGAAAGGCGAGTTCTCGCTGCTGGCGTCGGACTGGCGCATGAACGCCAAGTGCCTGCATCCGTTGCCGGACAAGTGGAAAGGACTGACCGACCCGGAATCCCGTGTGCGACAACGCTACGTGGACCTCGCGATCAATCCGTCCGCGCGCAAGCTCATGATCGCGCGCAGCAATGTCGTGAAGTCACTACGAGATTCGTTGTCCGACCGCGGGTACATGGAGGTCGAGACACCCATCCTGCAACAGGTGCACGGCGGCGCCAACGCTGCCCCGTTCGTCACCCACATCAACGCGTACAACCTCGACCTGTACCTGCGCATCGCACCCGAGCTCTATCTCAAACGACTGTGCGTCGGCGGCATGGACAAGGTCTTCGAGATCGGCCGTGTGTTCCGCAACGAAGGCGCCGACTTCAAACACAACCCGGAGTTCACGATCCTCGAGGCATACGAAGCGCACAGCGACTACGAGCGCGCAATGGTGTTGTGCCGCGAGCTGATTCAGAAGGCGGCCGTTGCTGCGCACGGCCGCGAGATCGTACTGCGCCCCGACGGCCCGAACGGCGAGATGATCGAGATCGACATCTCCGGCGAATGGCCCGTCAAGACACTGCATGGAGCCGTCGCCGAGAAACTCGGAGTCGACGTCGCACCGGACACCCCGCTGCAGGAGCTGCAGCGACTGTGCGACGAGAACGACATTCCGTACGAAAAGGATTGGGACGCAGGCGCCGTCGCACAGGGCATGTACGAGCACCTCGTCGAGGACTACACCGAATTCCCGACGTTCTACAAGGACTTCCCGACGTCGATGTCACCGCTGACGCGTCCGCACCGCTCGATTCCCGGCGTCGCCGAGAAGTGGGATCTCGTCGCGTGGGGCGTCGAACTCGGGACCGCGTACAGCGAGCTGACCGATCCGGTCGACCAGCGTCAGCGACTGACCGAGCAGTCACTGCTCGCGGCAGGCGGGGACGAGGAGGCGATGTCTCTCGACGAGGACTTCCTGCAGGCACTCGAGTACGGCATGCCGCCCACCGGCGGACTCGGTATGGGCGTCGACCGCGTCGTCATGCTCATCACCGGCGGCAGCATCCGCGAGACCCTCGCGTTCCCTCTGGCGAAGCCACGACAGTGACGGCGTCGACGCTGGAATGTTTCACATGAAACCACCCGGCGAGTTCGTGACAGTGCACGGTCTGCGTACCCACGTACTGGTCACGGGCGGCGGTCCGACGGTCGTGCTGTGCGGCGGACTCGGAGGTAACTGGTTCGATTGGGACGACTGTGTGGACATCCTGTCGCCGTTCCACACCGTCGTCGTGTTCGACCGCCCGGGCTTCGGGCTCAGCGAACCACTACCGCGCGGCACGACGCCGACGGCCGCCGGGGAGGCCGACCGCATCCTCGCGGTACTCGACGCGGTGGGACTTACCGAGCAAACGTACGTCGTCGGTCACTCGATCGCCGGGTTCTACGCCGAGGCGTTCGCCCGGCTGCACCCGAGCCGAACGGCGGGCATTCTGCTGCTCGACTCCAGTGCCGAACGCGACCCGTGGGCGCTGATCCCGAAGCCGATACGCATATCGGCGGCCTACGGCCTCGCCACGGCGTCGAGCGCGAGCGGTGTGCAGTACGTGCTCGGACCGACGGTGCGCAGAATTCTCAACCACTCGATCCCACCCGACGGCATCCCGATCGAGACGTACGACTGGATCCGACAGATCTACCGCACCCCGTCGTACCTGGAAGCCGCGATGATCGAGAACTTCGTCTACCCCGACATGGCGAGCGAGTTGAATGCGATCCGTCGTCGAACACTCATTCCGGACGTGCCCGTCACGGTCGCCGCCGCCCACACCGGGCGCCCGACGCCGTGGGGGCGCGCGTGGATCCGCAAACAACGTCGGCTCGCGCAGTATCTGAACGCCGAGTTCGCCGTCGTCGACGACGCCCATCATCACGCGATGATCGACCAGCCGGAGGTCGTGTCGGGCCTGATAGCGAGGTTGGTGTCACATCACGAAGGCGTCGACACGTAACGTGTTCCCCGAGCCCGCAGCCCAAGACCCGAGCCCAAGCCCGGCGATGGCGCGGTAGCACGAAGGGAACCAGAGATGGGTACGCCGATCAGCACGACCCAGGGTCGTCAGTCCAAGCTTCTCGGTTTGGGCGTCTACAGGCCCGAACGAGTCGTGACCAACGACGAGATCTGTGAGTTCATCGACTCGAGCGACGAGTGGATTCAGACGCGGTCCGGGATCAAGAACCGACGTTTCGCCGAGCCCGAGGACAACGTCGTCAAGATGTCCATCGAGGCAGGTAAGAAGGCACTCGAGGCCAGCGGCGTCTCCGCCGACCAGATCGACACCGTCATCGTGGCGACGTCGACGCATCTCGAACTCACTCCGCAGGCCGCCGCGAAGGTCGCGCACGGTCTCGGCACCAAGGGCCCGGCCGCATTCGACATCTGCGCCGGATGTGCTGGATTCTGCTACGCACTGGCCGTCGCATCCGACCTGGTCAAGGCGGGCACCGCCCAGCACGTGCTGGTCATCGGTGCCGAACAGCTCAGCCTCACCACCGACCCGTACGACCGCACGACGCGATTCATCTTCGCCGACGGCGCGGGTGCCGTCGTGGTCGGAGCCAGCGACGAAACCGAGATCGGACCCGTCGTCTGGGGTTCGGACGGATCGCAGTCCGACGCCATCGTCCAGACGATCGACTGGTACGACTACATCACCACTGCGGACGCCGAGCGTCCGTGGATCAAGATGAACGGCATCTCCGTCTTCCGCTGGGCCGCGTTCGAGATGGGCAAGGCCGCACAGAAGGTTCTCGACGTCGCGGGCATGAAAGCCGACGAGGTCCATGCCTTCGTCCCGCACCAGGCCAACAGCCGCATCACCGAGCTGCTCGCGAAGAGCCTGAACCTGCCCGACGAGACGCCCGTCGCCAACGACATCGCCGAGACCGGCAACACGTCGGCCGCGTCGATCCCGCTGGCGATGGAAGAGCTGCTGCGCACTGGCAAGGTCAAGCCGGGCGATTCCGCGCTGCTGCTCGCATTCGGCGCCGGCCTCTCCTACGCGGGCCAGGTCGTCAAGCTTCCGAAGCTGTAAGCCCGTCGTCGAGATCGAGGTTGTGCCCACATCGTGCGAGCACGGCCTCGATCTCGGGCGGGAGTGGAGCCTGCGGAATGACCCGGGTCGGGCGGGAGTGGAGTAGGTTTTCGCCGCGCTGGGTACCTTTGGCTACATGCCGAAGCCACCGTTGCCTGCAGATGCCGTCGAACTCCTGAAGAAGCCGAACCCGGCCGTCATGGCCGTCGTGCGCGCCGACGGAACGCCCATCACCGCTCCCACCTGGTACCTGTGGGAAGACGACAAGATCGTCCTCAACTTCCAGGCCGACCGTAAGCGCCTCGAACACATCAAGGCCAACCCCAAGGTCTCCATCTCCGTGCTCGACGAGGCCAGCTGGTACACCCACGTCACCGTCCACGGCACCATCACGCTGCAGGACGACCCGAACCTCGTCGACATCGACCGCATCTCGACTCACTACACGGGTGAGCCGTATCCCGTGCGCGACCAGGCGCGTGTCACCGGGTATCTCGAGGTCGACGCCTACGTCGGGTGGGGCAAAGTCAGCTCGTGACCTCCGCATGATCTCCTGGCCGGTCGCCGTCACCATCGCGTCGGTGTGCGTCGGATTCGTCTTGTTCGTGTCTGCAGCCGCAGGCGCTCAGCAACGATGGAATCGCCGACGCGTCATCGCCCTTCTGGTGGCGGCGATCTGCTGTCTCAGCGTCGTGCCGTTGACGGTGGCGCTGGCAGCGGCGGTCTGACACGACCGAATTGCCCGATATTCGGGCCGATGCGAGACTTTGCTGATGTCCTATCAGCAGGGACCGTATCCGGGCTACCAATTTCAGCCTCCCCGTCGAACGAACACGATGGCGATCGGTGCGCTGATCTGCGGCGTCTTCGGGCTGTTCACCGGCATTGCGGGCGTCGTCGCCGTCGTTCTCGGCCATATCGCGCGCAACCAGATCAAACGAACCGGTGAGCAGGGTGCCGGGATCGCGCTGGCCGGGCTGATTCTCGGCTACCTGAGCGTGGTCCTACTGGCGGTCGCGGTCACGGTGTACGCCCTGGTCGTGATCGCGTTCGTCACCGCGTGAATGCGCTTCGCACCCGTGATGCTCCTATGAGTGTCAACTTCCGATTTTTTGTGTGAGTAGCTGGAACATTTCGCGGGCGACGGCTCGTTTGAGGCAGCGGATGATGTCGCGTTTGCTTTTGCCTTGGGCGAGTCGTTTGTCG